>CAYSIK010000042.1:0-14799 GCA_964431045.1 uncultured Flavobacteriaceae bacterium
CATCCTGGGCATGCCGTTGCCAAAAAACAAATGCGTGGTTTTGGTGGCATGATATCCTTTACACTAAAGGATGATTCTGTGGAATCGTCCATGAAATTTCTAAAAAACACCCACCTGTTTTCTCTTGCGGAAAGCCTAGGCGGTGTTGAAAGCCTGGTTGGGCACCCTGCCACCATGACCCATGCCAGCATTCCCAAAGATCAGCGGGAAGCCGCCGGCTTGAAAGATTCACTTATCCGGCTAAGTGTTGGCATTGAGCACATCGACGATTTGATTGATGACCTAAACAAGGCTCTTCAGGCTGTTTAATCAATTACAGAAGCCTTTACAGAGAAATTATCGATTCAATTTATAACTATAATTATGTAAATTCTGTCAGTCTATTGACTATTTTTACACTAATTTAGTCAGTTTATTGACTGTTTTAATGTTTTTTAGTAACTTTGTGGTGTGTTTGACCGGAAATTATTGAAAATAATGGAAGACAGTCTCAGCAAGCAAAAGGTTTCATTGCTGCTGGGAGCCCGCCGTGTCGGTAAAACCGAATTGCTACAAACCCTTTTTGCTAAAAAGCAAAAAAACACACTTTGGCTGAACGGCGAAGACAACGACACCCATATCCTACTCGAAAACAGGACTGTCTCGAACTACCGTAAATTACTGGAAGGCTGCCGCCTGATGATTATAGATGAAGTACAGTTCATCCCGGATATTGCCCGCAAGGTGAAACTGATGATAGACAACATCAAGCCTTTGCATATCATACTTACCGGTTCTTCGGCTTTTGACATAGAAAAAATGGGAAACCCATTGGTAGGCAGAACACTTAACTTTCATTTGTATCCGCTTGCACAGATGGAATGGAATCAAAAGGAAAACTTACTTCAGACCCGCCAAAACCTTGAAGACAGGCTAATACTGGGCAGTTACCCGGAAATAAGCCAGCTTAGTACATACAAGGAAAAAACCAATTACCTGCGGGAACTCGTCAACACCTATTTACTGAAGGATATTTTAATGTTTGAGCAAGTCAATAATTCGCAAAAACTCAGAGATTTGCTGATATTGCTTGCGCATCAGGTGGGCAATGAAGTCTCCATGCAGGAACTCGGGCAGCAACTGGGTATGAGTAAAAACACGGTGGAACGTTATCTCGATTTGCTCAGCAAGGTATTTGTGATATACAGCCGCAGTGGATACAGCGGAAACCTGCGCAAGGAAGTTGCCAAGGGCAGAAAATGGTATTTTGCAGACAACGGCATCCGCAATGCACTGATTGGAGATTTCAGGCCTTTGGCTGTGCGCAACGACGTGGGAGCACTGTGGGAACAGTATATTCTCTCAGAAAGAAACAAATTGCACGCATACAATGGACATACGGTGGAAAGCTATTTTTGGCGGACCTACGATCAGCAGGAAATAGATTTGATAGAGGTACAAAACAAGCAACTAACTGCTTTTGAGTGTAAATGGAAAGAAGACAAGTGCCGCATCCCTGTCGCTTTTGCCAAGGGATATCCGGATGTGCCGTTTCATATTATTAATCAAAAAAACTATCTGGAATGGATTGGGGCCTGAGTGCATGAACAAAAGATTACTTAAAGAACTATTGGATGAAAAATACCAGCAGTTCAACAATTCATCTTTTATTGCCCCGGATCCCATTTCAGTACCACACCGTTTTAGCAAGAAACAAGACATTGAAATTGCAGGCCTATTTGCGGCACTGCTGGCCTGGGGAAACCGCACCACCATCATCAACAGCGCCAATCGCCTAATGAAGTTGATGGATGATGCCCCGCATGATTTTATGCTGAATCATAAAGAACAGGACAGACAACGTTTTGAGAAATGGGTGCACCGCACATTTCAGTTTCCCGATTTGCTGTACTTCCTGGAATTTCTGCAATATCACTACAACCGCAATGAAAGCCTGGAGAATGCCTTTTCGGCAGGCGTAAAACCAAAAGACACCCATATAGAAAATGGACTTGTGCATTTTCACCGCTATTTCTTTTCCCTACCCCACCTTCCGCGCACGGAAAAACACCTGCAAACCCCTTTGCGCAAAAGCGCCTGCAAAAGAATCAGTTTGTTTTTGCGCTGGATGGTTCGTTCGGATAACAAGGGCGTGGATTTTGGCATCTGGAAAAGCATTTCACCTGCACAGTTGATTTGTCCGCTGGATGTGCATGTGCACCGAACTGCTACACACCTGAAACTCATTTCCCGCAAACAGGCCGACTGGCAAACTGCACTGGAACTTACCCAATCTTTAAAAAAACTGGATCCGAATGACCCCGTAAAATACGATTTTGCCCTGTTTGGACTAGGCCTGGAGCAGGGTGGTAAAAAGTTGATAAAATGACGAAATGTCACACTTATGGTAATATTATCTTTGGTACGGGATTTGAAATTCAATAAACACTAATTTTATATAACATGGCTGAAACTTTCACAAGCGGCAACTGGAATGAAAAGGTGCTGCAATCCGACAAACCCGTACTCGTAGACTTTTGGGCAGAATGGTGCGGACCCTGCCGCATGATAGGTCCTATCGTTGAAGAAATTGCCAAGGAATACGACGGCAAAGCTGTTGTAGGCAAACTCAACGTGGATGAAAATGGCGACATCGCCGGCAACTACGGAATACGCAGCATCCCTACCCTGCTGGTTTTCAAAGGCGGACAAATCGTTGACAAAATCGTGGGAGCCGTTCCCAAACCTTCCATCACCCAAAAAATTGACGCTGTTCTCTAAGCGATTGTATTTTTTCAAAAAAGGTCGGTAATACCGGCCTTTTTTCGTATATTTGATAGAATATGCTTCTGGAGGAAATTCAGCAGTACCAAAACCTGGAATTGCTTGCTAAACAAGTGGTAGAAGGCTTTATTACGGGCATGCACCGCAGCCCGTTTCATGGATTTTCCGTGGAGTTTGCAGAACACCGCCCCTACAATCCAGGAGAAAGCACCCGCAACATAGACTGGAAGCTTTTCGCCCGCACGGACCGGATTTACACCAAACGTTTTGAGGAAGAAACCAACCTGCGCTGCCGCATTGTTCTGGATTTATCCGGAAGTATGTTTTTCCCTGCTGAAAATCTCGCTAAAATGAAATTTTCGGTGCTGGCAGCCGCATCTATTTGCCATTTGCTGCAAAAGCAGCGTGATGCATTCGGATTAACAACCTTCAGTGACAACATTAAACAACAAACACCCGCGCGCAGCAGCCGGGCGCATTTGCAGGAAGTTTTAAGCAACCTTCAACCCTACTGGGACTTAAAAAAAGCCCCCAATCAGCATGAAAATACGCGGATAGCCCATTGTCTGGAACAAATTGCACTAACCCAGCACCGCAGAAGCTTGATTGTCATTTTCAGCGATATGTTTGAAAACCATGCCGATGACAAGGACATCTGGCAGACCATCCAGCACTTAAAATTTGCAAAAAATGAAATTATCATCTTCCATGTGCAGCATGCTCCGCAGGAATTGCAATTTGACTTTGACAACAAACCTACCCGTTTCATTGACACAGAATCAGGTGAACAAATATTACTGAATCCGGCTGAGATAAAAAACGCCTACCTGAAGCAAATTACTACGTTGGATAAACAAATAAAGGATCGTTGTCTTCAATACAATATTGATTTTTACCCCATCGATGCATCGAAGGATTTTGGGCAGGTACTTTTACCCTTTTACCTGAAAAGAATGAAAATGGCTTAGCGGTTAAAAGCAAGCCGCATGGGATCGTAGTTCTCGGTTAATCCGCCATCCCAACCCAGGGTTCCGTTTACCCACACTTTATCGATGGTATGATTAAAAACCATACCCGACAAGGGACTCCATCCACATTTATAGAGCAGGTTGTCGTTACCCACAACATATTGAGAATTGGGCTTCACCAACACCAAATCTGCGAAGTACCCTTCCCGAATATAGCCCCGACGGTCTATCTGAAAGCAAACTGCGGGCTTATGACACATTTTATCAATTACCTTTTCGTAGGTAATTCTTCCCTGGGATGCATAATTCAACATCAGCTGCAGGCTGTGCTGCACCAATGGCAATCCCGACGGGCTTTGTGTGTAGGGCATTTGTTTTTCATGAAGTGTGTGGGGTGCGTGGTCAGTAGCAATTATATCAAGCCTGTCGTCCAGAAGAGCCTGCCACAAGGCTTCTCGGTGGCGGGATGCTTTAATGGCGGGATTACACTTGATAAAGTTACCCAGGCTGGCATAATCATCTGCGGTGAAATGCAGGTGATGCACGCACACTTCAGAGGTTATGCGCTTTTGAGCCAATGGTATATCATTGCGGAAAAGCGCCAGTTCTTCTTCGGTGGTAATATGCAGAATGTGCAGACGTGTATTGTGTTTCAGTGCCAAATCCCTTGCGAAGGATGAACTTAGCAGACAAGCCTCTTCATCGCGGATGCGGGCATGTTCGGCTGGAGGTATATTTTCACCGTACTGTTGAATCCACTGCGCCATTCGTTCCTTTACCCGGTTTTCATTTTCACAATGGGTAGCAATCAGTATGGGTATTTCAGCAAAAATTTTATCCAGTATATTTTCATCATCCACCAGCATGTCTCCGGTACTGCTGCCCATGAATATTTTAACACCGCACGTATTCTTGGGGTTTACTTTCTTCAGCTCTTCGAGATTGTCGTTGGTGGTGCCCATGAAAAACGAATAATTCACCGCACTGCGCGCTGCACCTATTGCCATTTTCTCTTCCAGCCTTTCTATGGTAGTTGTTTTGGGCACTACGTTGGGCATCTCCATATAGGATGTAACCCCACCTGCAAGTGCTGCACGGCTTTCGGTATAAATTTCCGCCTTGTGTGTTAAACCTGGCTCCCTAAAATGAACCTGATCATCAATTACACCGGGTATCAAAAAACATCCTTCCGCATCTACTTCCCTACCTTGCCCAGCGGAAATTCCGTTTCTTTCTATACGGGCAATAAACTGCCCTTCCAGCTGAACATCTGCCTGATAGATTTCGCCCTCATTTATCAGGCTGGCGTTTCGGATAATGGTTTTATTCATACAATCTCTTTACAAAAATAAGGGCTATTGAAGGCTCTGACCATGATTAGTTTCCATAAGTATGACAACCCTGACTGTCACATATGACAATTGTCATTTTTTCACCTGTGATATTGCAATAGCTTCGTGACATCAAACCCTACCACTATGATTGTCATACCTGAAAACCACCTTGCGCACACAGTCATCGGACTTGCCATTGAAATTCACAAAGCCCTTGGGCCCGGCCTGAAAGAAAGTGCATACCGCGAATGCCTTTTATATGAACTCGGACAAAACGGCATTTCGGCAACCTCGATGAAACCATTGTCAGTAACTTACAAGAACCTACATATTGATGACGGCTACAGCATTGATCTGGTGCTGGACGACAAACTGGCCATAGAGCTCGAAACCTGCGAACAAATCACCGACCATTATGTGCATAAAATGCTCCGCAATATGAAATTGGGCAATTACCGTTTGGGACTGATTATCAATTTCAATTCACCGTTGCTGAAAAATGGTATACGAAGGGTAGCAAACCATCGTTTGCTCCCGGATGAAAGCCGTTTCCTTCCTGAATATGCGAGATATTGATTTGCATCGGGTAAATTCGCACTGTGGGCATCGGTGCATTTAACATCCGTGTATATGGGATAGCCATTAAGGACGGCAGATTGCTGATCTCCACAGAAATGGGCGGTGACCATGCTTTCACCAAATTTCCGGGTGGAGGTCTTGAGCCTGGCGAAGGTTTGGCAGACTGCCTGATTCGGGAATGGAAAGAAGAAATGGGCGCAGATGTAGCCGTTGAAAATCTATTTTATGTGAATGAATTTTACCAGCCCAGTGCTTTTAATCCCTCACAACAAATCATTTCGTTCTACTATGGTGTGAAATTATTATCAGAAGAAATCACCTTTAAATCCATTGAAAAACGATGGAACAGGGAATATCTGGTAGAGTTTAGGTGGGAACCCATGAGCGAGCTGCAGGAAGATGATTTCACCTTTCCGATAGACAGAATTGTTTTCAAACAGCTGCGGGAGAATTACCTCAACAAATGAAAACTGCCGCGTAGGGTTCGGCGCTCATTGTCACAACCAATCCAGGTTGCCAGGTACACATAGGCTCCTTCCGGTGCCGGAACGCCATTGATATTGCCATCCCAGTTCATATCGGGCGATTCGAGTTCAGCAATTTTTTCACCCCAGCGGTTGTAAAGTTTCACACTGTATAAAGTTCCCACCTTCGGAAACTTATTCAGGGGATAAAAATCGTTGATTCCGTTGCCATCGGGTGTAAATGCATTGGGCATAAACAATGTGGATGGATACAAATCACCCCGTTTATTTATGGTTACGGTATCTGTTCCAAAACAGCCGTTGGCATCTTTCACCCTCACCCAGTAGGTACCGGGGTCTATGGCTTTGTAAGTGCGATCTGTGGTTCCATTCTGCCAGCGATACCATTCCATGCCCCCGCCGGCGTCCAAAACAGGATGAACCGACAAGCACACAAGGGTATCACTTCCAAGATTGACACGGGGATTGGGATAAAGCCGAACATCTATGGAATCGGCCTCAGGACATCCAAATCTGTTGATCACTTTAATAATTACCTTACCCGGATTCTGCAGCCTGTATGTACTGCTTGCTATTTCATTGTTCCAGCTTACCGACTGAAAATCGTTTCGGGGCGCGGTAAGCAGTGTATCTATGCGCTCGCAGAAACGCAAATCAGGCCCCATAAACAAGGTTGCCGGATAATTACTCAGCGTGAACGTATCCCAGGTACTGCAGAGACCTCGGGTAACCCTGACTGTGTAAGTTCCGGGCGCAGTTATGGTTGTGGAAGTACCCGTTTCTCCATTGCTCCATCGGGTGGCCGTGGCCGTTGGATTCTGGTTGTCAAACCTCACAGGATTGCCCGAACACACAATGGTATCCCTAATAGAAACAACCACAGGAGAAAAACGGTTAATGTAGGCTGTATCTATAGACACACAGCCATTGACAGTGGTGCCGGTCACGATGTAAGAACCCGACTGATTTACCGTGATAGCGGAGGTTGTTTCTCCTGTGCTCCATTTGTAGGATTTTAATCCTGCAGTTGCCCTAAGGGTGCGGGTAAACTGTTCATCGCTGCAATAGAGTGTGTCACCTGTAATCTGCACTTTGGTTTTATCGACGGAAAGCACAATACTATCGCGCCATTTGCAGGTATTTTTGGTCAACTCGAGCCAGTAAAGCCCCGCCTGATTAATGGTGATGGATGCTCCGGTCTGACCATTGCTCCAGCGATAGGAATCTCCCACAATGTCGGAGTTAACGGTGAGCGAGGCACCATCGCAGATGATGGTATCTTTCGGCAGTTTTGGGATTTCGGGTTTTTGCACATCCAGTTCTGCTTCGAATGTATCCGAGCAACTGTTTTTCCAGGCAATCAGTCTCACCTTAAATTTACCTGCATAGGGAAACGTATAGGTTGGCTGGTACAAATTAGATGAATCCGTAGTAATGCCCGGGACTCCAAAATCCCAGTGATATCGCGTTCCGCCCTTGCTTTGGTTTCGGAATTGATAGGTGTATCCACATACTACGGTTGGAACGAAATAGGAAGCCACTACATCAATTACACAAGACTGTACATTGAACTGGTAATCTCGCATGGTTTCCGAAATCTGCTTGCCTTTTCTGTATTCCTTCACCCTTATTCCAATTACAAACTGCCCTACAACGGTGGGCACAAGCGTTATTTTTCCTGTTTTGGGGTCAATGGACAATAAAGGGTTACCATCGATGGGCACATTGGCTGAATAGCCGGAGCCCCAGGTTATCTGTGAAAACGGGGGGCTTTCCAGCTGAGTGCTGGTGCTGGGTCGCGGTTGAGTGCTGGTACCGCCGGTATAGGGCCAAAACAAATCATAGGCAAGGCTGTCTCCATCCGGATCTTTGGCACTGTGATCAAAATTCAGGGGGGTATTCGTACAAAGAAAATTGGGAGGAAGTTCCTTGAAAACAGCACTGTTATTTTCTTTTAGGTTGGGCGTAGTTCGCGGATCGGGTATGGCGGTCCAGTAGTTGGCACCGGTTAAATCCGGCCTGAACAGGTTGGAAATGGTATTGTTGCGGCAGCATCGCTGAAAAGAGATGATGTACCCGCCTGTTCTTGGAGCCAGCGTGAGGGTTTTTTCATACCAGTAATGATCCACACAAGCGTTGGGCGCAATGGAAATACAGTTATAGTTGGTTTTTTGAATGCGGGTAGGACCGCTGCGGGTTACTTCCGTTGGATATCCGCTGATCATACGGCGGGTATTCCCATCCCACACGCCAAACCATGCTGTGGCATCGCTTGAAATAGCACCTGAATTTCCATTCAGACAATCTATGTAAAGATCAAGTCGGATTTTATAAAGATTACCTCCCAGATAGGTATAGGTCATTTCGCCACCCACAATGTGTGTGGCATAAGAAACGGAAATCCACAGAAATAGAACTGCCGAAAGAAGTTTCCTGAGATATGGCCTAAGTCTGTTCAAACAGGATTATATACAAAAATACAACAAAATCCAGCGGTACCACTAAAAAACCTATCTGTTATTATGGTAATCGGATTCATTATTCTTTAAATAACAAACAAATCAAAAAAACGTTTTGACAATTGCGTATTTTTTGTTAATTTAAATGCCTATTTTTTGTCAATATTTTTATCATGAAAAAACACATTGCGCACATGGACCTGGACAGCTTTTTTGTGAGTGTGGAACGCTTGCGCAACCGGGCTTTTCAGCATATCCCACTGATAATAGGCGGCACCGGTGACCGCGGTGTGGTAGCCAGCTGCAGCTACGAGGCAAGGGCCTTTGGCGTACGAAGTGCCATGCCGGTAAAAATGGCGCGGCAACTGTGCCCGAATGCCATGTTTATACGCGGCGACCACGAATTGTACAGCCAATACTCGCGGATGGTTACAGACATTGTGGCGGAAAGTGTTCCGGTATATGAGAAGAGCAGCATTGATGAATTTTACCTGGATCTGAGCGGTCTGGATCGTTTTTTTGGCTGCTGGCAAATAGCCAATGAGCTGGGCATTAAAATAAAACGCGAAACAGGACTGCCGATTTCTTTTGGCCTAAGCGCCAATAAAACCGTAAGTAAAATTGCCACCGGCGAAGCAAAACCGGCTGGCGCAAAACACATCCTTCACGGCACCGAAAAACCCTTTCTGGCGCCACTGAGCATACGAAAAATACCCGGGGTGGGCCAGGAAACCTACAAAACGCTCAGGGGACTGGGCATACAACGTATTGAAACCGTCCAATCCATGCCCGTGGAGCTCATGGAAAAAACGCTGGGAAAAACCGGCACCGACATCTGGAAGAAAAGCCAAGGCATTGATCACAACCCTGTAGAGCCTTACCGCGAACAGAAAAGCATCAGCACGGAACAAACTTTCGAACAGGATACCATTGATGTGCATATGCTCAAAAACCTGATTGTGGGCATGGCTGAAAACCTGGCCTACCAGCTGCGCAAACAGCAAAAAGTAACGGGATGTGTTACCCTAAAAATCCGCTACAGCGATTTCAATACCTACACGCGGCAACTTCGCATACCCTACACCAGTGCAGACCACACCCTGATTGCCCACAGCTGCGAGTTGTTTGAAAAACTGTATGAAAAACGTATGCTGGTGAGGCTCATTGGTGTAAGATTCAGTGAACTCGTAACCGGTTCGCTGCAAATCAACCTGTTTGAGCACACCGAAGAAATGATTAACCTCTACCAGGCTATGGACCACATCCGAAACCGATACGGTGACAATGCCGTAAAACGGGCGGTTACCGGCCCGAACACCACATCAGAAAAGAAAAATCGACCGCATTGAACCGGATGCCTTTGTGGTCATGCACAGTGTAAAAGAAACGAAAGGCGGCATAATCAAACAAAGACCCTTGCAACACGATTGATGTATTTCGTGTAACTTTGTATTGAAATTATGCGCAAACTGTTTCTCAGCGGGCTTCTGGTGGTTCTGTTTTCCGTTCTTCACGGACAGACACCATCCTTAATCATCTGCAAAGGTTCAGGCATTAACTACAAGGAATTCAACACAGGAAACAGCCTTCCTTCCGTGAGCTGGAAATGGACATTTCAGGGAGGTGTACCCAACCGCTCTCCGCTCAGAGAACCCACGGTAAGCTATCCGGACACAGGACTTTTCCTCACCACCTGTGAAAGCACATTCTCCGATTCGAGCAAACAAACACAAACCATTTGGGTATTGGTTATCGAAAGTGTGTTTGAGCCCATTCCCATCCGGGATACAGTTTTTTGTGGCAGTGGTATTACCATGAACCTCAATGCGGGCAACAATTACCGCGGGGCACAATACCACTGGACCAGCCCCGATGTAAATTTATCGGGGATTGACACCAACAACCGCACCCTTACAATCAACAAGCCCGGAACCTATTCGGTCAAAGTATATTCCAAATGCGGCAGTATCAGCAAAACCATCACGGTGCGTCAGGGAACCCAACCACTGGTAGATTTGGGCAAAGACCGTTTTGTATGCCGCAATGCCAATGTGCTGCTCGATGCGGGTTTTGGCGCCGGCTACACCTACTTGTGGAGTCCGGGAAATCAAACAACCCAAACCATTGTAGCCAACATAGCCGACGATTACAGCGTCACCGTTACCAGTGCTGACGGATGCCGGAAAAACGATGCTGTTTCGCTTATAGACAGCTGTCCGCCCATATTTTTTGTTCCCACTGCCTTCACACCCAATGATGCGGCTCCCAATGATGTATTTCATCCCTACCTGGAAGGTTTTACCCAATTTTCAATGCTGATTATCAACCGCTGGGGACAGATCGTATACAAATCCACTGATATGAAAGCGGGATGGGATGGCAATTATATGGGAGAGCCCGCCCCATCAGGTGTTTATGCTTGTCGCATGGAACTGCTGGGCACTGATAAAATCCGCAGAATCTATTCGGGCAATATCACCTTGCTGCGTTAACGGTTTTTAGCGTAATTCGCACTATGAGCGGATTTGAAACCATTTATCTGGGTGATTTACGCACCCAAAATTTGCATTTGCAAAGCGGAAACAGCATTATTACCGATGCCCCTACCGACAATCAAGGCAAGGGTGAAGCCTTCTCCCCCACGGACTTATGCGCGCTGAGTCTGGCAAACTGCATCATTACCACCATGGGTATTTACGCCAAAAATCACGGCTACCATATTGAAGGAACCAAAGCCCATACGGTAAAACACATGGTGAGTGACCCGCGCAGAATCGCGCGTATTGAAATTTCACTGCAAATAAACCTTCAGGAAAAATCGGATGAACATGCACGCGAAGCATTGCTGCGCATTGTGAAAACCTGTCCGGTAGCCCGAAGCCTGCACCCTGATATTGATCAGGATGTAACGGTGGAATTTATTTAAAGGTTACCTCTTAATTCCTGTTCGCGTTCGATACTCTCGAACAACGCCTTGAAATTGCCTTTACCAAAGCTTTTGGCTCCGCGACGCTGGATGATTTCGTAAAACAGTGTGGGGCGGTCTTCTACAGGTTTGGTAAAAATCTGCAGCAGGTATCCGTCTTCATCCCTATCTATGAGAATATTCAGCTTTTTCAAAGCTTCAAGATCCTCATCGATTTGCCCTACGCGCTGCGGAATATCATCGTAGTAGGTTTCGGGCACATACAAAAACTCTATGCCTCTGCGTCTGAGTTCGCCTACTGTGGCAATAATATCATCGGTTTCGATGGCAATATGCTGAACCCCGGCACCGTGGTAAAAGTCGAGATATTCTTCAATCTGTGACTTCTTGCGGCCTTCGGCAGGCTCGTTGATAGGAAACTTAATGTATCCGTTGCCATTGCTGACAACTTTACTCATCAAGGCGCTGTATTCAGTGCTGATATCCGCATCATCAAAGGTAATCAGCAGTTTAAAGCCCATCACGTCTTCATAATACTTTACCCACTGGTTCATGGCGCCCAGTTCTACGTTTCCTACGCAGTGATCTACATATTTAAGTCCCACAGGAATAACATCCAGGGCATTGGCCACGGCTTTAAATCCGGGCAGGAACGGACCATTATAATGCGTGCGCTCTACAAATTTGTGAATGGTATCGCCGTAGGTATGGATGGCACTGATAACCACCCAGCCGTGTTCATCTTCAAAGCGGGTTGGCTCCATGTAGGGTTTGGCACCCCGTTTTACCGTTTCTTCAAAACTTTGGGTAGCATTATCAACCCAAATACTCAGAAACTTAACTCCATCGCCATGTTTGGCATGGTGTTGCGTAATTTCAGAGTCCGGCTGCAGAGAAGTTGTCAGCACCAAACGAACCTTGTTTTGCTGAAGCACGTAACTGGCACGGTCTCTCACACCGGTTTCAGGCCCTGAATAGGCAACCAGCTTGTATCCCCATGCAGTCTGATAGTAATAAGCGCTCTGCCTGGCATTCCCCACATAAAATTCAATATGATCGGTTCCGTTTAAGGGAAGAAAGTCCTGAGATGTAATTGTCTCGGTTTTTTCAAGTGTTTCCATCTGTGTTCAAAATAACAACAAAATCTTCATTTTTCACTCATCGCGTCAGGCAGGATCGACGTCAAAATCAATCCACACACCTTTAAAATCTGACATGGCAGTCAATTTCAGGTACGCGTTCCACAATAGCGTTTTCACTTTGGCCGGATCGTCCTTTTTCTTATCCATTTTCACCATCAGTTGCTGCAGGTAATAATTGCGCACCCTGGCAACCTGAGGCTCCTGGGGACCCAACAACCGTTCCTTAAGCGTGCTTTTCAGTATTTGCGCATAGTATTTGGAAGCTTCTTCAGATTTTCGGGCATCTTTGTGTTTAACGGTTATTTTTATGATGCGGGAAAATGGCGGGTATAAGAACTGCTTGCGCAACTGAATTTCCTGCTCTGCCAGCCCCGTGTAATCATCATTCAGCACAGCCTGTAAAACCGGATGAGCCGTTTGCTTGGACTGAATCATTACCTGTCCTTGTTTATTGCCCCTGCCCGATCGTCCTGCTACCTGAAACAATTGCTGAAATGCACGCTCATGGGTTCTGAAATCGGGAATATTTAGCAAAATATCCGCATCGGGCACTGCTACCAGTCCCACATTCTGAAAATCGAGGCCTTTGCTGAGAAGTTGAGTTCCTACCAAAATATCAATCTCACCATTGGCAAATCCATTCAGCACCCTCTGAAAATCACTGCGCTTGCGCATGCTTTCCTGATCGAGGCGGGCAATTTTCGCTGCCGGAAAGACCAGCGATAATTCCTCTGCGATTCGCTCAGTGCCAAAGCCTTTCATGGAAACTGCAGTACTGCCACAGGCAGGGCAAATCTGCATGGGAGGCTGGGTATGTGCACAGTAACCGCAACGCTGTTGTCCGGTGCTTTTGTAATAGGTTAGGGTGATGTCGCAGTTTACACAATTGGGGGTATATCCGCACATATCGCAATGGATGTAAGGAACAAAACCTTTTCTGTTTTGGTAAACAAT
Source organism: uncultured Flavobacteriaceae bacterium (assembly GCA_964431045.1). Classification (GTDB taxonomy): domain Bacteria; phylum Bacteroidota; class Bacteroidia; order NS11-12g; family UBA955; genus RGEC01. The sequence goes on from CAYSIK010000042.1 coordinate 13,611, forward strand.
TACCTGGCTTTTTGCATCCAGGCACTGTTCAATGGCTTCCATCATGTGGCTGTGAAAAGGACTGCGCGGTTTGCTTTTTTTGCCACCTTCCACCGTATTGACCAGCAATATCTGAGGCGCGGGCGTATTGGTAAATCTCTTACTGAGGGTGATTTTTTCCCAACGCTTCTCAATACAGAGATTCCATAGCTCATAGGATGGAGTAGCACTGCCCGCTAACACACAGCAGCCATGCAAATGCGCGAGCTGAATTGCCGAATCTCTGCCATGGTAATGAGGTCGTTTATCAAATTGCTTAAAACTGTTTTCGTGTTCCTCATCAATTACCACCACACCCAGATTTGAAAATGGCGCAAACAATGCAGAGCGTGCACCAACAATAAACCTTACTTCTTTTTTGAGCACCTTCTCATACAATTCCGTGCGCTCATGGCCGCTGTAGTAATTGTGCCATACGCCCATCTCATTGCCGAAATAATGTTCGAGCCGCGATACCAATTGTTCGGTAAGTGCCACCTCGGGAATGAGAAGCAAAGCCTGTTTACCCTCAGCCAGCGCCTTTTTTATCTGCTGAATGTACAAATAGGTTTTGCCGCTGCCTGTGACACCATACAACAAAACATTTTTACCTGATTCAAAGGCATTGTTGATTTGTTGATTGGCAGCGGCCTGTTCAGCCGTAAGTTCCAGTTCATCAGGTTCTGATACCAGCCGTTTAAGCCTATCAACCTGCCTCCTTTCCTGGAATAGCAGACCTTTCTGAACCAACGTTCTGATATGGACGGAATCAACCCCATGTTTTTCGGTCAGTTCCTTTTTGGGAAACGAACCTTTCCCCATACCCAGCACAGCCATAATGGCATCGGCTTGGCGGGGGGCTCGTTTTTCAAGCTGGTTAAGGGTTTCAGTGGCAAATACTGTATCATCCCACTGTGGCGATAAAGAAATAATATCTTCCCATTTGGGTTTGTAGCGCTCTGAAATTTCCTCTTTGAGCACGGCAATGCCTTTTAAATAGAGGCTCTTGATTTGCTTCATCCCGCTTTTTTGCCCCAGCATTTCGGCAACCGCATCGGTTTTGAGTTCCTTTTTTTGCAATAGGGCATTGTAAATCACGGTTTCTTTCTCATCCAGCTCAGGGATATGTTCCGGATCAAATTCCGGATGCAAAACCAGCACACTCTCGCTC
>CAYSIK010000043.1:0-1472 GCA_964431045.1 uncultured Flavobacteriaceae bacterium
AACCCATTGTGGAAATACAGTTTGCCGATTATATCTGGCCCGGTGTGAACCAGCTGGTGGAAGAACTCAGCAAATCCTGTTACCTCAGCAACGGAAAATATCCCGTGGCCTCGGTTATCCGCGTTCCTACAGGCGCTTATGGCGGCGGAGGTCCCTACCACAGCGGAACGGTAGAGAGCAGCATTTTGCCCATCAAAGGCATTAAAATAGCCTACCCCAGCAATGCTGCCGATATGAAAGGCCTGATGAAATCAGCCTGGTACGATCCTAATCCGGTGGTGATATTCGAACACAAAGGCATTTACTGGAGCAAGGTTGCCGGCACAGAATCGGCCAAAAACCCCGAACCTGATGAGGATTATGTGATACCTTTCGGAAAAGGACGTGTGGCTCTGGATTGTAGCAGCGAAGCCCTAAACCGCGGTGAAACCTGCGCCGTGATTACATACGGAATGGGGGTTTACTGGGCCATGTCGGCCGCCAAAGCCTTCCCCGGACAGGTAGAAATCATCGACCTGCGTACCCTGGCACCCTATGACGAAAAACTGGTGTTGGACACCGTGAAAAAACACGGCAAAGTGCTGGTTTTAACCGAAGAAACCCTGCGCAATTCCTTTGCAGAAGCCCTGGCCGGACGCATTGCACAACATTGCTTTGCGCAGCTGGATGCACCTGTGCAAACCCTGGGTTCTGCCGATTTGCCTGCTGTTCCGCTAAATATGGGCCTGGAAGCGGAAATGCTGCCCAGCGCCGCCAAAGTAGAAGCCGCTTTGGAAGATTTGCTTTCGTGGTAACCCTAAACTGACACATTTTTACGAACTTTGCAGCGCAAAGTGCCAAATTTGACAACTTTTGAAAAGTTGTCAAATCTGACCCAACCCAAAACCCATGTCAGCATTCACCCTGAACACCATAGAAGAAGCCATTGAAGACATTCGCCGCGGCCATGTGGTGATTGTGGTGGACGATGAAAACCGCGAAAATGAAGGCGATTTTCTCACCGCAGCCCGCAACATGACCCCCGAACTGGTAAATTTCATGGCCAAAGAAGGCCGTGGTCTCATCTGCGTTCCCCTTACAGAAGAACGTTGCGAATCGCTGAACCTGGGCATGATGGTGGGTTCCAACACCGCCACCCATGAAACGGCATTTACCATATCGGTAGATTTGCTCGGAAACGGATGCACCACGGGCATCAGTGCCCACGACCGCGCCAAAACCATTCAGGCGCTGATAGACCCAAATACCAAAGCCGAAGAGCTGGGACGTCCCGGACATATCTTCCCGCTCAAAGCCAAGGCTGAAGGCGTGCTCAGGCGCGCAGGCCATACCGAAGCGGCCATCGACCTTTCCCGCCTTGCCGGATTTGAACCCGCAGGGTGCATCGTGGAAATATTGAACGAAGACGGCAGCATGGCCCGGCTGCCCGATTTGATTGAGGTTGCCAAAAAATGTGATCTCAAAATCATCAG
>CAYSIK010000043.1:1482-14731 GCA_964431045.1 uncultured Flavobacteriaceae bacterium
CCACGGCCAGCGCCAGGAACAGCGGCGTCACCCAGGTCTTCAGCCGGCCGGTGTAATTTGCGAAGTGACCAACGACGACGGTTCAATGGCCCGTCTGCCCGATTTGATAGAAGTTGCCAAAAAGTGGGACCTTAAAATCATCAGCATCGAAGACCTGATACGCTACCGCCTGCAACACGAAACCCTTATCCATCGTGAAATCAGCGTTGATATGCCCACCCGCTTTGGTAATTTTGAGCTGGTGGCCTATAAGCAAAGCAATACAGACCAGGAGCACCTGGCACTGATCAAAGGCAAATGGGAGCCTGGCGAAGCCATTCTTACCCGTGTGCACAGCAGCTGCCTTACCGGCGACATTTTCGGTTCATGCCGCTGCGATTGCGGCGAACAACTGCAAAAAGCCATGGAAAAGATTGAAGCCGAAGGCAAGGGTGTGATTGTGTATATGAACCAGGAAGGACGAGGCATTGGCCTGCTCAACAAGCTCAAGGCCTACAAACTGCAAGAGCAGGGATTTGATACCGTGGAAGCCAACCTGCAGCTGGGTTTCAAAATGGACGAGCGCGATTACGGCGTGGGGGCCCAGATCCTGCGCGACCTGGGGGTAAGCAAAATGAAACTCATGAGCAACAATCCCCGCAAGCGTACCGGCCTGATTGGCTACGGCCTGGAAATCATAGAAAATGTGCCGCTGGAAGTTGAACCCAATCCCCACAATGCCGGCTACCTGGCCACCAAGAAAAATAAAATGGGGCACACCCTCAAATAAAAGCTACATGGACTTTCTGACCATCAACCCCAAAGAAACCGCCCTCCCCCAGCTGCACCAATACCTGCTGGGCAGTGTGGGTCCCAGGCCCATTTGCTTTGCCAGCACCATCGATGCCGAAGGCAAGCCCAATCTGGCGCCGTTCAGCTTTTTCAACGTGGTGAGCGCCAATCCGCCGGTGCTGGTATTTGCTCCCAATAACAGCGGCCGCGACGGCTCGCCCAAGCACACCTATCTGAATGTGAAGGAAGTGCCCGAAGTGGTGGTGAATGTAGTTACCTACAGCATGGTGCAGCAGATGAATGTGGCTGCAGCACCCTGGGACAGGGGCATTAGCGAATTTGAAAAAGCCGGATTTACACCCATTGCCTCAGATCTCATCAAACCCTTGCGGGTAAAGGAAAGTCCGGTGCAGATGGAATGCCGTGTGATTGAAATTAAGGAATTCGGAACAGGCGGCGGTGCCGGAAACCTGGTCATGGCCGAAGTGCTGAAAATCCATATCAATAAGGATGTTATCGGAGCAGACGGTAAAATTGACCAGACCAAAATTGATTTGGTAGGCAGAATGGGCGGAAGCTGGTATTGCCGCACCACACCCGATGCCCTGTTTCAGCTGGCACAGCCCATGCAGGCCACCATCGGTTATGATGCCCTGCCCGAACAGATCAAAAACAGCCAAATTTTGAGCGCCAACGATATCGGCATACTGGCGGCCCTGCCTGCTTTTCCGGATGCAGAAATGGTTGCTTTTATCAAAGAAAAATACGGCACTGAAAACCGGGAAGAAACGGCCAGAAAATTGATTGCAGAAGGCAGTACTTCGGAAGCCCTGGCATTATTGATGCATTAAGATAGGCGCATCCCGCCGAAAATCGTATTTTTGCAGTTTCATTGAAACCGTAACCTCAGAATATGTATCCAACGCTGAAACAGATGAACTGGCCTGCCATTGAGGCCGAAATCCTCAAATTCTGGGAAGAAAACGGCATTTTTGAAAAAAGCATCCAAAACCGCCCTGCCGATAAGGCGTTCACCTTCTTTGAAGGCCCGCCCAGCGCCAACGGCATGCCCGGTATTCACCATGTGATGGCCCGCGCCATCAAGGATATTTTCTGCCGCTACAAAACCCTGCAGGGTTACCGCGTGGAACGCAAAGCCGGCTGGGATACCCACGGCCTTCCCATCGAATTGCAGGTGGAAAAGCGCCTGGGAATCCGCAAGGAAGACATTGGTGTAAAAATCAGCGTGGAGGAATACAACGCTGAGTGCCGCAAGGATGTGATGATGTTTAAGGATGTGTGGGATGACCTCACCCGCAAAATCGGCTATTGGGTGGATTTGCAGGATCCTTACATCACTTACGAAAACAACTACATTGAAACCCTTTGGCATTTGATCAAAATGCTGCATGACAAGGGTTTGCTCTACAAAGGATACACCATTCAGCCCTTCTCTCCCGCCGCAGGCACGGGCCTTTCCAGCCACGAACTTAACCAGCCGGGCACCTATAAAATGGTGAAAGACACCACCATTGTGGCGCAATTCAAAGAGCAGGGCTCCGAAAACCACTATTTCCTGGCCTGGACCACTACACCCTGGACCCTGCCCGGAAACACTGCCCTGGCCGTAGGTGCGAAAATTGAATATGTGCAGCTGGAAACGCTGAATTCCTACACGGGTCAGCGACAGTTTGTGACCCTGGCCAAAGCCCTTGCCAGCAAATACTTTCAGCCCGAAGGCGAAAATGCAGATTTTGCCGGCTGGAAACCCGGAGATAAGGTATTGCCTTGGAAACTGATTTCCTCCTGCACCGGTAAGGATTTGGCAGGCAAACGCTATGAACAGCTGTTGCCCTACATGCAGCCCGAATCGGGCGATGCCTTCAAGGTGGTTTGTGCCGATTTTGTGAGCACGGAAGACGGTACCGGTATCGTGCACATTGCGCCCAGCTTTGGTGCCGACGACTTCAAAACCGCCCGTGAAAATGGCATCGGAAACCTTACGCCTGTTGACAGAAAAGGCCGTTTCACAGAAGAAATCACCGACTTTGCCGGTGAATTTGTGAAAGAATCTTTCCTCACAGAGGAAGAAAAAGAAGCCGAGCGCCTCAAACAGGGTCGAGATAAATACCTGAGCGTGGATGAGCGCATTGCTATCAAGCTAAAACAGGAAAACAAAGCCTTCAAAGTAGAAAAATACGAGCACAGCTACCCCCACTGCTGGCGAACTGATAAGCCCATTCTTTACTATCCGCTGGAAAGCTGGTTCATCAAAACCACCGCGCTGAAAGACCGACTGGTGGAGCTGAACAAAACCATCAACTGGAAACCCAAAAGCACGGGCGAAGGCAGGTTTGGCAACTGGCTGGAAAACCTGGTGGACTGGAATCTCAGCCGAAGCCGCTACTGGGGCACGCCCCTGCCCATCTGGACATCAGAAGACGGCACCGAAATCAAGTGCATCGGCTGCATTGACGAACTGTATAACGAAATCAGCAAAGCCAATGCGGCGCTGGGTCTGCAGCAATCGCTGGACCGCGAAAAACTGGATTTGCACCGCCCCTACGTGGATTATATCACACTGGTAAGCGACAGCGGCAAGCCCATGAAACGCGAAACCGACCTGATTGACGTGTGGTTTGACAGTGGCGCCATGCCCATGGCACAGTGGCACTGGCCGTTTGAAAACAAAGAACTCTTTGAGCGCAACGAAGTAGCCGATTTTATAGCCGAAGGCGTGGACCAGACCCGTGGCTGGTTCTTTACCCTGCACGCCATTGCCGTGTTGCTTTTTGACCGTGTGGCCTTCCGCAACGTCATCGCCAACGGCCTGGTGCTGGACAAGTTCGGCAACAAAATGAGCAAGCGCCTCAACAATGCCGTAGACCCCTTTGAAGCCGTGGCCAAATACGGTGCCGATGCTGTTAGATGGTATATGGTGACCAACGCCCCGCCCTGGGACAACCTCAAATTTGACATTGCCGGTGTGGAAGAAGTACAGCGCAAGTTCTTCGGCACGCTCTACAATACCTACGGATTCTTTGCCCTTTATGCCAACATTGACAAGTTTGTGTACGATGCCGGCAAAGCCATTCCCCATGAAGCTCTCCCCGAATTGGACCGCTGGATTATCAGCCGCAAAAACAGCCTGATACATACTGTGCAGGAAGCCATGGACGACTACGACCCCACCCGCGCGGGCAGGGCCATAGAAACATTTGTGTGCGATGACCTCAGCAACTGGTATGTGCGTCTTGGCCGCAAACGCTTCTGGCGAGGCGAAATGAACGAAGACAAACAGGCCGCCTACGAAACATTGTATCAATGCCTGCTGGCCGTATCGCAGCTGATGAGCCCGCTGAGCCCATTCTTCGCCGACTGGCTGTTCAGAAGCCTAACGGCAACCGAAAAAACCGAAGAAAGTGTGCACCTGACGATGATGCATGCAGCAAACAGCGCGCATATAGATACCGAACTGGAGGAAACCATGCAGATTGCCCAGCAACTGAGCAGCATGGTTCTTTCGCTGCGCAAAAAGGAAAAAATCAGGGTGCGTCAGCCTTTGCAAAAGGTGATGATTCCGGTGCTGGATGAAACCTTTGGAAAACGGCTCAACCACATTTCCGATTTGTTTATGGCCGAGGTAAACGTGAAGGAAATCCAGACACTCTCTGCTGATAACAACCTTATTGTCAAAAAAATAAAACCCAACTTCAAAACCCTGGGACCCAAGCTGGGTGCGGACATGAAACAACTGGCACAGGCAGCACAGAATTTCTCGGCCGATCAGATTCAAACACTGGAAAAATCAGGACTTCTGAATGTGGATTTGGGCAACCGACAGTTTGAACTGGAACTGGCAGATGTGGAAATTTTGACCCAGGATATGCCCGGCTGGCTGCTGAGCACAGAAGGCAACCTGACCGTAGCGCTGGATGTGAATATTACCCCCGAACTGAAGCAGGAAGGAAATGCCCGTGAGCTGGTAAATCGCATTCAAAACCTGCGCAAAGACTCAGGTCTGGAGGTTACGGACCGCATCGTACTGCATTTTTCAGGGCCCGAAGAACTGGAAGAAAGCATACGCACTTTTAAATCGTATATTTGCACTGAAACACTTGCCGATGATGTTCTTTTTGACAGCAACACAGACGGAGAGGCCATTGAGATAGAGGAATACGTCGCCAAGCTCAAACTCATAAAAGCATAACAACCCCCCAATAACTTAATCTGACCGACCATGGAAAAAACCCGTTACAGCGACGATGAATTACAGGAGTTTAAAGACATCATCCTGAAGAAGCTTGCCTCATCCCGTGAAGAATTCAATACTTTGCAAAAAAGTTTGAAAGACGGCAATGAAAACGGCACTGACAGCACCAATAACAACTATCTTACCTTGGATGACGGCGCTGACACATTCGAAAAAGAAAATACCACGCAGCTGGCTGCCCGCCTAATGAAGTTTATTAAAAACCTCGAAGCCGCGCTGGTACGCATCGAGAATAAAACCTACGGGGTTTGCAAAACCACCGGAAAACTCATTCCCAAGGAACGCCTGAGGGCTGTTCCCCATACCACGCAAAGCATAGAGGCCAAACTTGGAAAATCCTGAGCCGGAAAAAACGAATCCTTCATTGTTGCGCAGCGCAAAATTTTGGCTGCCGGTAAGCATCCTTTTGCTCTGCCTGATTATTGATCAGGCCATTAAAATATATGTAAAAACCCACTATTGGCCGGGACAAATGGTGCCTTTGCTGGGCAACTGGTTCAATATGTATTTTATTGAAAACAATGGTATGGCATTTGGACTCGAGCTGGGCGGAAGGTTTGGCAAATTCTTACTTACAGGCTTTAGGATTGCCGTGAGTATTTTTGGGTTCTGGTATCTTTGGCAAAACATCCGCAAAAGCGCACACACAGGACTTTTGGTATCCATTGCTTTCATACTGGCGGGTGCCATCGGAAATATTATTGACAGCGTTTTCTATGGTGTATTGTTCAAACACCGCAATTTCGATTATGAAGGTGGCTGGTTTGAAGGCCGTGTGGTAGATATGTTCTATGCACCGATTATCGAAAGCCGCTTTCCGCAGTGGTTTCCGTTCTGGGGCGGAGAGGAATTTACATTCTTCAGTCCCATCTGGAATTTTGCCGATGCCTGTATAACCATTGGCGTAGCGATTATCATCATTGGGCAGCACCGCTTCTTCACCCAAGATAACAAAAAAGAATCCGCCGGGTTACCGACGGACTCTTCTATGAACAACACACAAATTTAGAAAACCTTAAAGACTAAAATCTTAGGCTTTAAACAAACAACTATTCGCAAAATAAAACCATTACTTCGCAGCCTATTTGCGTAGTAAAATAAAGTCATTTTTATTTTTTATTTCCCGCTGCAAGCCCCTATTTTGCAGTATAAAACAAATTATATAAACTTATTATCATGGAAAACATTGTATTTCTTATCATCGGAATTGTCTTAGGTGTTATTGTCACTTATTTCATTGTTAAATCTCAGTTTTCAGGCAAACTCGCCGCTACCCTAACCTGGAAGCAGCAGGCAGATCTGGTTCCCGCGCTTCAGCAGGAAAACAAAGACCAGTATGCACGCATCGCTTCGCTGGAAGCAGATGTAAAAAACCTGACAGAACAAAACAAAAACCTGCAGCAAAGCAATGAAGCAACCGAAAAGCTTATGCGAAAAATTATGCAGGAAGTAACCAATGAGGGATTGGTAAAACAGGGGCAGGTGCTCACCCAGCAGCAGGAAAAGACCCTGGGTGATATCCTGAATCCGCTGAAAGAAAAACTGAAGGAATTTGAACAAAAGGTGGAAACCACCCGACAGGAAGCAAATACCGGTAACACCCAATTGCTGGAGCAGATCAAAAACCTCACTGTACTAAACAATACCATCACCGAGCAAACCCAAAACCTGACCAATGCACTAAAAGGTAACACACAAATGCAGGGTGGCTGGGGAGAAATGATTCTGGAGCGGGTGCTGGAAGGCAGCGGGCTGTCCAAAGGCCGTGAATATGAAACCCAATTTGTTACTTCCTCCTCATCCGGTGCAACCATCAAGCCCGATGCTGTGATATTTCTGCCAGAAGAAAAAAATATTATTGTTGATTCTAAGGTGAGTCTTACTGCCTATGAACAATACACTTCTGCAGCGGATGGTTCTCCCGAAAAGGAAACCGCGCTAAAGGCACATGTTGCTTCACTAAAAAGCCACATCAAACTGCTTGCTGAAAAAGATTACCACACCGCACTGGACCTGAAATCGCCGGAATTTACCCTCATGTTCATCCCCATTGAATCAGGGTTTGCGCTGACCATGCAAAACGACAAGGAATTGTTTGAAACAGCCTGGAGTAAAAAAATCGTGCTGGTTTCACCTTCCACCCTGTTGGCTACCCTGCGTACCATAGCATCTGTTTGGAAGGCAGAAAAAAGCAATAAAAACACACAGGAAATCGCCCGTCAAGCGGGGGACATGTACGACAAATTCGTGGGTTTTGCCGAGACCCTGAATGAGGTGGGTTCAGCCATTACAAAGGCAGACGCTAAATATCACGAAGCGGTAAACAAACTCAGCACAGGCAAGGGCAACCTGGTAAACAGGGCCGAGAGCCTTCGCAAGCTGGGCATTAAAACCACAAAGGCCCTGCCCGCAGCAATGCTCCCCGATGCGAATGAAATAGCAGGCAATGAGGAATTACCATCCCTGTCAGGAGCCGATGAACCCGAGGCTTAATCCTTATTGCCTATCTTCGCTGCCCTATGCGCAAGCTGATTCGCGGATTTAAAGCTCTCTCAAGGATTATCCGGCAGCCCCACCTGCTGAACCTGGTGCTGGATGAAGATGAAGCATGGGAGCAAAAGCTGCGCAAACTGAAGGGCAAGGCATACCGTCTTCCCAGCCTGGATCTTAGGTTGCTGCTAAAACCCGAAGGACAAACCGTTGCGCCCTTTGCCTTTCTGGATGGGGGTTCTTTGCCTACCGATCTGGCCCTGCTAAAATCGCTGGCTGCAGGCATACCCGGCTGTAGCTATTTTGAAATCGGCACCTGGCGCGGAGAAAGCGTGGCCAATGTGGCTGCGGTGGCCAAGGAATGTACCACCCTGAATTTATCACCGGAGCAGATAAAGGCATTGGGACTGCCGGATGCCTACGCGGATTTACACGGATACTTTTCAAAAACGCTCCCGAATGTAACCCAGCTTTACGGCGATACCGCAACCTTTGATTTTGCAGCATTAAACCGGCAATACGATCTCGTTTTTATAGACGGAGACCACCATTACAGCATGGTAAAATCCGATACGGAAAACGTGTTTAAACACCTGCTGCACGAAAACAGCGTGGTGGTGTGGCACGATGCAGCCTTCACCCCTGAGAAACTGCGTCCGGAAGTGATTTACGGCATATTGCAGGGAACACCTGCTGCTTTGCACCACCATATTTACCACATCTCCAATACCCAGTGCGCAGTCTATCTGCCCCAGGGCCAATGGGAAACCTTCATCCTAAACCCGCCCCATAAACCCGATTTTGCGTTTGAGGTGGGGTTGAGGGTGGTTTGAGGGTGTTTGGTTTATTGGTCTATTGGTTTAATTGGTTATTCGACACCCACCTCTGCGAAACTCCGCGCAACTCTGTGAAACTCTGTGTCCGTATTAAAAAAATCCACTGTCATTCAAGCGAAGGAAGGGAGGGTATTATTGTTTATTGGTTTAATTGGTTATTCGTCACCACCTCTGCGAAACTCCGCGCAACTCTGTGAAACTCTGTGTCCGTATTAAAAAAATCCACTGTCATTCAAGCGAAGAAATGGAGGGTATTATTGTTTATTAGTTTAATCGTTTATTTCGCCGCACTTCCTCTGCGAAAATCGGCGCAACTCTGAGGAACTCTTTGTCCATATTTAAAAATAAACTCATCATCCCCAAATTGCGCTTGTCTAATCCCCTCTCTGAGAGAAATAGGCGCGCTATACACGATAACAGCACTCAGCATACGCTGGGAGTTGCCAACCTACAATTTCACAAGCTCCAAATGGTATCGGTGCAACACAATCTCACCATTTTCTTCCATTTTCTTCAGCAACCTGCTAACAACCTCCCGGCTCGAATTCAGCTCATTCGCAATCTCCTGATGGGTAATATGAATATCATTGGTTTTCAGCTGCTCGCTGTGCTTCTTTAGGTAAATACGCAAACGTTCATCCATATGCCTAAAAGCCACCTGGTCAAAGGCATCAATCAGATCCATGTAGCGCTGTCGGTAGCTATCCAGCACAAAATTGCTCCAGCTATGGTACTGCTGCATCCAGCGGTCTACATCGTGCACGGGCAGCGTTATCAGTTCGGTATCCTGCACCGCTTTGGCCATCACAGGGCTGTCAAGCTGCCTAATGGCACAATTCAGGGTAAGCGCGCAGGCTTGTCCGGGTTGCAGGTAATACATGAAAAACTCATGACCATCCCGGTCCTCGCGGTACACTTTTACCAACCCATCGGCCACCAACTGCGTGTTGGGCATGAATTGCCCGGTTTTTACCAGCATATCTCCGGCCTTTACACTACGAATGCTGCCCAGGCCTTTAATCTCTTCAAGTAATGCAGGCTCCAGGGTAGGAAAAAGCTTGTGAATATCCGCTTGCATAGCCTCACAAATATAATAAATATAGACTAATTACTATCAACAAACGGTATGTACTTGGTGTTAACTTTGCCACACATGCCCGCATTCAAACTTCATGCACCTTTTCACCCCACCGGTGACCAGCCGGAGGCCATCAGGCAGCTGGTGCAGGGCGTAAATGAGGGTATTCCGGCGCAAACACTGCTCGGGGTGACAGGTTCGGGCAAAACATTTACCATTGCCAATGTCATCGAACAAACCCAGCGTCCGGTGCTGGTGCTCAGCCACAACAAAACCCTGGTAGCCCAGCTCTATGGGGAGTTCAGCCAGTTTTTTCCCGAAAATGCCGTGGAGTATTTCGTCAGCTACTACGATTACTACCAGCCTGAGGCCTACATACCCACCAGCAATACCTACATTGAAAAAGACCTGAACATCAATGATGAAATCGAAAAGCTGCGCCTAAAAACCGTGAGCAGCCTGCTTTCCGGAAGGCGCGATGTCATCGTAGTGGCCAGTGTGAGCTGCATTTATGGTGCGGGCAATCCTTCGGATTATGAAAACACCATCATCCGCTTATCCAAAGGGCAGTCCATTACCCGAAATACCGTGTTGTTTAAACTGGTGGAAAGCCTTTACAGCCGAACCGCAGCCGAATTTAAACGCGGCACCTTCCGTGTAAAAGGCGATACCGTGGACGTGCACCTTGCCTACAACGATTTTGCCTACCGCATTTCCTTTTTCGGCAATGAAATAGAGGAATTATATAGCTTTGATCCACAAAGCGGACAGAAAATAGAATCGCTGGAAGACATTGCCATTTATCCGGCCCAGATTTACGTTTCGCCCCGTGACCGCCTGCAAAGCATCATTTACCAGATTCAGGATGATTTGATGCTGCAACTTGAGTTTTTCAAACAGCAGCAGCGCTTTCTGGAAGCCAAAAGGCTGGAAGAAAGGGTGAACTTTGATTTGGAAATGATACGCGAACTGGGCTATTGCAGCGGCATTGAAAACTACAGCCGTTATTTTGACCGCAGACAGCCCGGCGACAGACCCTTTTGCCTGCTGGACTATTTTCCCAAGGATTTTTTACTAGTGGTAGATGAAAGCCACGTTACCCTGCCCCAGTTGCGCGCCATGTATGCCGGTGACAGGGCCCGCAAAATCAACCTGGTGGACTACGGCTTCCGGCTGCCGGCCGCTATGGACAACCGCCCGCTGCAGTTCGAGGAATTTCAGCGCATCATCAACCAAACCGTATATGTGAGCGCAACCCCCTCCGATTTTGAAATCCGGGAAAGTGAAGGTGTGGTTGTGGAACAGCTTATCCGTCCCACCGGCCTGTTGGATCCCGTCATTGAAATTCGCCCCTGTGGCAATCAGGTAGATGATCTGATGGAGGAAATTGATGAGCGCATCAAAATGGGCGACCGCGTGCTGGTAACCACCCTTACCAAGCGCATGGCCGAAGAATTGACCAAATATCTGCAGCGACTGGGCATCAAGGTTTCCTACATACACAGCGAAGTAAAAACCCTGGACAGGGTGGAAATTCTGCGTAACCTGCGCCTTGGCAGCATCGATGTGCTGGTGGGTGTAAACCTGCTGCGCGAAGGACTGGATTTGCCCGAAGTGAGTCTGGTGGCCATTCTGGATGCCGATAAGGAAGGGTTTCTGCGCAGCGAAACCAGCCTGGTGCAAACCATAGGCCGTGCAGCCCGAAACGACCGCGGTAAGGTAATTATGTATGCCGATGTGATGACACAGAGCATGCAAAAAACCATTGACGAAACCAACCGCAGAAGGGCCAAGCAAACGGCTTATAACGAAGAGCACGGTATTACCCCGACAACAGTGCGCAAGACGCGGGAAGAAATCTTAAAACAAACATCGGTAGCCGATGCCAAAAAAGGCGATGTGCTGCAACCCTACGAGCCGGAGGAGCGCATGGGCCTGGCAGCCGATCCTGTGGTGCAGTACATGGACAAAAATGCGCTGGATAAAGCCATTGCAAGAACTGAGAAAGACATGCTCCGCGCTGCCAAAGAGATGGAATACATGGAGGCCGCCAGGTTGCGCGATGAACTCGAGGTTTTGAAAAAGAAGCGGTCTGAGTTGTAAGGCCGTTAAAAAGGCATCTCTTACCCCCGCATTTTATCAAGCAAATCACTCAATTGCCCGGATTCTGAAGCCTGAAGGTGCACCATGCTGTTTTCGATTTTTTGAATTTCAGGATCTATCTGTTCCAGCACCTTCAGGCCCTTATCCGTAATACAAATATTCATCTTGCGGCGGTTCACCTCATCGATGCTTCGGCTGATGAGTCCCTGTGTGCACATTCTGTCGCACAACCTTGTCAAATCGGGATTTTTATCCAGCATAACCGCTTTAATCTCACCCGGATTCGCCGATTTTGGGTATTTGCCCCGCAAAATTCGGAGTACATTGTATTGCTGCAAGGTGATTTGATGGCTTTTAATGATATCGCTCAGTCTGGCATTAACCCAGTTGGCCGTAAAGATGATATTCACCAGAACCTTTTGCTGAGGTGAATTGAATTTACCCTGTTTAATTTCATCTTCCAGTTTCATAAAATGCCAATAAAATGTTTGCGAGTTTAATGAATTTATGCGAGTTCACAACCATGCATCTCCTTAAATTTGCCCCATGATTTTTGCCAATACGCTTGTATTTGCTGAGGAACAGGACAAGGCCGATGCTTTGGCTTCATTCAGAAACGAATTCTATTTCCCCTCGGATGAACATGGCAATTCTCTGGTCTATTTCTGCGGAAACTCACTGGGACTGCAACCCAAAACCGCCGCACAATACCTGCAATCCGAACTGAATGACTGGCAAAAATGGGGCGTAGAGGGTCATTTCCACGGTAAAAAACCCTGGTTTCATTACCACAAATTTTTGACCGACAACACAGCCGAACTGGTGGGTGCCCTGCCCCACGAAGTGGTGGTAATGAACCAGCTGACCGTAAACCTGCACCTGCTGATGGCCAGCTTTTACAGGCCGGATGAGGAAAGATACAAAATCATCATGGAAGCCGGGGCTTTCCCCAGCGATATGTATGCGGTGCAAAGTCAGGTGGAATTTCATGGCTTTGAATATGACGATGCTGTCATAGAACTCAAGCCCAGAGAAGGCGAACAAACCCTGCACACGGAAGACATCATCGCTGCCATTGAAGAACACGCCGATCAGCTGGCACTGGTGTTTTTCAGTGGTGTGCAATATTATACCGGTCAATATTTCAACATACCTGCCATCACCGAGGCAGCCCACAAGGCAGGCGTTCCGGCCGGCTTTGATCTGGCACACGCCGCGGGCAATGTAGCCTTGAAACTGCACGAATGGAATGTGGATTTTGCAGCGTGGTGCAGTTACAAATACCTAAACAGCGGTCCCGGCAACGTTTCCGGGGTTTTTATTCACGAGCGACATGCCCTAAACCCCGAAACCCCGCGTTTATCAGGCTGGTGGGGCTACCGCGAAGACAAACGCTTTCTCATGCAGCGCGGCTACGAACCCGAACCCGGTGCGGCCGGCTGGCAATTGTCGAATGCACCTGTTTTTGGCATGGCCGTTCACGCTGCCAGCCTGGACATTTTTCACCGGGCAGGCATGAAAAACCTGTCCGAGAAAAGCAAAAGCCTTACAGGTTACCTCGATTTTATCTTAAAAGATTGCCGCAACCAAAATCCCAACCTGCGTTTCAGCATCATTACCCCCGACAACGAGCGAGGTTGTCAAATTAGCCTGCTGACAGATGAAAACGGGAAAAAACTGTTTGACCACCTCACAAAA
>CAYSIK010000044.1:0-8436 GCA_964431045.1 uncultured Flavobacteriaceae bacterium
TAAAGTGGGAAGCAGGAACCACAGGGCAGGCGTAGTTGTGGTTATAATGGCAATAAGGATTAAATGCACGGTTAAAATCCAGCACGATATCGTCACCACCGGCATGCTGAAACTCGATGTAACGTCCGCCCTGATAGGTTTCGGTAGTATTACTTGAATCGCGGAACAGGATAAAAAAGGTGGTTTTGGCCGAGTCTTCAAAATAAGCGGGAATTTGACAATCCCTGTTTTGTATGCGGAATAAAAACGTCCCGGCGAGCGTGTAAACCCGTTTTTCTCCCTTGGAATCCGGCAACGTCATCGTTTCTCCTGAGTGGCTTTTATCCCATCGGCAGTTTACTTTCCATACGGAAGCCACAGGATAATAGCGCAAACCTGAAAATTCTTCCTTTGCGTCTCTGAACGGACTGTTTGGCGA
Organism: uncultured Flavobacteriaceae bacterium; assembly: GCA_964431045.1. GTDB lineage: Bacteria > Bacteroidota > Bacteroidia > NS11-12g > UBA955 > RGEC01. Next base: position 419 of record CAYSIK010000044.1, read on the forward strand.
CATGGCAAAGGCATCGTCTTTTTGCTGTCGCTCATGAATCACAGCGGCCCTGTAAATACTGTCAGACTGAGCCTGTACTGGCTCCTCAACCGGTGCCTGACAACCTGCAAAAACAAATAGCAACAGCCAAACCCAAATGCTTTTTCCCATGTTCCGTGCAAATTTGCGTAATTTCGCAAACAGGTGAAAGCCATTCTGCAGTTTTTTCGTCATGCCCGGCCCTGGAAAGGGCTGATTTTTCTGAATTTCGGCTTCAACCTCCTGTACATTCTGCTGCATCTCAGCACGCTGCTGATGATTATGCCCGTCCTTAAATTTCTGTTTAAACCCACCGATGCTGCACCGGGACTGGATACCAAAGGGCTGGATGTGGGCAACTGGTTTGCTGCACAGTACAATGAATTTATTCAGTGGTTCAGCGGCATGGCAAAGGGCGATCCCCTGCGTGCACTGGCCTTTTTGTGTGTGGCACTGGTACTGATCACCGTCATCAAAAACCTGAGCCGGTTTGCCGCCATGAGTGTAATGGCCAAGCTGCGCAACCTGGCGGTTCGCAACATGCGCATGAACATATATAACCGCTGCCTGGAGCTTCCTGTTGCCTATTTCAACGAAGAACGCAAAGGAGACTTGCTCTCACGCATGAGCAACGACATGAAAGAGATTGAATTTGCGCTGATGGTATCGCTGGAAGCCTTGTATATGCAGCCGCTTACCATTCTGCTGTTTTTGGGTGCACTGATCTTTCTTTCACCTCAGCTTACCCTATATATTGTTATTTTTCTGCCGCTTACAGCCATTTTCATAGGTTTGCTCAGCCGCAGCCTGCGCCGCAAAAGCACCCGGAACCAGGAACTGGCAGGGCGGATTATGTCATCATTTGAAGAAAGTATTGGGGGAATGCGCATTATCAAGGCATTCAATGCCGCAGGGTTTTTTAGGGAAAAATACAGCCAGGAAGACTGGTCCTATACCCGCAACAATATTGGTGTTCAGCGCAGGTATGATTTGTCATCACCCTTGAGTGAAACCATTGGAATTGCTGTATCAGCGGCACTGTTGTGGCTGGGTGGCAATATGGTTTTCGGCGGCACGCTGAACCCGGAGTTTTTTCTTACCTATTTTGCCATTTTCAGCCAGCTTATCAATCCTTTCAAGGCACTGAGTTCCTCGTATTCAGCGGCTGTGCGCGGACAGGCCAGCCTGCACCGTATTGAAGAACTGGTCAATGCGCCACTCAGGGTTCAGGACCCGATGTATCCCAAGGTTCCCACATTCGAGCACAGCATTGAATTCAGGGATGTTTCGTTTGGATATGATCCGCAAAAACCGATTCTGCACAATATTCATTTTACCATTAAAAAAGGCCAAACCATTGCCCTGGTGGGACCCAGCGGGGCAGGTAAAACCACCTTCACCGATTTAATCGCCCGTTTTTACGATGTGGATTCCGGTAGCATTTTGCTGGATGGGCATGATTTGCGCGAGTTCAGGCAGGATGATTTGAGGCAGCTGATGGGTATGGTAAGTCAGGAGAGTATTTTGTTTAACGAGACCGTGCGAAACAACATTGCACTGGGCAAGCCGGAGGCTGATGAAAACGCTGTTACAGATGCCGCCAAATCTGCATTTGCGCATGAATTTATTGAACAATTACCGGAAAGTTATAACACCAACATAGGGGAACGCGGCAGCAAGCTTAGCGGCGGTCAACGGCAGCGCCTGGGAATAGCCCGCGCCCTGCTAAAAGACCCTCAGATTTTAATCCTGGATGAAGCCACAAGTGCGCTGGACAGCCAGAGCGAAAAGGCCGTGCAGGCCGCTTTGGAAAAACTGATGCAGAACCGCACGAGCATTATCATTGCGCACCGACTGAGTACGGTAACCCACGCAGATTTGATTGTGGTGATGGATCAGGGACGCATTACCGAGGTGGGCACCCACGAAGAGCTGATAGCCAAACAGGGCTTGTATTACAAGCTGATTCAGCTGCAGCAGCTGGCGTGAGGGTACCCGGCGCTATCGCACCGGGTGAGGGATATGTGACCCCTCCGGGGTTAAAATCAAACCCTCAGTACCATCAAGTATTAAACCAATACACCCACTTAAACGCCAGGCTGCGGTTTTTGGCTAGAAATTGGGGATCATAATTTTCGGAATACACCACAAAAAAGTCGCTCATGGGTCGGTAACGCCACTGATAGCGCACATTCACATTCACATTTTCGGCCTGGGTATTGTATTGCAAAAATGCTGTGAAATACATGATGGTGCTGAGACTGTATTCTGTTTTGGCACCTATAAGATTTAAAGTGGATTGACCCAGTTCGGGTATGTCGATATTGATGCGGCGGTAATTCAGGGTAAACAAAAACCGGGGCTGAAAACGGTATTGCATGGCACCGGTCAGGGATAGTTTCTCACCGCCGAAGTATGAGCCATACTGGCACTCCAGCGAACCATTAAGCGGACGGCGATTATTACTGCTCGCTGTAGCCGAAAGGCTTTGAAAATTATATTCCCCTGTAGACAGAAACAGGGTGTCTCTGGGATTTACAGGATTAAAGGGTTGAAACAGCCAGAAAAATTCGTTGTTTGCGGCAAGCCTGAAACTGGCGCTGTTTTGCAAAAGCATTTTTCCGGAAAAGGTCGTAATGGCTTCCGTTACGCGGTAATTGCTATCGGTGTAGGTACTGTTGTTTAGGTTTACAGAAAAGTTGTTGATGACACTGCTTTTGGGATAGAAAATACGGCTGATTATTGGCTCCAGGCGACCATAGCTCATAAAAAAGGTTTTGCGGAGCACAGGGTCATAATTTTCGATGCGGGGCACAAATCCTGTTGGCGCACGAAACTTCCCGGAAACATATTCGTGGTTCCACATGGCTTCCCATTTCAGCGTCCGGTAAAATAAAAAGGAAGCGTGCGCAAAGCCTCTGTCTGCTTTCAATCCATCGTACAGGGCTTTTTGAACAAACGCCTTTCCCACCCAGCGGTTGCTTGGCGTAAGCAGGTTGAATTCCATGCCGGCAACGGAGTTGCGTTTGGCATTGAGCGCACCAACGGCTTGTTCGCTTACAAGAATTCCGCCCAGATAACTGGCGGCCAGTACTTTGCGCTGAAAAGCAGCCACAGCATAGTTCTTGGCCGGGTTGAGTGAATCCATGCGACGGGTTTGCACGTCCATAATACCCAGGCGCAAATCCTTGCCCATTTTACCGGTTATGCGGGCACCACCATCAATGGGGATGTTGCCCGCCTGAGAAAGGCCGATACGGCGGCTAAAGAAGGGCCGTATCTGACGAAAACCAAACTGGGCGAACAAGTCACTGTTTTCAATAAAAAACTGCCGCCTTTCGGGGAAAAACAGCGAAAACCGCGTGAGGTTGATTTGCTGTTCGTCCACATCCACCTGCGCAAAATCCGGATTGATGGTAACATCCAGGTTAAGAGAAGAACTCAGGCCCACTTTTGCATCCAGGCCAACCCTTGGGGTGTTTTGTTTAAAAAAATCGGTTTTATCGCCCGTTGCGAGGCTGCTCACATAGGGAATCAGGGCCAGATTGGGTCCTTTTCGAGCAGGAGGAGCAGGCCATTGGAGGGTACCGGTGAAGATAAGTACACTGATATTAAACATGCGGGGCACTTTCACCCATGTACTCACTTCATTGTTCCGGAAATCAGACCTTGCCACGTTAAACCGCCAGGTACTGAGTCCTTCGGGAAAACGCAGTGATTTGAACGGAATTTCAAATTCGGCAAACCATGTATCGCGGGTGATTCGGGTGGCGCTGTACCAGATCTGGTCCCAGGCAGTTGAAACGCCAAAACCACCTCCATTTTCTACGGCGCCCTCACGCTGTGCATTTTGGGGTGTTACCCCAAATGAAAATCCGTTTTGTCCGTCGGCAAACGGGCTAAGCGTAAGCACCACGGCATCGCTTTGTGTGATGCTGAAATCGCGTTTCAGGCTTTGTACCACAAAGGGTTTATCAGGATTGCGGTTGACACAGACGAATGCGGCATAGAGCCGGTTGTCATCATACGTGAGCATAAACTGCGTTGAGGTAAGGGCCTCGGACGTATCGTAGGGAAAATGCTGGATGAATCCGCCCATCAAAGGCGCCTTTTGCCATACATCTTCTGTTAAGTCTCCGTCTATAACAATATTTTGTGTGGTTTTTTGAATGGGATAAACCTGCGCTGATACGCCATTAACAACAATACACAAAGCATAAAAAAGAAGGCGACGCAAGGAGATTAGTCTTTATTGGCAATATTCCGTTTTTCAACGGTATTCATCCTGTTTATCTGTTCGTAAAACTTTTTCTTTGAATAGGGCACATAAAAGCGCAAAACACTGCCCGCCCGGAGTACATTACCCCGAATGCCATTCCATGATTTCAGTTCGGTGATGGTGCAATCAAATACATCCGAAAGGGTATAAAATCCATCTCCTGATTTCACCTTGTATACAACCCATACTTTGGATGGCGTTACAGGGTTCGTGTTCCCTGTATTGCCGACTACCGGTTCAACGCCCCTTTCGCCGCGTGGCTTAACCTCTACATAGGTTATGCTGTCCTTAACCGTAACAATGGTGTCGTAAATAACCGGCGGATTGGTTTTTATGAGCAACATCAAGCACAAACTGTCACGCACTTTCAGATAAGCAGGGCGTTTGGTTGCCGGGATATGGAATGTTGCCGGCTCTCCGAACCAGGGTATTACATTGGACTTAAACTCAGGGTTCAGCTGATAAATTTCACCGACCGTTACCCCTGTTTTTTCTTCAAAAAAAGGCAGGGGTAAAATACAATGTGCCGTGGCCGTATCGGATTTAATAAGCGGGTAGATTTCCTTTGCAATACCTGTTTCCTCGAAGTGATACATAACCACGAGCGTGGCATAGAAATTCACTATATGTTGTTTTTCGGCCTGGCTGAGGTGTTTATAAATGTCTTCAAACCTAAGGCTGTTGCCCGCCTGCCTGATGGCCTGATTTAGCCGGACGGCCCCGATGCGGAATGCTATGATGGCTTTTGTCCAGTCGCGGTAAATACCCTGTAAGTCTTTGATATAGTGACATGCGGCACCGGAAGATGCGGTCAGCGATCTTCTTTCATCCAAAATAGAGGTTTGTTTCAATCCATATTTCTTGCCCATGCTAAAATTGAGCGGCCAAATGCCTGTGCTGCCGTCAACATCCGTGTAGCGGGTATCAAGTGCAGTATTGGCCGCGGGCAAAAAGCGAATGAACCAGGGCAAACCATAAATCTGACGGGCATGGTCAATATATGGCTGAAAAGCAGCCTGTCTGCCTACTATGAAGGATGTTTTACGGTTCTCATTGGCAAGCAGCGTGTCTATTTTTCGCTGTACATCCGCGTTGTAAAAATGCGGTAAACCCACCTGCTCAAAGGCGCGTATTCTATTTTCCCACACATTGGCGAAAACATTGCCCAAGCCGGACAGAAAAAGGAAGAAAAACAGGATAAATGACTTCATCATGGATACACGCGCAGGATTTCAGATGCTATCCTGTACAAATTCTGTTCCTCAAATTCACCACACATGAGCTGCATGCCGATGGGCAGCCCGGCACTGCCGGTTGCAACAGGGATACTCATGGCACAATTTCCGGCAATATTGGCCTGTACGGTAAATAAATCGGCCAGATACATGGCTATGGGATTCTTTGCTTTTTCACCCAGTTTGAATGCCGGAGTGCTTGTGGTGGGAATTAGAATGGCATCTGCTCCGGAAAGCACTTCACGGGTTTTGTTCTGAATGATACGCCTTACTTTTTGTGCTTTGCTGTAATAGGCATCGTAATAATCGCTGCTGAGCACAAATGTCCCCAGCATGATTCTCCTTTTTACTTCTTCGCCAAAACCTTCGCTGCGGCTGAGGGTAAACGTTGATTCCAAATCGGATGCATGCGGGCTGCGGTGTCCGTAGAGCAGTCCGCTGTAGCGGCTGAGGTTGCTGCTGGCTTCTGCGGTGGTAAGCACATAATAGGTGGGAACCAGATAATCCAGGTACTCGAAGTCAAAATATGCAACCGTGTGACCCTTATCCTGCAGTTTTTTAATAAGAGACGCTGTTTCTGCTTTTACGTCAGGATCCAGACCGGGATGATCAATGGCCTGGCGCATGACGGCAAAGGTGTATTTTTTTTCGGAAGTTTCGAGCTCATAACGGGGAGCCGGCCGGTCAGAGACGGTTGCATCTTGCTCGTCAGGACCTGCCATGATTTCGGTCAGCAGCATATTGTCTTCCAGGCTGTGGGTAAGCGGCCCGATCTGATCAAAACTGCTGGCATAGGCAAGCAATCCCCACCGGCTGATGAGGCCATAGGTGGGTTTAATGCCAAAGAGCCCACAAAATGCGGCTGGCTGACGGATGGACCCTCCGGTATCGCTTCCGAGTGTGGCGTGCACCAAATTGGCTTGTACGGCAACGGCGCTGCCACCACTGCTGCCACCCGGAACCCTTTCGGGATCGGCGGCATTGCGCACCGGACCAAATGCTGAGTTCTCATTGGATGCGCCCATGGCAAATTCATCACAATTGGTACGTCCCAAAATGATGGCATCTTCATCCAGTAAGCGCTGCACGGCGGTGGCGGTGTAGAGGCTTTCAAAACCCTCCAGAATTTTACTTGAAGCGGAAACCTTGTGGCCTTTGTATGCGAGGTTATCTTTAATACCGATAACAGCACCCGCAAGGCGTCCGGTTGTTCCGGATTTGAATTTCTGATCCAGGTGTGTGGCTTTTTCCAGGGCTTCTTCAGCCCATACTTCGAGAAAAGCGTTCAGGTGTTTATTTTCCTCAATGCGGGCAATATATTCCTTTACCAGCTGCACACAACTGGTTTTGCCCGACCGGATATCGGCCTGAATGTCGGTAATGCGCCGGTAATTGCTCAAGCCTGTGTTTTGCTCTTGTTGGGGTCTTCCTCCATGCCCTTGCGAATTTCGCTGGACACATTGTTTTTGGCGTCATTAAACTCACGTACACCGCGGCCCAGGCCACGCATCAGTTCAGGAATTTTCTTGCCACCAAACAACAACAACACAATAACAAGCACAACAATCATTTCATTACCGCTCAAGCCCAAAAAAAGTATTGCATTCATGTTTGAAATTTTGTTCAAAGTTACCACTAAACCTCGGCATTGTCAAAGAAAATCATACCGGAAGGCTCGTTTGTATGGCAACACAGGTTGTATGTATTATTTTTGCCCTGATAATTCTTATGGCAACCGTAAATGAAATGCTGACACAGTTGAAGGATCAACTGGAAAAAAATCTTTCCCATACCCATCAGGAATTTTCGCGCATTCGCGCCGGAAAAGCCAGTCCCAACATGCTGGATGGTGTTATGGTGGAATACTACGGAGCACCTACACCGCTGAATCAGGTAGCCAACGTGGGCACTCCCGATGCCAGAACCCTGGCCATTCAGCCCTGGGACAAATCACTGATTCGCCCCATAGAGACTGCCATCATCAACAGCAATCTGGGTTTTGCTCCGCAAAACGACGGGGAGATGATTAGAATTAATGTACCTGCGCTGACGGAGGACCGGAGAAAAGACCTCGTAAAGATGGCCAAAGCCGAAGCCGAAAACAGCAAGGTGGGTATTCGCAACATCCGTAAGGATTTTATGGAGAAGGTAAAATCCATGCAAAAAGACGGCCTGAGCGAAGACGAAGCGCGCGCTGCAGAAGAAGAAATTCAAAAAACGATTGACAACTACATCAAAAAGACCGAGGAGGTGTTGTCAGCCAAAGAAAAAGAAATCATGACGGTTTGATTTATTCAAAAACCGCCCATTCCCTCACTTTTCCCGCCTTTTCCAGCAATTCCTGCAATGTTCCGGCCATTACCGTGATGTGTCCCATTTTTCTGTGAGGACGAATTTCGGTCTTGTTATACAAATGAACATACACGCCGGGTTCAGAAAGGAGTTCTTCGGTATATTTTAGTTTATAGGGTCCGGACTGTCCTTCA
>CAYSIK010000044.1:8512-14401 GCA_964431045.1 uncultured Flavobacteriaceae bacterium
CCAGGTTAATCATGGCAGCAGGCGCTATCATATCTGTATTTCCCAGAGGCAGGTCCAGCAAAATGCGGTTGAGCTGTTCAAACTGGCTTGTGTAGCTGCCTTCAATGGTATGGTGGCCGCTGTTGTGGGGTCTGGGGGCAATTTCGTTGACGATTACTTCAGCATTGCGGGTTACAAACAACTCCACGGCAAACAAACCCGGCGACTGCAGTGCCTGCACGGCCCGCATGGCAACCTCTCGGCACTGCGCTTCCAAATCTGCTGTGGTTTCGGCAGGGGAAAACAGAAATTCCACCAAATTGCTATTGGGGTTGAAATACATTTCGATAAGCGGATAGGTTACCACATTGCCATGGCGATCAGCGGCCACAATCACGGAATATTCTGTAATTTCCGGGTGAAAATGCTCCACCACACAGGGCCCCGGAGACTGATATGCCCCGGATTCGATATCTGTTTTCCTTACGATATTAACCCCCTTGCCATCATAGCCACCGGTTCGTTGTTTGATGACCACTTTATCCCCTGCAAAGTATTTTATAGCCCCGGAAAGTTCACCGGGATTATCACAAATGGTAAATTCTGCAGTGGGTATTGAATGTTCACGGTAAAATAATTTTTGAACACCCTTATCCTGTATGGTTTTCAGAGCACGTGCCGAGGGGATGACTGTTTTGCCCGATTCTTCTATTTCAAGCAAGGCATTGCTGTTGATGTGTTCTATTTCAAATGTGAGCACATCACAATCCTGGGCCAGCCTGCGTATGGCTTCGGCATCCTTCAGGCTGCCTGTAATCACGGTATCTGCGACTGCCGAGGCAGGACATTGCGTATCATTTTCCAGTACGGTGTAGGTCACATTCCATGTCCTGGAAGCCTCAATGAGCATTTTGCCCAGTTGGCCGCCACCAATGATGCCTATCCTAAGGTTTGCGGGCAATTTTACACGATTATTCATTATTTACGTCCTCCATGCTAAACAATGCTTCATACTGTTTTCGGTATGTCTCGGGTTGAAAAGATTGAACTGCAAAATTGTGGGCTGCGCGCGACATTTCCGACTTTTCAGCGGGTGATAACCGTTGATAATTTTCAAGCGCGCCGGCAAAAACATCGGCTTCAAGTGGCAGTTCAGCACCTGCATTGCCGGCTTTCAACCCTTTCCACGGGGTGTTTTCACCGATGAAACAAGGAAGGCCGCAGGCAAGTGCTTCGGCAATGGCATGGCCAAAGTTTTCACCTTTGCTGCAGGAAACAAATAGATGCTGGCGGCAATAATATTCCTGCATTTGTGAAGGCGGTACCGATACAATATGGGTAGCCTTTATATGGCCCGGTAACAGGTTAAGCGCATCCTGAAAACCCTTAAAATATGACTCATCCGAGTAATCACCAATGATGGTGGCATGGACGGGTATGGTAAGATTGCCAAGGACTTTCAGCAACAAAAGCGGATCTTTTTCATCAGATATACGACCCACGGAAATGATATTCAGCACATCCCCGTCTACCACTCGCTCTGAATAAGGTGGAATTCCGGCAGGAATATTTGCCGCTTCCATAATTTTGGCTTTTTTGCCCATGGTTGCCCGTATTTCAGCCGTTTCATCGGGCTGGGTACTTTGCCAATCTATGTTGTTGAACCACCCAAAGATGCGGGCCAGTGTAAGAAAAACCGCTTTTTTCAACGGCTTCACGCTTCTGGCGCTTCGGTGCAGCATGCCTCGGGGTGCTACTACCATTTTTTGGTGTTTGGAGCGGTGCCACCACAATATGGGATAAATGCTGAAATACAATGAAAATATGCCCTGCACGTAAAGTACATCATCTTCATTAACACACTCATCCAAAATGGAAAAAAGACCTGACCTTGAGCATGTTTTGCGATTCAGATACATAACCCGGGCCTTGCCGTTCCAGTCTGTCCATGTTTCTGTTTTTACGGGCATATCTTCATTTGCACCATAATCGCGGTTGCCACAAACAATGCTAAAATCGTAATATGGATGCAGGAGGTCAATCAAATTAACCAGAGACCGCACAGGACCGCCCGCCCTGAAGGCCGGATCGAACCAGTCGCAGACAATGACCACGCCGGGTTTTTTAGTCATGAATCTGGTTTTTGTGAATCCAGTGACCCAGAACAGCCAGGCTCCACGCCTTATGCCAGTCCGGGTTATCCTTCTGTTCCAGCCCTGCAACAAGACCGTCTATATAGGCCGGATTCAACACCTCAAAATGTTTGAGCAGTTCCAGTTTTTCGGTACAGAACGGCTTGAGTTCACGGTTCATCCATGCCTGCCAGGGAAACGAGAAACCCATTTTGGGTCTGTCCCAGATTTCACGGGGCAGCAAATCGCCCATGGCATCAATCAGAAGCTGTTTGGGTGGTTTTAGTGGCTTAAAATCATCGGGCATGGCCAGCATAAATTCTACCAGGTCCTTATCGAGGAATGGCTCTCTGATTTCCAGGCTGTGGGCCATGCCCATCTGGTCGGCATCGCGGAGCAAAATATTTTCCAAATAGGTACTGCACTCCGCAATGGTAATTTCAGAAACCAGCTTGGGGCCGAAAGGATCATCGGTTTCGGTTTGAAAATAGCGGTGGTATTCGGCCCCGGCCTGTTCCAGTTCTTCCACATCCATAGCCTGCCTGAAAACGGGGTACATGTGCGCCCAGTCCCATGAGGGCAGACCTGCAAGAAGTGCGAGTTTACGGCCTGCTTTGCCTTTTAAGATCTTTGCGGGCAACAAAGCCGCACTTTTGCGCATTCCGGGGGGTAATTTTCCGATGAAACGGTATTTCTTCAGTTGCTGCAAGTAGCCAAAAACGGGATATCCTCCGAACAGTTCATCACCACCAATGCCACTCAGCGCGACGGTAATTCCGGCGCGCTTGGTGTATTTTGAAATGATGTAGGTATTCAGTCCGTCCATGCCCGGATGGTCCATGGCATTGAGGGCTTCGGGAATATCGTGCAGAAACTCATCAGGACGTAGGAGTATAGGATGGTGGTCGGTACGGTATTTGTCGGCAATCATTTCCGCAAACCGTTTTTCGCTGTATTCCTGCTCATCGAAATACACGTTAAAGGTTTTTACCTGACGGTCGGAAAGTTTGCTCATGGCGGCCACCACAGCAGAACTGTCAATTCCGCCGGAGAGGAAGGCTCCCAGGGGCACATCGCTCATCAGACGCTTCTCCACGGCCTTAAAAATAAGTTCGCGGGTTTGCTTGATTACCTTCTCGTAGGGACCGGGCAGCGTGTATTTATCGCGGCAGTCTTCCATTCGCCAGTAGTGACGAACACCAAATCCCTTGTCATCCACGACTGCGTAGGATCCGGCGGGTAGCATCTGCACGCCGTTTACCATGGTTTCGGGACTGTAAACGGTCTGATACAAAAGGTAATTGCCAAGGGCACGGCGGTTGATGCGGGCCTTGAAATGCCCTGAAGCCAGCAGTCCTTTGATTTCACTGCTGAAGAGCAACACATCACCGCCCCTGCAGAAATACAGGGGTTTTACCCCCATGCGGTCGCGGGCCAGGATGAGTTGTTTTTTTTCACGGTCCCAGATGGCTAAGGCAAACATGCCGTCCAGCATGGCAAATGTTTGGGTGCCGTGTTCTTCCAGCAGGGCCAGAATCACTTCGGTATCTGTTTCGGTGCGGTAGGGGTATTTGCGGTGTGTGGCCCGCAGGGTTTTGTAATTGTAAATTTCACCGTTAAATACAATGGTGTAGCGGCCGCTGGCCGAAGTCATGGGCTGCCGCCCTTCCTCGGAAAGATCGATAATGCTAAGACGGCGGTGACCCAGTCCGATGCTGTCTTCGGTGAAAATACCCGTGGCATCCGGACCCCTGTGTACCAATGCATTGTTCATGTGCACCAGCATATCGGTGGTCCTGAATCTGTCCTTTAAACCAAAAATACCGTTAATGCCACACATTTATCTTCCCAATTGCGGTAATTTGCATGCTGATTGAACATTGTATTTGCTACGGACGGAATTTACCCTTTTGTGCTGGGAGGCATGCAAAAGCACGCCGCCTATATCATCAGGCACCTGGCAGGAACGGCACACACGGTGGATGTGATTATTCCCGACAATGGAGTTCGGGATGCCGAAGAGGCAGCAACCCAGTTTTGGGGAAATGATCGTCCTGACAACATTCGTTTTCATGTGATTCCGTATCCAAAAGTGCCCCGTTTTCCGGGACATTATGTGGTGGCAAGTTATTTGTACTCGCGTAGGATTACAAACTATTTTTCCCATAAAATATCAACCGCCGATATCCTGTTTGGGAAGGGGTATACGATGTGGCACTGGCTGGCCCGTCAAAACAGGCCTCAAATCCCTGTCATTGTTCAGTTACATGGCCTTGAGATGTTTCAACCGGCCTTTGCATTTAAGGAAATGCTGGACAAAATGCTGATGCGCATTCCGGCCGTACCTATCATCCGATTGACCGATTATATATTTTCATATGGCGGCGGAGTGAAGGAAATATTGCGAAAACAGGGCAAATCTGAAGATTTTATTTTCGAGCAATATGGTGCCGTAGACGATTTTTGGCTGTATCCGGAACCCTCACCGAAAGAAAACGGATTTGTGCGGAAATTTTTGTTTGTGGCAAGAAACGAATACCGGAAAGGTTATCATCTGTTGCAGGAAACATTGCAGGAATTGATTACAGACAACGAAACCTTTGAAATTGATATTGTGGGGGAATTGCCGGAATCCGCAAAAATTGAGGATTTCAGGATACGGTATCACGGAAACCTGACGGCAGAGGCGCTGAAGGCCCTAAAAGAAAAATGTGAGGTGCTGCTTCTGCCCAGCCTCTCGGAAGGTTTTCCAACCATCATCATCGAATCCATGGCCAGGGGGCTGTGTGTGGCGGCAACAGAAGTGGGTGCTGTGCCACAAGTTATTGATGACCAAACGGGCTGGTTGCTGATACCGGGCGACAGCCATTCACTGAAAGACAGAATGAAAGCCATTATCAGAAAATCAGCTGCCGTATTAACACAAAAACAAATGGCGGCATATAAAAAAGTAATGAACGATTTTCAGTGGGAATCTACGGTAAATCAGTTAGTTTCGCATTTGGAAACTGCTACCCATGATTATCGGGAACGGATTGCTCGCCAACAGCCTCAGAAGCAATGACAGGGAAAATGTTGTGTTTTTCTGCTCAGGGGTTTCCAATTCCGGCGAAACCAATCCTGAAGCATTCGAGCGCGAATTGCAATTGTTAAAGGCCCAAACCACGGATAGCCTTCTCTGTTATTTTTCAACCGTCAGCATCTATAATCCGGCCAAACAAGACACGCCCTATATTTTACACAAAAGGAATATGGAAGCGGAGATTCGGGCGAGTTTTGCTGACCACATTATTATCAGGTTGCCAAATATGATGGGGGAAGGTGGAAACGGCTCCAACCTATTCCCCTATTTTCTAAGAAGTATAGCAGAAGGAAAAACGGTAAGCCTCTACGATAACACCCACCGCGAACTCATGGAGGTTCAGCTTTTACCTGCAATCATTAATGCGCTGCTTGAAGCAGGTTTCAGGGGAAGCATCAATGCAGGTTTTGGAGATGCCCCCAGGGTTAAGGACATTTACCTGCACATGTGCAGTTTGCTTGAGGCCGAGCCTCACATGAAAATTGAAAAGGGGGAAGACGCCTACGAAGTAGATTACACTGATTTCACGCGCCTCATGAACAATGCGGGTGTTGCTCCTCAAGGAACCTGGCAGGAGCGTGTGGAACGCTATGTAAATTTATACAGAAGCCAGTTTGTGTAGGGTAGAAGACCAGGCTTCTATATCATACATGCCTGCGAGTGTTGCACTGAGGTGACCCATTTGAGAACGCTGTT
>CAYSIK010000045.1:0-2094 GCA_964431045.1 uncultured Flavobacteriaceae bacterium
TGCAAACCGACTGGCTTGCTGATAAAACGGTAGATTTGGGTGCGAAAAGCTCGGTAGCATTCTGCGACTACGATAGTGACGGAGATCAGGATTTATTTGTGGCTTCCAATGGTGATTTTGAACTAACCGGTGGACTTAATGACCGGGTTGCTCTCTTCGAAAACAAAGGCAGTAAAAGTTTACCCGATTTTGTTAAAATCAATGATGATTTTTTGAATTTGTCTCAGAAAGGCATAGCAGACCTCATCATTAAGTTTGGCGATGTGGATGGCGATAAAGATGTTGACATGTACTATGGCGAAAGGTTTGGTAAAGTGGGCTGGTACAGGAATACAGCCGGTATCGGCAAACCGTTGAACCTGGTTTTTGCAGAAGCTGATTTATTGAAAAACACCGTAAATCCGGGAATGGAAAATGCAGCTCCTGCCGTTTGCAATTACAATAATGACACCCTGCCTGACATGCTGGTGGGAATGTATAACGGGCGTGTGGCATTGTACGTAAACCAGGGAAGTGTGGGCGCTCCGTCTTATGTGCTGGCTTTGCCCAATGCCTGGGGAATGCGAGCCAATGAGTGGAGCACCGAGATTAATCCTGCGGGTTTTTATTCTTACGGGTATGCCATGCCCGAGGTGACGGATGTGGATAATGACGGACAGCAGGAAATTTTGCTGGGTACCTCTTTTGGCAAGGTTAGAATGTATAAGCCCACGGGGCGAAGCATATATGACAGTTTGTCGGCTATTGAGGGCTGGTTTTGGCAACGAACTGCTACCGACAGCACAGAGCCGGATTTGGGAAATCGGGTGAATGTGGCCGCTGCAGATCTCAACAGCGATTCTATCCCAGAACTGATATTTGGAAATGGCAGGGGAGGATTGCACTTTGCCAAAATTCCTGCGGCCAAAGTGGCTGGTTTAAGAAAGTTCGGATCCCTGGAGTTGCCAAGGGTTTATCCCAACCCGGCATTTGACAAGGTCACCATATCAAGAAAACAGATTTCAGAGCGCTGGACCTTAAAATTGCTGGATGCTTCAGGTCGTTTTTGTCGGGAATGGGTAATGCTGCCCGGAGAACGTCACTTTACTGCACAAATAGCAGGTTTTAGCCCCGGTTTTTACACCATCAGTATTCACAACGGTCAAAGCAGCTCAGCGGTGCCTTTATACATTGGCGTTAAGCCCTGATGACAGGTTGATTTGCCTGTCGCAGACTGCATATTCTTCTTCACGGTTGGAGGCAATCATCAACAGGCGGTTTTGCCCGAATTTCTCAAGTAAACTGTGGAAGAAATGCTCACCGGCTTTGTCGAGGTTGGTAAAAGGCTCGTCCAGAATCAACAGCGGTGTATCACTCATGGTGGCGAGGGCCAGTTTTACCCTTTGTTTCATACCACTGCTGAAAGTAGCAATGGGTTTTTGCATGGTCTTACTGTCAAATCCGGCCATTGAAGCAAAAATCTCAGATCCTTTTTCTGTTTGCAAAGGTTTTAGCTTTTGATGCAATGCAAAAACTTCCTTCGTATTCAGATCTTCATTCAGTTCCAGCGCCGGCGAGGTAAGTGAAACCAGTGTATGCAGGTTTTTTAGCTGCACAGGCACCTGATGGTGTATATGTTCAATGCAGCCTTCAGTAGGCGTTAATTGGCCGCTTAGCAGCAATCCCAGCGTGCTTTTACCCGATCCGTTGGCACCAAGTATGGCCCATTTTTCACCGGAATGGAAAGTTGTATTCAGGTTTCTGAACAACCAGTGACGGTTAAACGATTTGCCGCAATCCTTGAGGATTATGCTGAACACCGCTGTGAAATTTATTTGGTAATGTAGCCTTTCATAATACCGCGGTCCGATTCTTTGATGAACTGCAATATTTCATCCCTTTCTGTGGTAGGGGTAAATTCTGTTTCAATGATTTTGATGGCTTTGGCAGTATTATAACCTTTTACAAACAGGTTCCTGTAAATGTCCTGTATCTCACTGATTTTCTCAGTTGAGAAGTTGCGCCTGCGCAATCCAATGCTGTTTACCCCTTCATAGCTAAGGGGTTCGCGCGCTGCTTTGGTGTAAGGTGGAACGTCTTTGCGAACAAGGCTGC
>CAYSIK010000045.1:2104-14387 GCA_964431045.1 uncultured Flavobacteriaceae bacterium
ATGTAAACATGTCCCGCCACCTGCACACTGTTGGCCAGAATACAATTGTCTTCTACCACACAATCGTGCGCCAGATGCACATAGGCCATCAAAAGCACATTGGAGCCCACTTTGGTATATCCCTGTGCTTTGGTGCCTTTGTTGATGGTTACGTATTCGCGAACCGTGGTATTGTCGCCAATGATGGTAAGGGTTTCTTCTCCATCAAATTTCAGATCCTGCGGTATGGCGCCAATGGAGGCTCCGGGAAAAATCCGGCAATTTTTGCCAATGCGTGTTCCTTTAAAAATAATAGCCCCCGACATCACATGTGTGCCTTCACCAATTTCTACATTGGCATGAATGGTCACAAACGGATCAATGGTAACATTGTCGGCAATCTTGGCCGAGGGATGAACGTATGCCAGGGGTTGAATCATAGCTGTTGGGCAAATTTAGCCAAAAAAGTATCAGATTATTTATGGATCAAAGATACATGCATTATTTAATGGTGTACAGGTAACCTTAAAAAAATGGATTAGGATATCTTACTAATCAGTGCCGTCATTTCGGCTTCGCTCACCAGTTTGTCACCCACAAATGCTTTACCGGTCATGGTACATATGCCTCGGCGTATATCCAGCAGTTCCATTTTCATCACCAGCGTATCGCCGGGTACTACCTTGTCTTTGAATTTCGCGTTGTCTATCTTAAGGAAATAGGTACTGTAGTTTTCAGGATCGGGAACAGCGCTCAGGATCAGAACGCCACCGGCCTATGCCATGGCTTCCAGTTGCAACACGCCCGGCATGATGGGATCGCCGGGGAAGTGACCCGCAAAAAACGGCTGATCGTACGTAATATTTTTTATGGCCACAATGGTTTTATCGTCTTTACTCACAATCTTATCCACCAGCAAAAACGGGTGTTTGTGTGGCAGCATTTTAATGATGTCGGATGTGTTGTACAAGGGCTTTGCATTGGGATCGTACTGTGGCGGTCCTTCCTGTTTGCGGCGCTGTTCTTTTTTAATTACCTGTTTAATTTTCTTGGCAAAAGCCACGTTGCTGGCGTGACCGGGTCTTGCGGCCATAATTTGTCCCTTAATGGGCATTCCTGCCAGTGCAAGGTCTCCAATCATATCCAGCAGTTTGTGCCTGGCAGGCTCATTCTGAAAACGAAGGTCCAGGTTATTGAGAATGCCTTCTTTGCGCACTTCCACCGAAGGTTTATTGAAAACTTTGGCCAATCGATCCAGCTCATCCTGTGAAACGGCCCTGTCAACCACAACAATGGCGTTGTTCAAATCACCGCCTTTAATAAGATTGTTGGCCAAGAGCATTTCCAGTTCGTGCAAGAAACAGAACGTCCTGCAGGGGGCAATCTGATTTTTAAACTCTGAAATATGCGTCAGAGCTGCATGCTGACTGCCCAAAACCGGTGAGTTGTAATCCACCATCACCGTAAGACGGTATTCATTTACCGGCATGGCAATAATCTCTACCTGATTGGCTTCATCGGTAAAATGAATATTGTACGGAATTTCAAAATATTCCCTTTCGGCATCCAGTTCTACGGTTCCGCAGGCTGAGAGCGCCTCTACAAAGGGTTTGCTGCTCCCATCCAGTATGGGCATTTCAGGTCCTGAAACATCCAGAAGTACATTGTCAATCTCCAAACCTACCAGCGCTGCCAGCACGTGTTCTACTGTGCTGATGGATGCCCCGTTTTTCTCGAGCGTAGTTCCGCGGGAAGTATCAGTAACAAGGTCGCAGTCTGCCTCAATAATGGGTTGTCCGGGTAAATCTACCCTGCGGAATTTGTAGCCGTGGTTGGCTTCAGCTGGCTGAAAAGTAAGCGATACCTCTGCACCGGAATGAAGGCCAACTCCATGAAGGGTTACAGGGGCTTTAAGTGTGGTTTGTTTGGGGTTAATCTGACTCATTATTCAATTTCAGGAATTGTCCTTTTGATCTTTTAGTTTTTCCAGTTCTTTGGCAAGTTGTTTCATTTCATTCAGCATATCGGGCAATTTTTTAAATGCTGCCCAACTCCTAAACTGTTCTTTGATGGGGCTCGCGGGCGATCCAATCCAATTGGTTCCGCTTTCTTCAATACCTTTGGTTACACCCGATTGGGCTCCAATTCCGGTGCGGTCTGCAATGCTGATATGTCCAACAAATCCCACCTGACCGCCAATCTGGCAGTTGGCTCCGATTTTGGTGCTGCCGCTTACGCCGGTTTGTGAAGCAATCACTGTATTGGCTCCGATTTCTGCATTATGGGCAACCTGTATAAGGTTATCCAGTTTGGTTCCGTGTCTGATTATGGTGCTTCCCATGGTAGCCCTGTCAATGCTGCAGTTGCTGCCGATTTCTACGTCATCTTCAATGACAACATTCCCAATTTGCGGAATTTTAGCATACGTATCACCTATGGGAGCAAAGCCAAATCCGTCGCTGCCGATAACGGTTCCTGCATGAATGATACAATTGTTTCCAATCTTACACCCGGCATAAACCTTAACACCCGGATACAAGGTGCAGTTATCACCGATAATAGCACCTTTACCTACGAAAACCTGAGGATATATCTGAGTGTTGTTTCCAATAGTGGCATTTTCGTCCACATAGGCTGTGGCGCCAATAAAAATGTTATTGCCCAAAGTGGCGGATGCATGAATATAGCTGCCGTTTTCAATGCCGGTTTTAGGCTCATTGGGGTTGAACCAGGCATTTAATACCATGCAAAAAGCAAAGTAGGGATTGGCATGTCTGATTAAAGCAAACGAAACCGGTTGTGTTGCTTTGAAATCAAAGGGAACGATAACAGCCGCAGCTTTTGTTGCATATAGTTGTGCTTCGTATTTGGGATTTGCAAAAAAGCAAAGGGTTTTATTGTCTGCTTCCTCCAGTTTACCGGGAAGGGAAATTTCAATATCGGCATTGCCTTCCACAACAGCACCGGTAATTTTGGCGATTTCAGCAATCCGTATTCCCATTTGTTTATGTTGCAAAAATAAGTACTAATTTCCAAAGCGGACATTTGACTATATTTGCTACATGGTGAATGTATTGTTGTTTGGACGGTTGGCTGAAGTTTGCGGACAGACAAACATCATGTTTGATATGCCTGATACGGATGCTGTTTGTGAAAAGATTAGAAATGATTTTCCCGAAATGAAACAACTCAGTTTTGCCATAGCAGTAAATCAGATATTAATAGATCGAAATACATTGCTGAAGGATGGTGATGAAGTGGCGCTGATGCCGCCCTACAGCGGAGGGTAATATGGACGGCTATTTCCGTCGGCAAATACAACTCAATGAAATAGGAGATAGCGGTCAGCAAAAACTGCTTTCATCCCAGGTGCTGGTTATAGGTGCAGGTGGATTGGGGTGTCCATTACTTACTAACATTGCATCTTGCGGTGTGGGCTCAATAACGGTAATTGATTTTGATAATGTTGAATTGCATAATCTGCACAGGCAAATGCTTTATGCTCCCGGTGATGTGGGAAAATCAAAAGCAGCATGTGCTGTTCAATTTTTAGCAGAAAGATACCCGCATACAAGTTTCCAATCTAAACATGCCATGTTTGATGCACAAATGGCGGTTTCCATGGTTTCCGAAGCCGATATGTTGGTCGATTGCACCGACAATCTGCAGGTTCGCTATTTGATGGATGATGCAGCCCGTATCTACCAAAAGCCATGGGTGCATGCCTCGGTAAGCAAGTTTAATCTGCAGTGGGCTTTGTTTAGGCCGCATCTGGGTTACTCCTACAGAAATGTATATCCGGTGCCACCCAATCCCTTGTTTATGGGACAATGCAATACAGAGGGTGTGTTGGGTTCCGTTCCTACACTTGCAGGAACCATGCAGGCAAATTTGGTTTTAAATACCTTACTGGGTATGGATCAGGTAGATGGCAAGATTTTTCACATGGATACGCTTTCAGGGCAAATGCATGCCATGATGTATGAACCTAAGCCCATTGCAGTTCCAAATAATGAAGCGGAGATGCTTCAATACGATTACGCGGGATTTTGTCAAAACTTTAACACATGACCGAAGATAAAAAGCATAAAAAAGTATTTGTGGACGGGCCTATTACACCTGCGTTTATTGCAGATAGCCTGTCTAAACATGCTACCAAACAAAATATTGGTGCGCACAGCATGTTTATGGGGCAGGTGAGGGCCGATGTAAAGGAAGATGGGAAAACCGTTGCCGGTATTGAATATGAAGCCTATCATGAAATGGCCATGGAAACGCTGCACAACATCCGTGAAGATGCGTTTGCCAAATATGAACTGACGTGCATGCATATTTACCACAGCCTGGGTTTGGTGAAAGCCGGAGAGATTTCGCTGTTTGTATTTACCTCCTCAGCCCACCGCCGTGCTGCCATTGAGGCCTGTGATTATCTGGTGGAGCGCATAAAAAAAGAGGTTCAGGTGTGGGGCAAGGAAATACTGGAAACGGGCGAAACCGTCTGGAAGCAGCCGGGTTAAAGGGCTCCGTTGTAAATATTAAAGCGGTTTTCACGCAAAAAGCCAATTAGTGTAATTCCAAATTCTTTCGCGCATTCTACGGCAAGGCTGCTGGGTGCACCAACCGCACACACAATAGGAATACCTGCCATTCCGGCTTTTTGCATGAGTTCAAAACTGGCCCTGCCGCTGAGTAACAGAATGTGCTCATCCAGGGGCGTGTTTCCGCTCATTAGCGCGCGGCCAATGAGTTTATCCAAAGCATTATGGCGACCCACATCTTCGAGTAAGAGTAGCAAATTGCCTTGTGTATCAAATAGGCCCGAAGCATGCAGGCCACCAGTGCTTTCGAAGGTTTCCTGCTTTTCTCTTAGGATTTTTGGCAAGGATAAAATCAGTTCGGGCGACAGCGACGGCATAGACTTTCCTGATTTTTCGGGCATTTGTGTTTTCACCGAATCCAAACTGCTTTTGCCGCATACCCCACAGCTGCTGGAAGTGTAGAAATTTCGCTGCAACTGGGTTTGGCTGAAAGCCAAATCAGGGCTGAGTGAAACCTGAATATAATTGCTGCTTACACCGGGTAAAGTTTGAACGTGTTTGGCCGATAAAACGTCTTCTTTTTTATGGATGATGCCTTCAGTAAACAAAAAGCCCGCGGCCAGTTCGGCGTCGTTTCCGGGTGTGCGCATGGTAATGCTGAGAGACTGAACCTTGCGGTTGTCCATCGGTCCGAATTCAACCCGTATTTCCAACGGTTCTTCCACTGAAACAGCATCTTTGGTTTGGGTCAGTGCGCCGTTCTCAAAACGCTGCAAGGCAATATGCTGCTGTTTCTCATCCATGTTTTTTGCCTAAAAAGACATCCCTTTCTTGGGGTGTGTCTATACTTTTCAAAACTAATGCATCTTCACTGTCAATAAAAAGCGAGTTGCTCTGTTTTATGAAGCCTGACAATGAATCCCTACCATTGATGAAAAAGTCCATTAACTGCTTGCCTGCAGAATGCCCGTATAAGGCAATTAGCGGCTCTGCCATGTCTAAATTTGGGTGCTTGAAACAAATGATATCAAATGCTTCTTTTTCCGCGGTTAAAAGCTTTGTAATTGCCTCTGCGTTTAGGTTTGGATAATCGCAACCCAGCAGCAGCCAGTTGCCTTCGAAAGCCCTGAAAGCAGACAATAAACCCGAATTGGGGCCGTGACCCGCAAACTCAGCATGGTCGGTGATGATGGGTAATGTTGAAAATAAACTGCTCTGTTCCTCCCGGCAACTCACAAAGGCATCCAGTTTCAATGCTGTTGCCAGATTGTACAAATAGTCAACCTGCGGAATACCGTGGTAATCCAGCAAACCCTTGGGCTGTCCCATTCTACGGCTTTCTCCGCCTGCCAATATCAAAACCCGTGTTTGCACAAGGCAAAGTTAATTCCCGGATTCGTTTTCAAATCCCGCCCGCACATGATATTTTTGAAGCATTGCTCACCGACAGTTTTCATAGACCGCATCAGTATCTGCGCATCTCACTTACCGATGCCTGCAATCTCCGTTGTTTTTATTGCATGCCGGATGAGGAAATTCAGTGCACACCGCATCACAGGCTTATGCAAACTGATGAGATTGTCGCACTGGCTAAAACCTTTGTGGGTCTTGGGGTGAATAAAATCCGGCTTACCGGTGGTGAGCCGCTGGTGCGCAAAGAATTTCCCGAAATTGTAAAGGGATTATCGGCTTTGCCGGTGCAATTAACGCTCACCAGCAATGGCGTGTTTTTGGACAAACATCTTGAATTACTCAATGCATGCGGTGTCTGCAGTATTAACATAAGTTTAGATACCCTAAACAGGGACAGGTTCCTGTTGCTGACAAAAAGAGATAACCTTGAAGTCGTAAAAACCAATATCAATAAGGCGTTCGAGCAGGGTTTTCATGTAAAAGTCAATATGGTTGTAATGAAAGGCATCAACGAATACGAGCTTTGCGATTTTGCCGAATGGAGCGTGCATTCGCCCGTGCATATTCGCTTTATCGAGTTTATGCCTTTTACGGGCAACCGGTGGCACCACGATAAGGTGTTCACCCGGGACCAAATCCTGCAAAATATTGCCCAAAAATTTGATTTTATCCCGCTGGGCAAGGAACCCCACGAAACCGCCCACAAATACTTTGTGAAAGGGGCAAAAGGCAGTTTTGCCATCATCAGCACCATGAGTCATCCTTTTTGTAGCGATTGCAACCGCCTAAGACTTACTGCAGATGGCAAGATGCGGAATTGCTTGTTTGCAACACAAGAAACCGATTTGCTCTCTGCATTTCGAAATGGAGAATCTGTAGAACCGCTCATTGTTGAAAACTTGAAACAAAAAAGGGAAAAACTGGGCGGACAATTTGATGAGCAGTTTGAGAAAATACAGCCCGAAACCCTGCAAAACCGCAGCATGATAGCCATTGGAGGATGATAACAACAGAACAGGCCGCCGAATTGCTCAAGGGAAACCCGTTGCCGCTGAAAAAGCGAACCATTCCGCTTTTGGAGGCTGCGAATATGTATTGTGCAGAGCCGGCTGCTGCCAATGTAGCTGTTCCGCCGTTTGACAACTCCGCCATGGATGGCTACGCATTCTGCTGGGATGATTTTCATCCCCAAAAGCCGATGAAAATATCAGGGGAGGTTCCTGCGGGTGAAACTGCGGTTAAAAGGATAGAAAAAGGCAATTCCGTGCGCATTTTTACCGGTGCCATGGTTCCCGAAGGTGCCGATACTGTGGTGATGCAGGAAAAAAGCCGCGTTGAAGATGGATTGCTGTGGATAGAGGATGAAAAACTTCAGAAGGGTGGAAATGTCCGTAAGGCCGGATCGCAGTCGGCACTCGGAGATATTTTGATGCATCCGGGTCAAAAACTAACCCCGGGTGCCATCGGATTGCTGGCTTCTGCCGGCGTTTCTGAGGTTTGTGTGTGGGAAATGCCCACAGTGAGCGTGGTGGTGACCGGCAATGAAATTGTGTCACCCGGAAAGCCACTGTTGCCGGGGCAGGTTTACGAATGCAACAGTTTCAGCTTGCTGAGTGCCTTGTCACAGCTGGGAATCAAAGCCAATTTGTTTTACGCATCGGATACAACTGCTGATTTGCGCCACAGACTGGAAACGGCCCTGGAAACCTCTGATATGGTTATGATAACCGGGGGAGTTTCGGTGGGGGATTACGACCTTGTTGTGCCAACCCTTTCAGATCTTGGCGTGAATTGCATTTTTCACAAGCTGAAACAAAAACCTGCCAAACCGTTCTATTTTGGAACCCAAGGAGAAAAGCGCATCTTCGGTTTACCCGGCAATCCTGCTTCAGTGCTTACCTGCTGGTATGCCTGGATAAGGCCGTATATTCTGGAAGCTGCAGGTGTTTCATCCGGTCACGTTTTCCAAACAGCCGTGCTTGAAAACGAATACCGTCAGAAACCCGGTTTGACCCATTTTGTGAAAGCCTATCTCCAAAGCGGAAAAGTACAGGTGCTGGCAGGGCAGGAGAGCTACCGGATGGATGCGTTTGCGCAAGCCAATTGTTTTATCAAAACCGATGCAGAAACGGAGATTTTACAACCCGGTGAAGTCGTGAAAATTATTCTTTTTTAAGAGATGGACGCGTATTGGATGCTTCTTGGATTTGCCCTGGTGGCGTTTCTCTATGCCGGAGTAGGACACGGCGGTGGCAGTGGCTATCTGGCCGTAATGGCACTTTGCAGTTATTACGGATACCTGGCGCGTCCGGACGCTTTGGTGCTAAATCTGGTGGTTTCGGGGATGGCATTTTTGCAGTTTTACAAGGGCGGCTATTTTAAGCTCCGCGATTTTCTATGGTTAGCGGGATTTTCAGTACCAATGGCTTTTTTAGGCGGATTGACGCCCATAGAAGATGCTTTGTACAAAAAGATTCTGGGTGTGATGCTGATGTCGGCATCTGTACTCATGGTTTTCAGGCCTGCCGAGCCCAAAAAGATCAGTGAAATGCCGCCAATTGCTGCAGCAATCATTGGTTCGGTCATTGGCTATGCAAGTGGCCTTACCGGCATTGGTGGCGGGGTTTGGCTTTCTCCTATTTTATTGCTGGCCGGCTGGGCCGGACAAAAACATACTGCTGCGCTGAGTTCGGCATTCATTTTTGTAAACAGCCTGAGTGGCTTGCTGGGATGGGTAAAGGCAGATCAACCCTGGGATGAGAATTTACCCGTAATGATGGGAATTGTGCTTGTTTTTGGCGGTTTGGGAGCTTGGCTGGGAGCTGCAAGATACCAGTCTAAGGCCATGAAATGGCTTTTGGCGCTTGTGCTGGCAATTGCATCGGTAAAGTTGCTGATGGTGTAAATGAAAATCACGGTTTCACTTTATCTTCGTCCCAATGAACGACATCACCCACAAGATAACCACGCTGCGCACTGCCATTGCCGAGGCGGTTGTCAGGCCCGGCAGTATTGAAACTGTTGAAGCCATTAAAAACAAAGCTGTACCCAAGGGTGATGTGTATGAATTTTCACGCGCTGCGGCGCTGTTGGCAGTGAAGAACACCGCCCACATTATTCCCGATTGTCATCCGCTGCCGGTAGAATCATGCAAGGTGGAATTTTCCATCAATGATATTGGCATTCAAATAAGGGTAGAAGTGAAAGCCATATATCGCACCGGTGTGGAGGTAGAAGCCATGCACGGTGCAGCGATTGCAGCCTTGACCATGTATGATATGCTGAAACCCATTGATAAAAATGTGGAAATTCAGCACATACGGCTGGTTGCCAAAAATGGTGGGAAATCCGATTATACAGATATCCCGAAACGAAAAATTAATGCGATGGTGGTGGTGTGCAGCGATACCATTTCCAAGGGTAACAAAGAAGACAAAGCAGGCAAAGCCATTATTAACAGGCTGGAACAATACGGCATTTCCATATCAGAATATTCCATTATCCCTGATGAGCCCAAAGACATTGCCAGTAAGGCTGAAATGGCCAGCCAAAACGGATTTGATTTGCTCATTTACACCGGTGGAACCGGCCTTTCCAAACGCGATGTTACCCCCGAAACCATTCTGCCTATGCTGGACCGTGAGGTTCCCGGAATTATGGAAGCGGCACGCAAATACGGACAGGAACGCATGCCCTACGCCATGGTAAGCCGTGGTGTAGCCGGCTACATCGGAAATACACTTATTTTAACGCTGCCGGGCAGTACCCGCGGTGCGGAAGAAAGCATGGATGCGTTGTTCCCCTATGTGTTGCACCTGTTTCGTGTGGCCGATGGTGGCAGGCACGATGCCTGAATATGACAAATTGACTGACAAATTGTCGGCAAACTGACAGATTTACCCCAATATACGAAAAAAAAGTCACATTTCCAAATTGGCACAGGATTGGACTATGCAGGGACATACAACCCAAAAATTTATAATTGTATGTCAGTAAACGTTAAACCTCTGGCCGACAGGGTTCTGGTAGAACCCCTCGCAGCCGAACAAAAGACTGCAGGTGGTATCATTATCCCCGATACCGCTAAGGAAAAACCCCAAAAAGGCACTGTAGTAGCCGTGGGTGAAGGTAAAAAAGATGAGCCCATGACCGTTAAGGTGGGCGACACCGTTCTTTACGGCAAGTATGCCGGTACCGAAATCAACGTGGAAGGTAAAGATTACCTCATCATGCGTGAAAGTGACATTTTCGCAATTATCTAATCAATCTTACAAAAAAAATGGCAAAGAAAATCGAATTCAATGTGACCGCCCGCGAAGGTTTGAAGCGCGGTGTGGATGCTTTGGCAAACGCAGTGAAAGTAACCCTGGGTCCCAAAGGCCGCAATGTGGTTATCGACAAAAAATTCGGTGCACCCCAGATTACCAAGGATGGTGTATCGGTAGCAAAAGAAATTGAACTGAAAGATCCCGTGGAAAACATGGGTGCCCAGATGCTGAAAGAAGTGGCCAGCAAAACTGCTGACATCGCCGGTGACGGTACCACCACTGCTACTGTTCTGGCTCAGGCCATCGTTACTGCAGGTCTGAAAAACGTAGCCGCCGGTGCCAACCCCATGGATCTGAAGCGCGGAATCGAAAAAGCGGTAAAAGCAGCGGTTGAGAGTCTGGACAAAATGAGCCAGGCAGTAGGAGACGACAACTCTAAAATTGAGCAGGTTGCTACCATTTCTGCCAATAACGACAATACCATCGGCAAACTGATTGCCGAAGCTATGAAAAAAGTAGGTAAAGACGGTGTAATCACTGTGGAAGAAGCAAAAGGCACCGACACTACAGTTGAAGTAGTTGAAGGTATGCAGTTCGACCGCGGTTACCTGAGTCCTTACTTCGTAACCAATGCCGACAAGATGGAAGCCGACCTCGAGAACGCCTATATTTTGATCTATGATAAAAAGGTTAGCACTATGAAGGATTTGCTGCCTGTACTCGAAAAAGTGGTACAGACCGGTAAGCCCCTGTTGATTATTGCCGAAGACGTAGAAGGCGAAGCCCTGGCAACTTTGGTGGTAAACAAAATACGTGGTGCCTTGAAAATCGCTGCTGTTAAAGCCCCCGGCTTTGGCGACCGCAGAAAAGAAATGTTGCAGGACATTGCCATCCTCACCGGTGGCAGCGTAATCAGCGAAGAGCAGGGCCGCAGACTGGAAGATGCTCAGCTGACCGACCTGGGACGTGCCGAGAAAATCACCATTGATAAGGACAACACCACCATCGTAAACGGTGCCGGTGACAAGGCAGGCATTGCTGCCCGCGTAAACCAAATTAAGGCTCAGATTGAAACCACCACCAGTGACTACGACCGTGAGAAGCTGCAGGAGCGTCTGGCCAAGCTGGCCGGTGGTGTGGCTGTGCTGTACATAGGTGCCGCTACCGAAGTGGAAATGAAAGAAAAGAAAGACCGCGTAGACGACGCCCTTCACGCAACCCGTGCGGCTGTGGAAGAAGGTATCGTCCCCGGCGGCGGTGTGAGTTTTATCCGTGCCATTAAGGCGCTGGATGGCCTCACCGGCGATAACGAAGACGAAACTACCGGTATTGGCATCGTGCGTCGTGCATTGGAAGAGCCCCTGCGTCAAATTATTGCCAACGCCGGCGGCGAAGGCAGCATCGTAGTGCAGAAGGTAACCGAAGGCAGTGCCGATTTTGGTTACAATGCCCGCACTGAGAAATACGAAAACCTGATTGCGGCCGGTGTTATCGACCCCAAGAAGGTGAGCCGTGTGGCTTTGGAAAATGCGGCCTCTATCGGCGGTATGATCCTAACTACTGAGTGCGTTCTTTCTGAAATTAAGGAAGATGAAAAACCCCATTCTCATGGCCCCGACATGGGCGGCATGGGTGGCATGATGTAATTGTCTGCCAAACAATGGAATACAGGAAGGCCGTCCCGTTGGGGCGGCCTTTTTGTTGGAAGTTTTCCCACATTTTTTTAATATCACAATTCATTAATCTTTTCTTAGTACAATTGTAAAATCTCAAACTGTAATTCACGCCGTGAAAGCTGTATACATAAAGGATTTGTTGCTCCGCCTATGCATGTTTTTGCTGTGGTTTGGGGTGAGTGAAAAGGGGTGGGGGCGAAATAGGGATGTGCTACAAAACATCCGGAATACAGAGATTTTCGATGATATTGAACTTTCAATAATAAAAGCGTATCTTAAAAATATGAAAGCTATTAGAAATTATCTAGTTTTGTGTTTATTGCTTGTAATGCCACTGCAAAGCATTGCAGCTAACTTTCAGCTCGCTTGTCAAAACAATCACAAAACTTCAGTGACTGCTGAAACAAAG
>CAYSIK010000046.1:0-11219 GCA_964431045.1 uncultured Flavobacteriaceae bacterium
CTATCCGCTCGAGGCAGGTTTGAAAAGCATGGGCCTGGCCACCACCGTATTTGTGCCTTTTGACGCCAAAAGATTTTTACTGATGCAGGCACAGGGCGATGTGAACGGAAATTTCGGTATTTCTGAAATTGGCGATTATCTAAATAAAACAAGGGTTTCCGGGGCAGTTATTTATGGCAAGCGCCCGCACGACCGACTGCAGTGGGGTTTGGGCCTATCACGCACCTACCGTGTTGGCGAACTTAACTATGTGCCCATCCTGTTTTACAATTATACGTTTCCCAACCGCAAATGGGGTGTTGAGGCGTTGTTTCCCGCCCGGGCAGCCGTTCGCAGAACCTTCAATTCCAGAAACCTGCTCCTGTTTGGCTACGAACTGGAAGGTCAGACCTATTTCCTGCGATCAACCATTGCCAACAGGGCAGATTCCGAGCTCCGCCGTGGCGAAGCCCGACTGCGTTTTACCTACGAAAAATCCCTCTCGGGCTTCATCTGGATGAGCCTGCAGGCCGGATACCGCATCAACACTGCCTTTAACCTGGATGAAAAAGAGTTTTTCAGAGGTCCGCTGGGTAAACAGCCCTACCTCATGGAAAACAACGCCGGAAACGCTCCCTACATTATGTTCTCCATTAACCTTGTAAGTCCATAACCATGAAAAAAATACTGTATCTCTTCGCCGGCATAATGCTGTTTAGCGCCTGCGGCAAACAAACCAAAGACAACATTACCCTGGACATCACGTTTAAAAGTGAGGGTCCATTTTTTGAATCCTCCCCCGAATCGCTGCAGCACCAGCTGGCTGATGAACTGACTGCCTTTATGAAACAGCACAATGCTACCGAGGCCAATATCGAAGCGGTTAAATTGATTTCTGCTTCTTTCACCACCGCCGATTCAGCCGGATTCGCCGATTTCAGCAGCCTTACCCTGAATATGATGGCAGGCGGTGACAGCAAAGCCAAAGAAATTGCGGTGCAAAACCCCTTGTCGAAAGAAAATACATTCAGTGCGCAGCCCGCCGGAGAGGCCGATCTTGCAGAACATTTCAAAAACAAGGAGAAATTTCTGGTATGCGATTTGACACCCAAAAAAGACAGAGAAACGCCTTTTGAGATGAAGGCCAAACTAACATTTGAATTTACGTTTAAAGATTAATCATATGAAAAAAATCAGTATCGTTCTGGGCGCTGCCCTTATGTGTGTGCTTATGGCCTTTGCACCTGCCAGCGGTGATCGTCTGCTGGGTGTATGGCAGTCAGGCAGCGGAAAAGCCGGTGTAAAAATTGAAAAAATCGGAACAAAATACTATGGTAAGATTGTATGGCTGAAAGAGCCCATAGATCCTGCAACCGGAAAGCCCAAGGTGGATAAGAACAACCCCGATGAAAAAATGCGTACCGTGCCGTTGAAAGGCTATCGGATTTTGAAGGACTTCACCTACAAAGACAACGACGAATGGGGTGATGGCACCATCTATGATCCTGAAAACGGCAGCACGTACAAGTCGGTGATCAAGATGAAAGACAACAACACCCTCGATATCCGCGGCTACATTGGCGTTCAGGCGCTCGGCAGAACCGACACCTGGAAAAGGATGAAGCTGGGTAAGTAAATTGTTTTAGTAAGCCCGGTCAAAGATTGATTGGGTAATTTTTTCGGGCTTTGTGTTGGGGCGGGTTTTGGAGCATAAAACTGTCAAAACAACACAAATTTACAGTAGTAGCCAGATTTTAATTGTAAAACGCCAGCCCCCATTGCGGCAAACGTGTGTTAGCGGTTCCTTGTTTTTTGTCATTTATAAAATATTTACTGTTGATTTATGTTTTACTGGAAAGTTTACAGAGTTAGCAATAAAACAAAGTTCATTCGCTTTGCTGTGCAATTCGTTGGCTTTTTCCACCATACTTTGTTCAGTAACTGTCACAATAGGGTTCAACGTTACTTCTGTAAACTGTCCGCCACCGTTTGAAGTTTCTATCATTATTCCTGTCGCATTGTCAATATAGTCTGTTACGATAACTCCAGCCTCGGAACATAAATGTAAATACCAAAGCATATGGCAAGATGATAAAGAAGAAATTAAAAGATCTTCGGGATTATGTTTAGTATTGTCTCCACGAAATGCTGGGTCGGATGAGCCTGAAATATCTACTTTATTTTGAATCATTATATTATGACTTCGTTCATAATTTCGGTAATTGTCTGTTCCTGTGCCCTTGTTGCCTGTCCACTTAATTGTTACTTTGTAATGATGTTGTCCGTTCATATTTTGTGCTTAGTTGTCGTCTTTCAGGCTGCCTGCTAACTCGCCTTTACCCGCTACTTTATTTCGCATAGCGCACCCATTTTGGTCGTATATGCGATACTTTGTAGCGTATTATTTTCAAACGTAATTAACAAATGGCACTTTTACAAGTATTTGCCAATGCACAACTCGGATGTCGTTGGGTTTATACGGCCGGTTTGAATGGCATAAAATGCCCGGCCTTTTGCTAAAAACTCAATAATGCTTTTGTTAAGATGCCTCTTAATAAGCCCGGTCTTTTCGGCCTTCCATGTAGTACATGAATGAACGGTTGGCGACCTTGGTGCCTCCGGGTGTGGGGTAATTGCCTGTGAAATACCAGTCGCCCTCGTGCTTTGGGGTTGCCCAGTGCAGGTTCTCCACGCTTTGGTACACAATTTCCAGGTCGGCATTCAAATCTGCAGGGCGCACCAATTCTGCCACCTTCAGGCTGATCTCCGCATCGCTCATGCCGGCATACAAATCCTGTATGATGTTGCGCTGTTCCTCTGCCGGTTTTTCCATTTCGGCTTTGGCCTTCAGGTACAGCTCATCCAGCAGGTTTTCCCTTCCATTGCTTTTCAGTATGTGCACAGCTGCCTGAAATGCGGCAAAATCGCCCAGGCGGCTCATATCAATGCCGTAACAATCGGGATAGCGTATTTGTGGCGAAGACGAAACCAGGATGATTTTTTTGGGTTTCAACCGGTCCAGAATGCGCAGGATGCTGGTTCTTAGCGTTGTTCCGCGCACAATGCTGTCATCCATAATGACCAGGGTATCTGTGCCGGGGTTTATGGTACCGTAGGTAACGTCATAGGCGCCGCCCACCATCACTTCACGGTCGTTGTCGTTGGTAATAAAGGTGCGCATTTTGGCATCCTTGATCAAAATTTTCTCTCTGCGTGGTTTCCAGTCCAGAATGCGTTTTAAAGCAGCGCTGTCGCTCGCAACACCGGGCTTTGCAATGGCTTCAGCCTGTTTTTCTCGGATAATTTCATGCACTCCGTCAATCAGTCCGTAGAAGGCGGTGGCGGCGGTATTGGGCACATACGAGAAAACCGTATTTTCAAAATCATACCCGATTCTCTCACAGATATTGCGGCTCAGCAACCTGCCCAGTTCGCGGCGCTCCGCATAAATATCGGCATCGTTGCCACGGGCAAAGTAAATACGTTCAAACGAGCAGCTTCGTTTGGCCACCGGCTCCAGAATATTCACCTCTGAATATTCGCCGCTCTTTCTTACCATAAGGGCATTGCCCGGCCCCAGTTCTTTGATGTCTTCAAGTGCAGTATTGAATACGGTTTGAATGGCGCTGCGCTCCGAAGCGGCAACCACCACTTCATCATTGGCGTACCAGAAACTGGGTCGTATTCCCGCAGGATCGCGCATCACAAATGCATCGCCGTGTCCCAGCAGGCCAATCATGTTAAAACCTCCATCCACGTTCTTGAACGAACGTTTCAGGATGTTAACCAGGTTCATTTCCGTTTTGATTTTTTCGGTAATCTCGCGGTTATCAAAACCCTGGCTTTTGAATATGCTGAACAAACGCTGGTTTTCCTCGTCAATAAAATGCCCGATTTTTTCCAGCATCAATACATTGTCGCTCTTTTCTTTGGGCTGCTGTCCCAGGTCAATCAGGGTCTGGAAAAGCTCGTCTACATTGGTAACGTTGTAGTTGCCTGCCAGCATCAGGTTCCTCGCCATCCAGTTGTTTTGGCGCAGGAAAGGATGAATATTTTCCAGACTGTTGCCTCCGTAGGTTCCATAACGAAGGTGCCCCAGTAGCAGCTCACCGGCATAGGCATAGCTTTTTTTGAGCGCATCTACGTCGTTTCTAACGTCCGCGCCAAGCTGGGCATATTGTCCGGCCACCTCATCAAAAATATCGGTGATAGCGGTTTTGCTGGCACTGCGTTTGCGCGCCAGGTAACGCGCTCCATAATCCGGATCCAGCTTTACCACACCGATGCCTGCGCCATCCTGCCCGCGGTTGAGCTGTTTGGTCATTAAAAACTGAAGCTGTCTGAGGCCGTAAAGGGGTGTTCCGTATTTTTCCCGGTAATAGCTTAGGGGTTTTAGCAACCGAATGAAGGCTACACCGCATTCGTGCTTGATGGGATCGCTCATGCCCTGATTTTGTGGTGCAAAGATACAGTGAATGCCCTTATTCCTGATATAAAATAAAACGCCCTTTGCCGAAGCGGCAAAGGGCGTTTTCTGTTCACTTTACTTATCGTTGTATCATTAAATTTATGGCTGTGACAGTGCCGCCGGAGTGCACAACCACTTTGTACATGCCGGGTGCAAATGCACGTGTATCAATATTCAGGCTATGCTCGGCAGGTTTGGTTTGCCAGATAATTCTGCCGTCTGTACTGATGATAGAAACCTTGTCAGGGATCAATCCTTCCACTTCCAGTTTGGCCATATCCTGTGCCGGATTGGGATAGAGTTTCACAGATTTTTCCAATGTGGCTTTATCAGCGCCGGTGCTTACTTTCACGGTGAAGGTTGACGTGGCAACACACAGATTGGCGTCGGTAACGGTTACGGTGTAATTGCCGGGCAGCAGCTCATTGATATCTTCCGATGTTGCATTATTTGACCAGAAAAACCGGTATGGTGGAACGCCTCCTGTTACAGTAATGTCAACCCTGCCCAGTGTTCCGTTTCCATCGGTTACCACACCGTTAATCACGATAGGCTGTGCAGGCTGATTTAGGGTATAACTGCGGCTTTCACGGCAGCCATAATCATCGGTGATGGTGACATTGTACGTTCCTGCTCTCAGGTTGAATATGTCTTCTGTGTTCGCACCATTCGACCATTCATAGGTGTAGGGTGCCATTCCACCGGCCACAGTGAGATTGATTACCCCATTGTTGCCTCCGGCACAACTCACATCGGCAGCTATGGCGGTCAATGACAGGGCTGTGGGCTCAAACAGGATAAAT
Organism: uncultured Flavobacteriaceae bacterium; assembly: GCA_964431045.1. Lineage (GTDB taxonomy): Bacteria > Bacteroidota > Bacteroidia > NS11-12g > UBA955 > RGEC01. The sequence continues at coordinate 5,251 of CAYSIK010000046.1, forward strand.
TCTCCTGTGGTGGTGCAATTGTTGGCATCCTTGATGAAATAAATGTAGTTACCACCGCTCAGACCGGTAAAACGACCCGAACTTTGGTAGGCGCCTCCAATGCTATACTGATAGGGTGCTTTACCGCCTGAGGCCGTAAAATTCACTTCCCCGCTTCTGGCACCGTGGCACTGTACGTTCAGAATGCTCAGCAGTGCGGTAATTCTGGGCGCTTCCTCTATGGTAAAGCTGATAGTGCCCATGCAACCTCCGGCATCTCGAACCATAACGGTGTATTCACCGGCATTCAGATTGTTGAACGTATTGGAAGACTGCCAGCTTAGGCCGCCATTAATGCTGTATGCCAATGTACCGGCTCCACCTGAGGCGAGAATTACTGCGGATCCGTCGCTTTCGCCGTTGCAACGAACGTTTGTAAGCGTCCTGCTGATGCTGATGGCGGCGGGCTCCCTAATGATGATCGTTTGGCTTTGGCTGATGCATTTGTTGGCATCGCGCACCTGTATGTTGTAGTTTCCTGCCGACAGCGCAGTGAACCTGTTGGAGGTTTGCCAGTTTGCACCCGTGAGGCTATACTCGATGGTACCGCTGCCACCGGAAACACTGTTTACGGTAATGGTTCCGTCATTGCCGCCATGGCAGGTAACATTGGTGCTGCTGATGCTTCCAAAACTCGGACCATTTGAATCCTGAATATCGCCGGTGGTTGTTACCACGCATCCTACAGAATCTTTTACGGAAACGGCATAGGTTCCTGAACTTTTGCCGCTAAACAAACCTGAAGACTGGAATGTAGTTCCATCCAGGCTAAAAGTGTAGCGTGTTCCGGTTCCGCCGGTTGCTGTAACCAGCAAACTTCCGTTGGCATTTCCGCAGGTTGAATTGGTGGAAGAAATAGCAGGCACAATTAATGCAGGCTGGGTGATTATGGCGCTGCCGGTATCGGTGCAGTTGTTGACATCCTTTACAATCAGTGTCCAGGTATCTGCACCCACATTCACAAACTGATTGGTAGGCTGGTAGGCGCCTTTGTTTAGGCTGTACTGGTAAGGTTGAGTTCCGCCGGCGGCATTCACCAGAATAGATCCGTTGTTACTGCCGTGGCAGTTTACCTGTGTGAGTGTATACGTAGCTGTAATGTCCGCCGGGCGGGGAACGCTTATGGCTTTGGTCACCACGCATGAGGCGGCATCCTTCACATAAACGGTGTAGTTACCTCCCAGCAATGCATAAAAATCCGGAACCGACTGATAATTCAGCCCGTTGAGACTGTAGGAAAGTTTTCCTATACCACCAATCGCGGATGAAATATGAATTTCACCATCGGGTTTGGCATAGCAGGATGCTGCCTTTGTACTTACCTGATAGGAAATGGCATTTGGCTGATTGAGGGTTACCACTTCGCCTTGTCCGCAACCGGCCACATCTTTTACCAGTGCGCTGTATCTGCCTGCAGACAAACCGGTAAATACACCGCTGGTCTGGTATGACAAACCACCGTTAATGCTATATTGCACAGAACCCGTTCCTCCTGTGGAAGTAAGGGTTATGCTACCATCCCTACCTCCGTTGCAACTCACATTGTTGTAACTTACGGTTAGCGTAGGTGATGAAAAATTATCAATCACTACGGCAGTAGAAACGATGCACATATTCCCATCCATAACGGAGAGTATATGCGGACCCCAGGAAAGGCCTGAAAAACTGCCTCCTGACTGCCATGCCCCGGCATCCACTCTATATTGCAAGGTGCCGGTTCCACCGGTTGCAGTGGCCAGAATGGCGCCATCCGAGTTGTTACAGCTTGCGTTGCTGGTTTGTATGCTGCTGAAGGTAATGGCCGCAGGTTGTGTGATGGTAAATGCAGTTGTGGAGGCACAACCCAGCTGGTCTCTCACGTATAGTGTGTAAGGACCGGCAGCCAATCCTGTAAACGAGGCCGATGACTGATAATTGAATCCATCCAGGCTGTATTGATAGGGCTGTATTCCGCCGTTTGCAGAGGCTGTGATGCTGCCGTTGTTAACCCCGTTGCATCCGAGGTTGCTTTGTGATGAAACAGATACCGACAGGCCCACTGAAATCTTCAGCATGGAAGTATCGGATTTGCTGCCGTTCCAGCCCACCAGGGTGGTAATCAGTTTTGCGGTGTAGGATCCCGCCGAGGAATAGGTATGGCTCGGATTTTCTAAATTGGAGGTATTTCCATCTCCGAATTGCCATGTGTAGAGTTTTGCTGAGCCCGTATATCCGCTCCATAAAAGCAGGTTGAACATGCTGTCGCGGGTAAACATGGATTTATTGGTAAATGCCACCGATGTGCCGGCGGCAACGCAATTCCCATTTATGCTGAAACCGGAGGTAATATCGTGCGACATACGCGGTATCAGGTAGAAATCGCCATCGCGGCCAAAATTATTTTTGGCACTGCTCCAGTTTCCACCGGTTGAGGTGCCCGCCATCGAAGCCAGATCGCGGCCTTTGCCCTCCCCGTCACCCGTATATTTGAGCCGCAGTGTTTGTCCGGGATAAGCAGTGCTGCGCAATGCCACTACCAGGGCAAAAGGTCTGCTGACCGTAACACCACCCGAAAAATTCACCTGTATGGCGTTTTCCCAGGGTTGAAAACTGGCATTTTGTCCGGCGATTTCGGCAATGGGGCGGCCATTGTTGTCAACACTGAAAATACTGACCCGCAGGGGAACCGCGAAAATCAATCCCGGGTTATCGCCCTCGACCTGAACGGATAATACCCTTCCCGGACCGGCATAGTGGTAGGTTTGTCCGGCTTTCTCCACCGTCCCCTGTACCAGGTCGACATAGCCGGTGCCACCGGTGTTTTTGGATGCCACATAGGCATTCCAGTCTTGCAGTACCTTCTGCGCTTTACCCTGAAAAACAGAGAAGGCAAAAGCCAAAGCAAACATTGTAATTCTTTGCGATTTCATGTGCGTTTTGATTAGAACTACAAAGTTGTTCCTTCGCCAAAACACCGCTTGTGACACGCATCAGCGGAATTGATGATAGAAGGCAGACTTTTTATTGCCTGCCGGTCTTCACAAAGCCATCGCAGAATGGATCAAAAAGGCATGTCTTCCCCGGCAGATCCGACAATATCCGGGTTGATGTTACTTAACACAAACCTTAATATCGCTGACAAATTCAATTAAGTCCCTTCCCTCTTCATGGAAAAATAATGGAAGTACGCTTCCTAATCCCTGCCAAACTCAAGCAGCAATATGTGTTGTTTTTCGTGCGCTCCTGCTTCTGCAATCATAGGGATGTTTAAATTTGGGCTTTTATTCAAAAATAATAAAACAGCGCATTACTCCGGTCATGTGATCCAGGCATGGACAGACTCTTAACTTCTAACTAATACTCTACACTGTTAACCAGTTAGTTTTTGTATTTCCCAAAATCCTTGTGGTGCGCCTCTTCGTACAGTCGCTCTTTGGATAAACTGCGGAAATAATCATAGGTAATACGCAAGCCTTCCGCACGGTTTATTTTAGGCTCCCAGCCCAGGATGCTGCGGGCACGCGTGATGTCCGGCTGTCGCTGCTTGGGGTCATCAACCGGGAGCGGCTTATACACCACTTTCTGGTCGGTTCCGGTAAGCTTTATGATTTCCTCCGCAAATTCGGAAATGGTAATTTCATCCGGATTGCCAACATTGACGGGATAGGCGTAATCGCTCAGCAACAGGCGGTAAATTCCCTCCACCAGATCATCTACATAACAAAAACTGCGGGTCTGGCTTCCGTCACCGAAAATGGTCAGATCTTCGCCCCTGAGGGCCTGACCGATAAATGCTGGCAACACGCGGCCGTCATTGAGTCGCATACGAGGACCGTAGGTGTTAAATATACGCACAATGCGGGTTTCCACCCCGTGATAGGTGTGATATGCCATGGTGATGGCTTCCTGAAAGCGTTTGGCCTCGTCATAAACCCCGCGCGGCCCAATGGGATTTACATTGCCCCAGTAATCTTCATTTTGCGGATGAACCGTTGGGTCTCCGTAAACCTCGCTGGTACTGGCTACCAGAATGCGCGCACCCTTGCTTTTGGCCAGACCCAGCAAATTGTGTGTACCGAGCGACCCCACTTTCAGGGTTTGAATGGGAATCTTCAGGTAATCAATTGGGCTGGCCGGACTGGCAAAATGCAGGATGTAATCCAGTTGCCCGGGCACATGCACAAATTTGCTTACATCGTGGTTGTAAAACTCAAATTCCTTGAGTGCAAATAAGTGTTCAATATTGCGCAAATCGCCTGTAATCAGGTTGTCCATGCCGATGACATGGTAACCTTCTTTAATGAAGCGGTCGCAAAGGTGAGAACCCAAAAATCCGGCCGCACCGGTTATCAAAACGCGTTTCATGCGGGAGTAATGTCCTCCCGGCCAATGCTCACATAGCGATAACCGTGTTTGCGCATGGTTTCGGTTTCAAATACGTTTCTTCCGTCAAATATTACTTTGGATTTGAGCAATGATCCCAGTTTATTGAAATCCGGTGTTCTGAACTCAGGCCATTCTGTGGCGATAATCAGGAAGTCAGCACCCTGAACGGCATCATACGGGTTTTCACAGAAGCGAATATCCTCACCCAGCAAAGCTTTCACATTGGGCATGGCTTCGGGATCGTAGGCATTCACCTCAACCCCCTGGGCGCGCAACTCAGCGATGATTTCCAGGGCCGGTGCCTCGCGGATGTCATCTGTATTGGGTTTGAAAGCCAAACCCCAAATCGCTGCCGTTTTGCCCTGCAGTGCCGTTCCGTACTCTTTGCGGATTTTATCTACCAGCAAGCGTTTCTGGGCTGCATTCACTTTCTCAACAGCATTGAGAATTTCGAATGGATATTTCACCTCAGAGGCCGAATGGATAAGGGCCTTCACATCCTTGGGAAAGCAGGATCCGCCGTAACCAATACCGGGAAACAAAAACCGCTTCCCAATTCTGTCGTCAGAACCAATCCCTTTGCGTACCATATCTACGTCGGCACCCAGCAGTTCGCACAGGCGCGACACTTCATTCATAAAGGAAATTTTAGTGGCCAGAAAACTGTTGGCGGCGTACTTAGTCAACTCGGCGCTGCGGGTGTCCATAAACAATACCGGATTTCCCTGACGTACATAGGGAGCATACAGTTCATTCATCACTTCGCGGGCACGGGCACTTTCGGCGCCAATTACCACGCGGTCGGGTTTCATGAAGTCTTCCACGGCCACGCCTTCCCGCAAAAATTCAGGGTTGGAAACCACATCAAACTCACCTTTATAATTTTTGGCAACAGCGGCTTTTACTTTATCGGCAGTGCCTACCGGAACGGTACTTTTATCCACGATAACCTTGTAATCCGTCATCATTTGCCCCAGCTGGTCGGCCACGTGCAGCACGTAGCTTAGGTCAGCGCTGCCGTCTTCTCCAGGAGGGGTTGGCAAAGCCAGAAAAATGACAAGCGAATCCTGAATGGCTTCTTTCAGGTTGGTGGTAAATTTCAACCTGCCTTCCTTGAGGTTTCTTTTGAAGATAACTTCCAGACCGGGTTCATAAATGGTAATCTGTCCGGAGGCCAGTTTTTCCACCTTTTGGGTGTCTATGTCTACACAGATAACGTTATTGCCGGTTTCGGCAAAACAGGTGCCGCTTACCAGGCCCACATATCCGGTTCCAATAACTGCTATGTTCATGCTAATGCGCTAAAGTAATTTTTTAGGGTAGAGGTAATGTATTCAAGCTGATCGGTTTCCATGTCCGTTCCCATGGGCAAAGCCATGATTCTGTCGCATAAATGCTCGGTAACAGGCAGGGAAATATCTTGTTTGTAAGCCGCCTGTTTATACAGTGGCAAAGGATAATAAATCATGCTGGGAATGCCGTTATTTTTGAGATATTCCTGCAAACCGCTGCGCAGTTCGGGGGTTTCCAGCACCATACAGTATTGATGAAATACGTGCGTGCTG
>CAYSIK010000046.1:11229-14361 GCA_964431045.1 uncultured Flavobacteriaceae bacterium
GTTTTCCGCCCTCGCAGGAATCTGAATTTCGGAAATTGCACCCAGTTCGCGGTCATAATGGGCGGCTGCCGTTTGTCTTTCCGAAGCAAATCCATCCAGTTTTCTGAGTTTCACGCGAAGAATGGCTGCCTGCAAAGTATCCAGCCTGCTGTTCATCCCGATGACTTCATGGTGGTATTTAACAGACTGACCGTGATTGGCTATCATTTTGCATCGTTTGGCCAATGGCTCGTCGCTGGTAACGATTGCTCCGCCATCGCCGTAGCAACCCAGGTTTTTGCTGGGGAAAAACGACGTTGTGCTCACATGCCCCATGCTGCCCGATTTGGCTTTGGTGCCATTGGAGAAAACATATTCCGCACCAATAGCCTGGGCATTGTCTTCCAGCACAAACAGGTTGTGTTTTTGGGCAAGCGCCAAAATAGGCTCCATAGGAGCAACCTGACCGAACAGATGCACCGGCGCAAGCACCCGTGTGTTGGCTGTAATTCGCTTCTCAGCGTCTTCCACATTCATCAGAAAAGTGTGCGGATCTACATCACAATACACCGGCTGTAATCCCAGCAAATGGCACATTTCGGCAATGGCAGCATAGGAAAAACCAGGGGTAATCACTTCGCTTCCGGCAGGTAAATCCATAGCCATGAGGGCTATCTGAATCGCATCGGTTCCGTTGGCACAGGTGATTGCATGTGATGAGCCGTGGTAAGCGGCCAGTTCTTTCTCAAATTCTTTCACATCCTGGCCGCCGATAAAATCCGTGCGCTCCAAAACTGCAGCCATGGCAGCATCAATTTCATCTTTAAACCTTAGATACTGAGCGTGAAGATCGAGCATTTTTACAGAACGCATGCCGGAATTATATTTTGTGCAAAGATACGGCCCATCAGCAAAAATTGTCATGCATGGCAACTATTTTAAAGCAACGTTAAAGAATTGCAAAATTCCGCATAAATCGCCCTGTTTTTCTTGCAATATGCAAACCAAAAAGGTAGATTTGCGGTTAATAAAAGCGAAGCCACAAAGAGATGTCTGAAACTGCGAAAATTATACTGGAGGGAAAAGAGTATGAGTTGCCTGTAATCACAGGCTCTGAAGGCGAAAAAGCCATTGATATTGCGAAACTGAGGGACCTGACCGGTTACATTACCCTGGATATTGGTTACAAAAACACTGGAGCCACCACCAGTGCCATCACCTTTCTGGACGGTGAACTCGGCATTTTGCGCCACCGCGGTTATGCCATCGAAGACCTGGCCGAAAAAGCCAGTTTTCTGGAGGTAGCCTATTTGCTTCTGCACGGAGATTTGCCGAACAAAGCACAGTTTCATGAGTTTGATGAGTCCATCCGCGAGCACACCCTGGTAAATGAAGGGCTGGAAGGCATGTTCAAGGCGTTTCCTACAGGTTCACATCCAATGGGACAACTGAGCAGCATGATTAGTGCCCTGAGTTTGTTTTACCCAAAAAGCCTGAATCCAAACCGTCCGGAAGATGCGGTAAACCGCACCGTGCTGCGTTTGCTGGCCAAAATGCCAACCATATGCGCCATGATCTACAAAAAGCGCAGCGGGCATCCCATCATTTACCCCAAAAACAACCTCGACTACGTAACCAACTACCTGAACATGACCTTTGGTCAGGTAACCATGGACCATTACCATCCCGATCCTGTGGTGGTAGATGCCATGAATAAATTGCTCATTCTGCACGCCGACCACGAGCAAAACTGCAGTGCCAGTACCGTTCGCATGGTGGGCAGCAGCCAGGCCAACCTGTATTCAAGCATCGGAGCCGGTATCAATGCCCTGTGGGGCCCGCTGCACGGCGGTGCCAACCAGGAAGTACTGGAAATGCTGGAACTGATCCGTCAAGACGGCGGTGATGTTCAGAAGTGGGTGAACAAAGCCAAGGATAAGAATGACAACTTCCGCCTGATGGGCTTTGGCCACCGTGTGTACAAGAACTTTGACCCCCGCGCCAAAATCATCAAGAAAACCTGTGATGATGTGCTGAACAAACTGGGCGTACACGATCCCGTGCTGGAAATTGCCAAGAAGCTGGAAGAAGCGGCCCTCACCGATCCTTACTTCGTGGAGCGCAAGCTGTACCCGAACGTGGATTTCTACAGCGGCATCATTTACCGCGCCATGGGCTTCCCCACAGACTTCTTCACCGTTTTGTTTGCGCTGGGCCGCCTTCCCGGCTGGATCAGCCAGTGGCAGGAAATGCGCACGGAAAAGCAACCCATTGCACGTCCCCGCCAGATCTACGTAGGCGAAACGCCCCGCCAGTTCAAGTTTATGCAGGACAGGGATTAATTCCCATCCAAAACCAAACATATAAAAAAGGCGGCCTTAAGGTCGCCTTTTTTTAATGCCGTTTGCGCTTGCCGTTTCCGGATCAGATCTGCCAGTTGTGAATGTAACACTTTGTAAAAGTGCTGCTTGTTGGGTATGTTTGAAAATAATAATTTACGCTATGGCGCCAATAGACCCGAAACGGGATTTACAGGCGAGATAAGGTAGCGGGTTTAGGGGAGGTTATGTGCAAGCATAAAAAATAATCGAAATTTACAATTACATCGACCAAAACGGGATTCCATTTAAAAAGTTAGCTGGTTTTTCATTTAGAATTCAGGAAGATGACATATTAAACAGACTAAACATTGAATCTGATGAAACAACAGATAAAATAATACAGAAAGGGGAATTAATTATTTCCACTCATAATCATCCCAACATAAAAGCACCCGATTTTCCGGATAAATTCAAACTAGATAAAAAAGCCCAAGAGGAAATTGCTATTAATTGGCTAAAAGATACGACAGGTTATGTAGTGGATGAATTTAAAACGCTCTTTGAACTACCAGAATTAAACCGAAATCCATTTTTATTACAGATTGAGAGAGGAATTGGGAATTACTTTTTAATACTCGCAACGAAAGTTATTAATGGAAATATAATTGTCAGAGAAAAGTATCATAGTAATTATGGTTTTTTACAAGAGAATTTTATTAAAACATTTGGTCAAATAGAAAAAATAAACGGAACTATAGGTATAGATGGTAAAATGAATGACTTTGGGAAACTAACCGAAGTAGGTGGAGATTTGTGGTTTTCTAATCATGTT
>CAYSIK010000047.1:0-14315 GCA_964431045.1 uncultured Flavobacteriaceae bacterium
AACAGACCCCCCAAGTACAAGGGCAACAAAAAATGTTTTGAAAATATATTTAGGGTGCATCTGCGTTACAATTATATATACAAAGTAATGTAATTATGGTGATAAAGAAAACACACTCATTAATCAGCCCTGTAACCAGGGGTTATTTTTAAAAAAATTAGGGTAAAAAAGACCCTTAAAATGGTGTTTTCTGCACCCTTGACTGAATCATATAATACACCGGCACACCCAAAACCACAATCCCTAGCCCGATGCCTGAATTTTTCCATTCAAAAACCATCAGGCTTACGGCAACAAAGCCTGCCAGCAGCAGGTATAAAACAGGCACAATGGGATAGCCAATAACCTTGTAGGGCCTGTGCATGTCGGGTTCGGTTTTGCGCAGGCGAAGCAGTCCGGCCACGGTAACCATATAAAAAAGCAGGGATGCAAAGGTGCAGTAGTTCAGTAAATCGCCGTAACTGCCACTGAGACAGAGCACCGAGGCCCACAGGGCTTGTGCCCACAGGGCATTGGCCGGCACTCCGTTTTTGTTGAGCGTGCCTGCAGCCTTGAAAAACAAACCATCCTTTGCCATGGTGCTGAACAGTCTGGCACCGGCCAGGATCATGCCGTTGTTGCAGCCAAAGGTGCTAATCATAATCAACCCCGCCATGAGCAATAAACCGGGCTCACCAAAAATCATCTGTGCCGCAGAAGTTCCCACGCGATCGAAGGGTGCGTGGCTGATACCCTGTGCTTCAATTCCTCCATCGGGTGTTCCATGCAGGGGCAATACCACCAAATAAGCCACATTGGCCAGCAAGTAGAGTAAGGTTACCAGCAAAGTTCCCAAAAACAAACTGCGGGGAATATTTCGCTCGGGCTGCCGAATTTCACCGGCAATAAAGGTCACGTTGTTCCAGGCATCGGAGCTGAACAGGCTGCCCACCATGGCTGTGCCAAAGGCGGCCAGCAATGCCAATGCACCCAGATTTTCCCAGGTTCCGGAAGTATCTGAAAAGGAAATGGCTTTGAACGGATCGGCGAGATTTTCGCTCCAGTAGCTTTTTTCTCCGCCAATAACAAAGGCAGCCACCACCAGCCCAAGAATGGCCAGCATTTTAGAAAGGGTAAACAGCCTTTGCAGCCATTTTCCTTCTTCAATGCCCATGGTGTTTACAGCGGTAAGAAAAAGAATGAGAACGATGGCCAGCACCTGCGCCCATGAAAGGGTGAAACTGCCGATTTGCAACAGCAGGTGGTTTTCGTTCCACCAGGGGAAAATTTGTCCGGTGTATTTGGCAAAAGCCACGGCCACCGCGGCAATTACCCCCGTCTGTATCACGGTAAAAACGGTCCAGCCGTAGACAAACCCGGTGAGTTTTCCGAAGGCTCTTTGAATGTAAACATACTGCCCCCCGGCCTTGGGCATCATACCGGCCAACTCCCCGTAGCTCAGGGCCCCCAGCAGGGTGATTATACCCGCCAGCAGCCACGCCAGCAGCAACCAGCCTGATCCGCCTACACCGCGCGCCATTCCGGCAGACACGATGAAAATGCCCGAACCTATCATGCTGCCCGATACAATCAGAGTTGCATCGAGCAGGCCCAGGCCTTTTTTGTCAGAAGCGGATTTCAAACGGCTTATTGTTTCTCGAAATCGGAAGCGTGGGGAAGAATCTCGGAAGGGTTGCGGAGTTTGCTGCGCTGCCTGCTGTACAGGAAGTAAATCAGCAGTCCGGCGGCCATCCAAACAGCTGCTACAATCAGCGTTTGCTTATCCAGCCCTATTATCATACCGAGGCAAATTAAAGCACCCATGATGGGCACAAAAGGCACCAGCGGAGTTTTGAAGGGACGCTGAATTTCGGGTGAGGTTTTGCGCATAATCATTACCCCCAGGCTCACGAGAATAAAGGCAAACAAGGTTCCGAATGAGGTGAGGTCGCCTGCTACATGAATGGGAACGAAGGCAGCAAACAAGCCCACAAAAACAAACAGGATAATATTGGCCTTGTAGGGTGTTTGGAATTTGGGGTGCAAATCAGAAAACACCTTTGGGATAAGACCGTCGGTGCTCATGGTGTAGAACACGCGGCTTTGGCCCATCAGCATCACCAGAATTACAGATGAGAAACCCGCCAGGATGGCGATGGTCACTGCGGTAGCGAGCCAACCGTAGCCGGGCATAAAATTGGAAATGGCGTAGGCCACAGAGGCTTCACCGCCTTTGGCAGGATCGGCAAAATCTTTCCAGTTGGCCACACCGGTGAGTACATGCCCGAAAAGGATGTAGAGTATGGTACAAACCACCAGTGAACCGAGAATGCCTATAGGCATATCGCGTTTGGGGTTTTTGGCTTCCTGGGCAGCTGTAGAAACGGCATCAAACCCTATGAAGGCAAAGAAAACAATGCCTGCACCACCGATAATACCGCCCCATCCGTGACGGAAGAATCCATCATAGGCATTTTTCACGGTGCCGTCGGTATTTAACACAGGGGCTGTGCCTTCGGGTATGAGGTATGGGTCATAGTTTGCAGGGTTGATGAACTGCCATCCGATGAAGATGAACAACAACACGATGGCTACCTTTACAAACACGATAATGGCATTGATAAAGGCGGATTCCTGCGTGCCTTTGATGAGTAGCAGGGTAAGCAGGCTCAGAATGCCAATGGCGGGCAGGTTCATTATGCCATGCACCCCGCTTTGAGAAACCTCAAACGGGGAATGACACCATTCATAGGGAATCCCGCCTCCCAGCAGGTTGTTTAGGTATTCGCTCCAGGCGATGGAAACCGTAGCGGCTCCGAGGGCGTATTCCATGATGAGTGCCCAGCCAATAATCCAGGCCACAATTTCGCCCATGGTAACATAGCTGTATGCATAAGCGCTGCCTGCAATGGGTATCATGGAGGCAAACTCGGCGTAGCACAATCCGGCAAATGCGCAGCCGATAGCGGCCACCACAAATGCCATGGTTACGCCGGGCCCTGCTGCCTGTCCGGCTGCGGCCGCGGTTCTAACAAACAGTCCGGCGCCGATGATAGCGCCAATGCCCAGGGCTACAAGGCTCCAGGCACCGAGGGTGCGTTTCAGGCTACTGCCATCGGCCTGTGCCAGCAGTTCGCCAAGGGGTTTTTTCCTCCAAAGTGACATAGTAAAAGTTATTCGTTGCCCGACAAATATAGCTTTATTCGTTTTGATTATTTGCGGGTCAGTGTTTTTTTGGAAAGTACTTGCATTTTTCAGGTTTATTTATAAGCTTCGTATTAACTATTATCTACGCTATGAAAACAAAACTACTTACCCTGCTTGCATTTACGGGCTTTATTGCAGCCTATGCGCAGGCTCCCAATGGATTTCCGTATCAGGCGGCTATGCGCAATGCCTCAGGGCAGCCTTTGGCCAGCCAGTCGGTGAGTTTGCGCTTTACCCTGAGGGAAGGCAGCACCATCGGCACCATTATTTACCGCGAAACCCAGCTAAAAACCACCACGGCGCAAGGTATGCTTGTGGCTACCGTGGGCGGTGGCAGCGTGGCACAGGGAGCTTTCCCAACAGCCGCTCAGTGGGCTTCCGGGGCAAAATTTTTGCAGGTTGAGGCCGATGCTGCCGGTGGCAGCAACTTTACAGAAATCAGCAACACCCAGCTAATGGCTGTGCCTTATGCTTCATTTGCCAATACCAGCAGCAGTGCCAGTACCGCAAATACGGCCAATGCATTGATTCCCACCGCCACCATCGCTCCATCGCAAATCACGGGTGGGGGTGCCACTGCAGGGCAAATTCTCAAATGGAATGGCTCTGCCTGGGCGCCGGCTTCAGCGGGTTCTTCCACCGTTCCCCTGACCCAACTTGAACAGGGCAGTGCCACCACCGGACAAATCATCAAATGGAACGGAACTTCCTGGGCACCTGCCAACGACGGACCGGCCACTATCACCGCTTCGCAAATTTCGCAATCGGGCGCTACCACCGGACAGGTGCTGAAATGGAACGGAACAGCATGGGCGCCGGCCAAAGATTCTGCCGGTACGGCCGGCACCACGCTCACTGCAGGCACAGGACTGAGCATTACCGGCAATGTCATCAACAGCCGCTGGACCAGTGCCGGAAACGACCTGTACAACAACAACTCAGGCAACGTGGGCATCGGCAATACCACACCCCTTTATCCCTTGAGTGTACACAGCACCGGTGGCAATGGTGAAATTGAAGCCAAAACCGGCAATAGTACAGCCTATGCCGGACTTCGCCTCACCAACTCATCCGGTACCACCCTGCTTATGAACAAATACGGCACAGGCGCTACCGGTAACAGCAATGGCTTGCCCAATGCAAGTCTGGGCTACCTCAACAATTCCGGCTCCGGCTCCATGCTTTTATCAACTGCCGATTCTATGGCTTTTGCAACCAACGCCTCGCAGCGCCTTCGTGTATTAAAATCAGGTGAAGTGGTGGTTGGAAATGGCGCACCCCTGGGGAAAATGCATATTGCAGGTTCCGGCTCTTCCATATACGCGCCGGTTCCTTCAGATTACGATTACAGCCTCGCTGCTTTTGCCATTCCGGATACCGTTACCACAACCTCCATCAACTCCGTAGGCCTTTTGGGTTTTGGTAAAGGTTCTGCCTTCTTTAACGCCGGTATCGGCGCCGTGTCAGGGAATTCAGGTACCTTTAATGTTGGTGCCGTTATTGAATCGAAAGGAGCTGCTGTAACCGGCAAACGCAACTACGGTGTTTACCTGGAAACCGATGGAGGGTATTCTTTCGCACTGGGTTTATACAACAGCCTTTTTGCAAAATCCACCAGCGCCAGCGGCAGTTATGGTACTTACACCGAAGTCATCGGAACAGCAGGCTCTGCCGCTTATGGAGGTTATTTTTCCAACGCTGCCACTAACACATCGTATACCAATTACGGTGTTTATGGAATTGCTTCAGCAGGTCTCACCAACTATGCGGGGTATTTCAGCGGCAATGTTTATGTGTCTGGTACCTTGAGCAAAGCAGGCGGAACCTTCCAGATAGACCACCCTCAGGATCCCGAAAACAAATACCTCATCCACAGTTTTGTGGAAAGCCCCGAGATGATGAATATCTACAATGGAAACATCACCACCGATGCCAATGGCGTGGCTGAGGTTACCCTTCCATCCTATTTTCAATCGCTGAACGTAGATTTTCGCTACCAGCTTACTGTCATCGGCCCTGATTTCGCGCAAGCTGTAGTTTCCAAAAAGATTGAGGGCAACAAATTCAGCATTAAAACAGACAAGCCCAACACAGAGGTGAGCTGGCAGGTGACCGGCGTGCGCAATGATGCCTGGGCCAAAGCCAACCGTGTTATGCCCGAAAAACCCAAAGAGGCCAATGCCGTGGGCAAATACCTGCATCCTGAACTGTTTGGCAAGCCCGCCAGTGCAGGAATTCACTACGTAAACACCGAGGGTATTGCCGTGCCTCGCAGAAACAACCGCAATAAATAGATAGCCATGAGAATCATAGCCGTTTTATTGTGTTTCATTGCCGGCGTTGGCCAAACCCGCGCTCAAAGTGCAGATCGTGAGCTGCTATCGGCCACGGGAGGTTCTTTTTCGGGCAGCTTTTCTGCCGACTGGTCGCTTGGAAACCTGACAGGTGAAACCGGAGGCAGCGGAAACGCATTGTTCACCCAGGGTTTTCAGCAACCCATCATTGTTCAGGTTACCAATTCGGTGCATACGGTGTTGAACAGCCCAATTAGGCTAATGCCGAACCCATCAGGAGGTGACGCTTTGATGCAATGGAACAACATGCCGAAAGACGCATCGGTTACCGTGTATAATGCAGCCGGTGCACGCGTGCACGAGGCAGTATGGCCTGCGGGTCAATCCATTTCACTGCCGGGCAAAAAATGGATTCCAGGTATTTATCAGGTGTCCGTGTTGTGTGAAGGCAAAAACCACTTGCTGAAGTACGTACGATTGTAAATTTACAATACGTACACATAAACAACAAAGCCCGTCACCGACGGGCTTTGTTGTTTATGTCGGTTATGATAATTTAAGCAGAAATCCCACCCAGCTCTTTGCCCACCTTGGTAAAGGCAGCAATGGCGCGGTCGATGTGCTCAAACTCGTGGGCAGCACTCAGCTGCACGCGGATACGGGCCTGGTCTTTGGGTACCACAGGATAGAAGAATCCAATCACATATATGCCTTCCTGCAATAGCTTGTCGGCCATTACCTGGCTAAGCTTGGCATCATAGAGCATGATGGGCACGATGGCGCTGTCACCGTCCTTAAAATCAAAGCCAGCGGCTTTCATGCCGGCTTTGAAGCGGTGTACGTTGGCTTCCAGTTTGTCGCGCAGTTCTGTGGTTTCTGTGAGCATGTTGAACACCTCAATGCTGGCACCCACAATGCTGGGGGCAAGTGAATTGCTAAACAGATAAGGGCGGCTGCGCTGCCTTAGGATTTCAATAATCTCCTTGCGGCCGGTGGTATAGCCACCCATGGCACCACCCAGGGCTTTACCGAGCGTACCGGTAATGATGTCTACACGGCCCATCACATTGCAGTATTCGGGAACACCGCGGCCGGTTTTGCCGATAAATCCTGCTGCATGGCATTCGTCGGTCATGGTGAGGGCGTTATATTTATCGGCAAGGTCGCAGATTTTATCCAGTTGCGCCACATAACCGTCCATGCTGAAAACGCCGTCCGTAACAATCAGAATATAGCGTGCACCTTCGGCCCTGGCCTTAATGAGCTGTTCTTCCAACTCGGCCATGTTATTATTGGCATAGCGATAGCGGCGCGCCTTGCAAAGCCTTACACCATCTATAATAGAGGCATGGTTCAGCGAATCGCTGATGATGGCATCTTCTTCACCCAGCAGGGGTTCAAACACCCCGCCATTGGCATCAAAAGCTGCCGCGTACAGAATGGTATCATCGGTACCGTAAAAGGATGCGATTTTGGCTTCCAGTTCTTTGTGTATGTCCTGAGTTCCACAAATAAAACGCACGCTGCTCATGCCAAAACCGTGGGTGTCGATGGCGCGCTTCGCTGCTTCCACCACGCGCGGATGGCTGCTGAGACCCAGGTAGTTGTTGGCGCAGAAATTAATGACCTCTTTGCCGTCCTGCAGGCGTATAACCGCATCCTGCGGGGTAACAATAATTCTTTCTCTTTTGTAAAGGCCGTTTTCTTCTATGGTTTTCAGTTCGGCCTGTAAGTGTTGCTGAAACGCTCCGTACATGGGGCGAAGATACAAAGGGCTTTTGAGATGACCAATC
Organism: uncultured Flavobacteriaceae bacterium; assembly: GCA_964431045.1. Lineage (GTDB taxonomy): Bacteria > Bacteroidota > Bacteroidia > NS11-12g > UBA955 > RGEC01. Next base: position 7,274 of record CAYSIK010000047.1, read on the forward strand.
TCAGGCGGGTTGCTGCAGGCTTTGCAGTACCTCGTCGATAATATTTCTGTCGTTGCTCAGGCGGGGCACTTTGTGTTGTCCGCCCAGCTTGCCTTTTTGTTTCAGCCATTGCTGAAAGGTCCCGGCCGGAACAGCCTGTATTGTTGGCATTTTCATGGCCAGGTCGCCTTGTCTTTTGGCCGCATAATCACCATTGCAGGCTTTCAGGTGTTCATCGAGCAACCGTGTAAATTCCGTGAGGTCGGCTGGGGGACGCGAAAACTCAATCAGCCACTCGTGTCCGGGTTCGGTTTCGGTCATATATACGGGGGCTGCGGTGTAATCTTCCACCACGGCAAGTGTTTGAGCGGATGCAGCCGCAATGGCGGTATCGGCATTTTCGATAACCAGTTCTTCGCCAAACGCGTTGATATACAATTTGGTACGCCCCGATATTTTGAACAAATACGGATTGGTGCTGCTAAACTGAATGGTATCGCCCAGGTTATAGCGCCAAAGTCCACCGGTAGTGGTAATCAGCACAGCGTAATTCACTCCGGGCTTCACTTCTTTTAGCGGAATGGCGGCATCCGGTCCTTCATTCACAGGGTAGAATTCATAGAAAACCCCGTGGTCGGTCATCAGCAGCATATCAGAACTTGCCGGAGCGAACTGAACACCAAAGAAACCTTCGCTGGCATTGTAGGTTTCAAGGTAGCGCATTTTGGGGTCGGGCAGCAATTGTTTAAACTGCTCACGGTAGGGTGTAAAACTCACACCTCCATGGATGAATAGTTCGAGGTTTGGCCATACTTCGTGCATGTGTTTTTTGCCGGTAATTTCCAGGATTCTTTTGAAAAGCACCAAGGTCCATGTGGGCACACCGCTGATGCTGGTGACGTCTTCATAGATGGTGGCTTGTGCCATACTTTCAACCTTCTCTTCCCAATTGTCCATGAGGGCGATATTCATGTCGGGCGTTGATTTGAAGTTGGCCCAAACGGGCATATGGTTCATCAAAACGGCACTCAAATCACCATAGTAGCCGCGTGCATTAAGCTGGTTAATTTTATGGCTACCGCCAATAAGCAAAGCTTTTCCTTCAAACAATTCCGAATCGGGATTTTCGTAGCAAAAAAGCGTCAGTATTTCTTTTGAGCCTTTGAAGTGATTGTCTTCAAGGCTTTCATAGCTCATGGGAATGAATTTGGCGGTATTTCCCGTTGTGCCGCTGCTTTTGGCAAACCAGGTAATTTCTTCGGGCCACAAAAGCCCTTGTTCACCGGCCATGGTGCGTTCAATCCAGGGTTTTAGATCCTCGTAGGAAACTACGGGCACTGAACTGCGCCATTGGTCATAGTTGCGGATGTTTCTAAATCCCAGCGATTCGCCGTAGGCGGTGTCTTTGCCTTTATCCAACAGGTATTCAAACCACACGTCCTGGGCGTCGGCGGCTCTGGAAGCCATCAGTTGAATATCCTGATAGCGCTGTTTAAAATACCAGTGTATAACCGGGGCAATCATATTGATTAAGCCAATTGGGGCATCAATAATAATGTACAGCCCGGTTTATTGCAAATAAATCAGGTATTTGGAGGGTTGTTGGGTTTGGGACCCCGGTTTGCGTGTGGCGGGCGTGGGCCTCTGTTATCCCTTCTGGGACCGCGGTTATCCGGTCCGCGGTGGTGGGGTTTTCCCTGCTGGTTTCCACCCTGGTTGGGGTTGCGGTGCTGTCCGCCTTTGTTGTGCGGATGCGGATGACGGCCTTTTTCCTGGCGGCTCTTGCGTATTTCAGCTTCCATTTCCCGGTCTTCCAGCAATTCTGAGCCTCCAATAAATTCAGGGGCTGCAGCAACCTGTTCCATCACCTGGCTGGCAGCAGCTACATCCTGCAACGGAGGAATGGTTTTTCCCTGTTTATTGTCTTCCATGAACTCCTTCACCTTATCTACAGCAAGGGCAATCCAGGTCTGGCTGTCTTCATAACTGAACCACATCAGTTGTTTCAGGATATCGGTTTTGCGGCTGTAGGCCACACCTGAAACGGTTTCCAGTTTCACCACCTTGGCTTTGGGAAATTTGTCAAGGGCTTCCACATACAAATCCAGTTCATAATTCAGGCAGCATTTGAGGCGGCCGCACTGACCGGCCAGTTTTTCCATGTTGATGCTCAGATTCTGCACGCGGGCTGCGCCTGTGGTCACCATTTTGTAATCGGTAAGCCAGGTGCTGCAGCAAAGCTGACGACCACACACCCCAATACCGCCCAAACGGGAAGCCTCTTCACGGTAGCTGATGTGGCGCATTTCAATTTTCATGCGGAACTCATCGGCATACAGGCGAATCAATTCACGGAAATCCACACGCTGTTCGGCAGTATAAAACAAAATCACCTTGCGCCCATCTCCCTGAATTTCGATATCACTGATCTTCATCTGCAGGTTCAGCCGGAAAGCAATGGTACGGGCTCTTTCGAGCGTGGAATTTTCTTTGAGCTTTACCTCATCATTCTTTTCAAGGTCTTTGTCTGAAGCTTTGCGCAGGATGGGCAGGATGCGCTCTGAATCTTCCTGAACCCTGTATTTTTTTAACTGAAGGCGCACTATTTCGCCGGTAGCCGAAACGGTGCCGACATCATATCCCACAGAGCTTTCCACGGCCACGTAATCGCCGGTGTAAAGATCCAGGTTGTTTACATTTCTGAAAAACTCCTTGCGCGAGCCCTTGAATCGAACCTCTACGATATTAAAAGGCACAAAATCATCAGGAAGCTCCATGTCCCTGAACCAGTCATATACATTCAGGGCATTGCACCCCGATGTGCCGCAGGTACCGTTGCTTTTGCAGCCGGCAGGCGAACAACCGCCCCCGGATTTGGTACCACATGATGAACATCCCATACTGTTATAAATCTATCGAAAAACTGTTTGCAAGCCAACCGACCTGCACTGTCTCTTGCAAAAATAGGGATAAAAGTTCACACCCGCTGACGATACCACGAACGCAAACCTATGGCTGCCAGCACCAAAAACAAGGCATAAAGCCCCGCTGTTAAGGGTTTGCCTACGGAAATATAAAGTGGAATATAAATTATATCTGCAATAAGCCACAAGATCCAGTTTTCCCATTTCCTTCTTGCCTGCAAGGTGATGGCCCACAGACTGAGCGAGGCGGTGAAGCTGTCCAGCCAGGGTTTGGCCGCACCCGGAGCCTGAGCAAGCACTAACATTGTCCAAACATACCAACCGGCCAAAAACACCAGTGTTTCAAATAAACGTCGGTTGGGTTTTACCGAGGTGATGGGCGATTCATCCCCTGGTTTTTGCACCCATTGCCACCAGCCGTATGCCTGAACGCCAATAAATACAAATTGTAACACCATATCTGAATAGAGCCTGCAATCATAAAAAATCCAGGCATACAAAAAGGTTCCCAGCATAGATACCGGCCAGTTGGCGGTGTAAGGTTTAATGGCCAGCAGCACGCCTGCCATAGACAAAACAACGGCAACAATTTCCAACAGCAGGGCGATATCGGCGGCAGACATCAAGTTGTATGCAAAAATCAGGGTATGTGCACAACGAACCAAACTTGCGTAACTTTGTTACCTGAATAAAACCATAATTATGTTTGAATTACCATCACTCCCCTACGAATTTGCGGCCCTGGAGCCCCATATTGATGCCAGGACCATGGAAATCCACCACGGAAAACACCATCAGGCGTATGTAAACAACCTGAACAATGCGGTGAAAGGCACTGCAGGCGACGGAAAGAGCCTGGAAGAGCTTATGGCCAATGTGAGCAAATACAGCATGGCTGTTCGCAATAACGGCGGCGGCCACTGGAATCATAGCCTTTTTTGGCAACTGATGAGCCCAACCGGTGGTGGAAACCCCGAAGGAAAACTCCTTACGGATATTACAGCCACATTTGGAAGCATGGAAGCCTTCAAAGAGCAGTTCAACACTGCCGCAACCACCCGTTTTGGTTCAGGATGGGCCTGGCTGGTAGTGCATGACGGAAAACTGGTGGTGACCAGCACCCCCAATCAGGATAACCCCCTGATGGATATTGCCGACGTTAAAGGTACACCCATTCTGGGTCTGGATGTATGGGAACACGCTTATTACCTTCACTACCAGAACCGTCGCCCTGATTACATCAGCGCATGGTGGAATGTGGTGAACTGGAAAAAAGTGGCTGATTTGTATACAGCAGCACACTAATTGAAAAAAACCAAGAGAAAGCCCGGAATTCCGGGCTTTTTTTATGCACTCCTGTTAAGATAGGGAGGCAGACACCGGTATTATTTCATCAAGCACCCCTGACCAAAGGTTGTTCCGTAAGCGCAACGCTTCCATAGAGGCCTGCAAAGCCTCTTCCCACTTGTTTTCGTCGTTGCCGCAAAGCCCGGCGGTCATTTGCAGGGCCAGGTGTGAGTGGTGGTCGCCGTCTACTTCAATGTGGCGGTCGAGATAATATTTAAAGGCAGATATTTTCTCCGGAAAACGCCGGTTGAGATCGTTTACCAGTGCCATAAACATGTCGGGAATCAAATCCTCTCTGCCAAAGGTGAAAACCGCAGACAGCACATGGGGTTTGTCTTCCTCAATTTGCCTGAAAGTGAATTGCACAAATTCCTTTACCGAAACCGGCAAAGGCAGTGATTGCAAAGCCGTGTCCACGTTCATTCCTTTTCGGATGGAATCGACCAGTTGGTGAATCAGGGTGGTGTCTGCGCCGGCCTGTTCCATGGCATCCAGGTACATTTCAAAATGACTTTTGCGGATGCCATTCATGTCCACATCCGATTCCTCGCCCACCACAATTTCATTGATCAGAAAACGGGTTTCGGCACTGCCTTTGGGCAACCATGGGGTGGTGGTGCAGGTAAGGTTTTGCTGCAGGCTTTTCAGCAGCGACATAAAATCCCATACGGCATACACATGGTGCTGCATAAATATCTGCACATGCTCCAGGGTTCGAATTTGGGCATACAGCGGATGTTTTACAATAAGGGCTTTTTGCGGAGCAATTCTCTGGTTGATTTTTTCGATGTGCGTGTTCATGCACCTACATAAACAAAGATGCCGTCAGATGGTTGCAGGGTTTTGTAAAAACCACATTTGATCTTTTTCTGTGCGGGTTCTGGAAGGAAAGTTTTCCTGGTACAAAGCCCCGGTACCCAGTCCCTGGTGCATGGAATTTTCTTTCGTGGCAACCCATTGCGCTATGGCGCTCAGGCCGATGTTGCCTTCCAGCGCACTGGTGGCCCACCACCCGATGTTGTGCTTTAGCGCAAAGTCAATCCAGCGGTCGCATGCCGTGAAACCGCCCAGCAGGGTGGGTTTCAGCACCACAAAAGCAGGTTTGATTTTTTTCAAAAGAGGTTCGGCATAATCATTTGAAACACCTATCAGTTCTTCGTCCAAAGCCACCGGGATGGGGCTTTTGGCACACACTTCCTGCATGGCATCGGCTTGTCCGGCTTTGATGGGTTGCTCTATGCTGTGAACCTCAAAACGAGAAAACTCCTTCAAATGATAGGGTGCGTCTTCGTGTGTCCAGGCGCCATTGGCATCGAGGCGAATTGTGAGGCCAAACGCGTTTTTAAGTGCCCTAACCTTTTCCAGCAGGCGGCATTCCGAATCGGTATCATGCGCCCCCACCTTGAATTTGAGGCAGGTAAATCCTTTTGCCATTTTCTGCTGTGCCTCATCCCACATGCCTTCCAGCGTGTCCATCCATACCAGCCCATTGAAAGGGATGCTGTGTTTTTCTTCGGTAAACGGTCCGGGAAATAAAATGCTTTTACCTCCGTTTTGCAGATCTAAAAATGCGCATTCCAGGGCAAACTGCAGCGATGGATAGCCTTCGGTGAGGCGCAACCATTCATTCAGCGGCAGGGGTTCTCCCGCAAAATACTGTAGCTGGGTGAGCATTTCGTCTACAGGTGCCTGCCCGTCTATGCTCAGATCCGGAAGTGGCGCGGCTTCGCCGCAACCAGTTATACCGTTTTGGGATAGGTAAATCAGCCAGTGTGGTTTTTCTGTGTATTCGCCCCGGCTGGTTTTGGCGGGTTTAATAAAGGTGAGGGTATGTTTTTCCCAGTGCAGTTGCATGCCGCAATTTTTGTAGGGTTTTTCCATGTAAGGAGAAACCACACAAAGATAATAGCAGGCTGTGTTTATGGTGCCTGCACCAATATTTTGGTGTTGATGTTTTGGGATTTTACCAAATACAACCCCGGTATCCATCCATTTGTTGCAATTTTCGCAAAACCGTCACGCGAAGCGGCTTCTATACCTCCCGCATTTATTGGGATTGTCTTTCCATCCATGGTATAAACCAACATTGTTTTCAGCTGGTCTTTGGGAATGTAAAATCCATCCCGGCAGGGGTTGGGAAAAACTTGCGTATTTACGCTTGTTGTTTTGTCTGTAGAAAGCAACGCGATGTGATTGGCGCGCATGCAGCTCCAGTTGTCTTTCAGCTGTAAATTATTCTCATAAATGAGTGAATCGCCATTGTAGATTTGGGCCAGTTTGGCAAATGAGCAGAAGATTCCATCAAACACATTTAAATATCCGTTTGGACTGAATCTTTTTTCAAACAGCAGGCTGTCGCCTACGCCCAGCTTTTTACCGCATGGCGGAAATGAGGGATTGTAGTAATACCCGCCAAACTTATATTCTATATGCAGCATATCGCCTTTGTAAACCGTGTCGGGCCCTTTGTTGATAATGTACATGCGGGTATGAATGAGCCCGGGGGTATAAAAAGTATCGCCCTCATTAAACCGGTCTATCTCAACCTTAAAATCGCAGAAACGGGTTTTTCTGCCCTGACCATTAACACTGCACAACGCGAAAGACGTGAAAAGCAACAGTGTGGTTATTTTGAACTTATTCATTTTTTATAATTTTTTGAATGCGCTGCCTTCCCCCCATTTCGGTTATTTCTATAAAGTATATTCCTGCTTTTACACCCGAAACATCCAATGTGGCTTGCTTTTCACCAGCCATGTATTGTGTGAATACCACACGGCCTGCCGCATCGC
>CAYSIK010000048.1:0-14085 GCA_964431045.1 uncultured Flavobacteriaceae bacterium
AGCAGATTCAAGGTTACAGGTTCAGTACTATCCACATAAAAACGGTAGAAACCGGCCGGAGTGCCAGTGTGGGCCACCAGAAACAAGTTGTGAGCAGGGGCTTCCTGCTCCACCAGTGTTTTCAGTTTGGTTTCCAAATTTGCCATAGTCAATAAAAAAGGGGACTGCTTTCGGCTTGTCCCCTTCCGTTATTTTTTTAGGAAAGTGATGCAAATATACGTCAATTTTTTGAATTGCGCAAGTGGTGGGGTGGTTTTTGCCAATATCACGTGCCGGAATCACATTCGGCCGGCAAACAAAAAGTTAGCCTTAACTCACTGCCACTGCAACCCCAGCGTCACTGTAATGTCTTTCCCTGTAAGGGTTACAGATGCCGGATAGCTTCCAAGATACGAGTTCGGATTAAAGGAAACACTCCCTATCAAATCGCTGGGATCGAGCAAATCGTAATCCAGAATCTGGATATTTCTCACTGTATTCAGCGGTGAAATGCTGTGTGCCGGACTCAAGGTCCAGTTGCGGGGCAGGTTGCTCGAAGCGGTATTGTCAAAGCGGGCGCTGGTGCCGTCTACCAGCACATCGCCGGCGGAATTGGTGATTTTATAGCATACATCGGGCCCGTCAAACAAATCCCAACCTGCACCGTTGGCATCGGCAAAGGGCATTTGGGTTACGCTCACCGATTTGATGAGACAGCTTTTCGGCGCGTCCAGCATGCTCAGGGTTTTGGTGACACTGTGCGTTCCTCCGGCCCCTTTTGCTGTGAGGGTGATGGTGAAACTGCCGCCCACACCGAAAGTGCGTGAGGGGTCTTTTTCTGTTGAGGTTGTTCCATCACCAAAATCCCACAGGTATTCGGTTGCATTAACGGAAGCATTGGTGAAAGTGACGTCGGCCGGCACCATCGCGCCATCACCGGAGAAGGTAAAGTCGGCCACAGGGGCAGGTGCGGGCGCTTCTTTTTTCTTGCAGGATGCAGTAAATACAAGCATTCCGGCCACGGTAAAAAAAGCAAGAATTGAAGTTTTCATAGCATTGATGTAAAGTGTTGTTGCCCACGAAACTATACGATTTGAAGCAAACTGCCATATCATTTTTATAAATAATAACTTCATGCCTTCAATACATCCATTTGCAAGCCTGTGAAATAGACAACATCTTTGCATCATGCCCTTACCCGTTCAAGCCGCACAATTTCCATTTACCGGCCATACCCTGATTGATGTGCGCAGCGAGGCGGAATTTCAACAAGGTCATATACCCGGGGCGGTTAATGTTCCCTTGTTGCGCAACGAAGAGCGGGTGCAGGTGGGCACAACCTACAAGCAACAAGGCCGTGACGCTGCAGTGGCACTGGGGTACAAACTTATCGGTCCGCGTTTTCATGAATTGTATGAAGCCTTAAAATCATCTGGGCCCAATCCCCTTTTCTATTGCTGGCGTGGCGGATTAAGAAGTCATATTTCCGCCACTTTGCTGGAATGGGGCGGACAATCCGTGCACCTGCTCAAAGGAGGTTACAAAGCCTACCGGCATTATGTGCAATCAGATTTGGCAAAGCCGCGCAAAATGCTGCTGCTGGGAGGCATGACGGGCGTGGGTAAAACCGAAATTCTTCATATACTGGCCGCAAAAGGCTTACCTGTCGTGGATCTTGAAGGTCTTGCCTCGCACAAAGGCAGCGCACTGGGTGGTTTGGGCATGCCTGCACAACCTTCGGTTGAGATGTTTGAAAATCTATTACACAGTGCTGTTTCCGTTTACCCGCAAAGCAGCACGCTGATTATGGAGAGCGAAAGCCGTAAAATCGGTGCTTGCGTTATGCCTGAAGGATTTTGGAACAACATGCTGCAAAGTCCGGTACTCGAAATTAAAATACCAAATCAGCAGCGCATAGAAAGGCTTGAAAAGGTATATGCAGGTTTTGATCGGGAAATTCTTGCAGAAAAAACAGAAAAACTCAGAAAGAGACTGGGCGGATTGCTTTGTCAGCAGGCCAAGGATGCCATATTGCAAGGCAGAAAAACAGAGTGGGTGGAGATTTTAATGACCTATTACGATAAATCCTACCGTTATTTTGTAGCCGAGAACGGCTATAAGCCCACACCCGTGAGATGGAACTGGCAACAAACCGAACACAGCCTTGCATTGTTAATGAATACACTGAAAGAATATGGAATTGAAAAATAAAGTAGCGGTTGTTACCGGCGCGAACAAAGGCATTGGCCTGGAGTGTGTGAAAATGCTGCTCGAAAAAGGCGCAACGGTTTACGGCATATGCCGCAGCGGATGCAGTTTACAACATGAAAATTACCACTGTTTGCACGCCAATGTAGGCAATCAAAGTGAAGTGGACAGCGTGATGGATGGCATTTTGCAGAAACATGCTGCCGTAGATGTGCTCATCAATAACGCGGGTCTGGGTTATTTTGGCATGTGTGAGGAACTGAGCGTGGAACAGTGGCAGGAAATGTTCAACACCAATGTGAGCGGCATTTTTTATTTCACCCGCAGGGTATTGCCCGGCATGAAAAAGCAGGATTCAGGCCATATAGTAAACATAGCCAGCATTGCAGGATTAGAAGGTTATCAGCAGGTTTCAGGATATTGTGCCACCAAGTTTGCGGTACGCGGATTCAGCGATGCGCTGTACAAGGAGGTTCGCGATTTTGGGGTAAAGGTTACCTGCGTATATCCCGGAAGTGTAAAAACGGATTTTTTTAGGCACAGTGCCAACATCAAAGCGCATGACAATATGCTGATGCCCGAGGATGTGGCCGCACAGATTGTGTATGCCCTGGAAAGCCCTGCCAATTACCATCCTGTGAATCTGGAGATACGTCCCTTGAAGCCGAGGGGGTGACGAGAAGTTTATTGGTTTATTGGTTTGATAGTTTAATGGTTTAATGGTCTGTCCCGTCCTGAAAAAGGTTGAAAGATTTTTGGTCTAATTGTTCATTACAATGAAGGAATGAAAGAGAATAGTTGGCTTCACCGCACAAAGCGACGCCACCAAACTCCTGACTCTTAACTTCTAACTCTAAACTTAAACTCTACACTGTCAACTATACACTGTTAACTATACACTGTTAACTAAAACGTTAGTCTTTCAGCGATTTCCCATCAATCTTCACATCCGTAAGGATGGCCGTGCCATTTCTCACACGCATTTCAGCCCAGCAGCGCTTGGTTGTATCTTCTGTTGCTTTCCGCAGGATTTTCTCTGCTTCTTTTACTTTATTTTCATTCATAAAAAAACGATCTTGCATAAAGCTGAACATCAGCATCGTATCATTTTCATCCAATATGCGACCGCCAGCATTTTTAACCTGTACCCAATCTGCACCATCGACGGGATAAATTCTGGAAACGCCTGCGGGGCGAGCAAAACCGGTTTTGGGGTCTATGCTTAATTTAATGTAAAATTTCTCATCCGACCGGGGTTCAAATTTGGCCATCCTAACGCGATCTTCTTTAAAGTTCAGTGCCAGGTAATTACCCCTAAACATATCGTAAGGGTCGTAGGCCTGCAGTTCCAGGCGGAACAGGGTACCTTCATTCTTTGTCTTTTCGTAATCCAGCAGTAACCCTCCTAAAAACAATAGCTGGAGAGTTGTCACAACCCAAAGCAAACGCTTAGCCCACATGAGCCTGTTCCTTTCCCCGCCTGCGGATAAAAACCATATTTACCATAAACAGCAGCAATCCCACGCCGATGAAAAACAAGCCTCGCGCGAGGTAGCCCTGACTCATATCACTGAAACGGCAAATGAGCAGTACAGCAAGCCACAGCAAACCATAATTCAGCCACAGCAACGATTTTTCGGAAATGCCTTTTTGAAGGTAATACAATCCCAGCAACAGCATCATCAAATTGGTGAGTATCATGCCGGCCAGAGGTGCAAATTTGCCCAGCAGAAAAAAAGCGATGCCAAACAGCAACACGGCCAGTATTTCGGGCGTTTTTACCAAGTCATTCCACCTGTTGATGCGCATTAACGGATAAAGCAGAAAATTGACCAGTAACACCGCGCCTATCCAAAATAAGGGCAATGCAACAAAGCCGGTATTACTGCCAAACAGCTCCTCATGAATTACCTTCTCCCAGAAAAATTTATAACTGAACAAGGAAAACAAAATCATCAGCCCCAGCCGGCCAAAAAACCTAAATCCATTGATTCGGTAGCGATCATCGGTATTTTTTATATGTTCACCTGCCAGCATATACCACCCCATCAGCGCGGCATAGGCCAAAAACAACAGTTCAGGATGACTGCTTTTAAATGCAAGCGTTCCGAATCCCAGGGCCATACAAGGCGGGAACAACCAGCTGAAAGTTATTAAAAGTGGGACCGAGCGGTTTCCATCATTCAGGTTGCGCACTGTATAACACATAACCAGCAGCATCCAGCCTACGTGCATGGGGCGCACATCAGGAGAATAATTATATCCGGCAGCACAGACAAACCAGGTACTGAAAATCAGGTACAATAGCAAAGACAAGCGACCGGAAAACAAAATTTGCGTGGGTGTGAAAACCAGCAACCATGCAAACAGGTAGGATTCCATGGAGCCATTCACCTGATAAACCTGCGAAATCAGCGCTATAGAAGTTCCCAGCCCTATCATCTGCAATGAAGTACCCAGTTCCATCCAAATTAAATTTTCAAACCGCCTGAGTGCTGCAAACAGCAGAATACCGGTACCAATTAAGGCAGGTAACAGGGATAAAAATACACGCACCCCATGGGGAAAATTGTCCCAGTTGTGGCCGACAATGAGCATAATCCCCAGTGCCACCAAGACGCCTGCCAGCATAGAAATCCAGAAAATCATACCGGGAAGTCGTCCCTGTCGGGCGTCAAGCCATTGCTCAATGTGTGTTTGTTGTTCGGAAGAGATAATCCCTTCCTTTACCCATTCGGGCAGGTATTTTCGGGTACTGCTCATTCAGCGTATGAAACGAATATACGCAATAAAAATGATATTTCCAAATTATTTGACTGTAATCACGGCCCTGCTTACGGCACTCATACAGAAAAATCCGGCCAATCCCCGCTTTTTGGCAGGATTGAGCGAAAACATATTTGTTCCGATGTTGCTGGGCGGCGTGGCAAAAAGACCACCATTCTGGTTTTCATTGCGAATGAGCGTAAGCCAGTAAAAGGTTTCCGGTGTAATACTGTGAATTTCCACACGCACTTTGTCACCAATGCTGTAGGGTTTGGAAAAATCGTTGATGGCACCGTAGCGAATGGGCCAGATAAAAATCCCCCCGTCCTGCGATGAATTGGGGCTTCCTGCCTGATCGTAGGCCAGGTTCATATCAAAAATGCCGTTGCGGAATGTATCGTTGTACCAGGTTTTAATCCAGTAGGTATTGCCCGTGCCGGGAAGGTCATTGGCGGCAAGTTCCACGTACTTACCGGGCACAAATCCGGCATTGTCGCCGTTTTCATTTACCACAAAAAGACTATCAATTTTGGCAGTAGGATTCATTTTGGAAAACCCTATGAGGGTATCGCCGCCTTCAATGACCACCAGGGCATAGGTACGGCCCACCGTAAAAGTGTCACCGCTTGAGGAATTGGGCTTCCATATGTAATTTCCGTTGCCGCTATCAGCAAATAAAAAGAGTTTTGGATTCGTGAAATCAGTAGTATCGATTAGCACCACCGTAGCGCCGCTCACAGAAGGCTCTGTGCCGGGTTTGGTAAAATAGGGAATGCTGCGGGTGAGACGAATGCGCTGGGGAACATCCAAATTATTTACAAAGGCATCTATCACCAGCTTAGGCTCGCCGGCTTTCACATCCACATCTATCGGGTCTTCGCAGGCCGTAAAGGCCGTAAAGACCATAATTCCCATTATTGGAAGTATCCATTTCCAAATCTTACTCATCGTTAATTCCATTTAAAATTGTATGAAACTGCCGGCACAAAACTGCCGATAACACTGTATCGTATGGCCTGATTAATATTCTGCGCCTGATAATTGGTTGCAAAATATATGGAGAAAGGGTTTCGGCGGTTGTATGCATTGTATACGCTGAACACCCAGCTCTTTTCCCATTTCTTTGTTTTGCGTTTGGTATAGGTGGCACTCACATCCAGCCTGTGGTAATCCGGGTTGCGCACGTTGTTGCGGGCGTTGGAACCAATATCGGGAACGATGTAGCCTTGAACATTGTACTGATTGGAATAGAAAGTAGTGGGGGTTCCTGAACTGTATACAAAGTTGGCAGAGGCATCCCATTTGTCGCTGAGCTTGTATTGCAGCACCACATACAGGTTGTGCATCCGGTCGAAACGCATAGGGAACCAGTCATCATTGTTGATACCTTTAACTTGTCTTTCGCTGCGGCTTAGGGTGTATGAAATCCATCCTGTGAGGTTTCCGGACGATTTGCGTATGTAAAACTCGGCGCCATAGGCCCTCCCAACACCATTCAGCAATTCACCTTCCAGCAATTCATTGAGCAGCAGATCGGCGCCATCCACATAATCCACCTGGTTTTGCAGGCTTTTGTAATAGGTTTCAAACGAGGCTTCAAAATCATTTCCGGTAGGCCCAAAATTGCGGAAATACCCGATGGTATATTGGTCTGCTTTTTCGGGTTTGATGTTGTTGGTGGTGGATTGCCATACATCAAACGGCACACTGGCGGAGGTATTGCTGATGAGGTGCAGGTTTTGCACCATGCGGTTGTAGCCGCCTTTAATGCTGGACGCATTATTCAACTGGTATTTAAAACCGAAACGAGGCTCAGGATTGATGTAAGAAGCGATGGTCTCCCCGGAACCAAAATCGCGGGTATTGTTCAATATCTTTCTGCCGTTGGGTGTTGCGGCATTGTCATAATAATAGGCTTTCCCTTTGCCCAAATAGTGCCAGCTGCTCACCCTTAATCCCAGGCGATAGCTGAATTTACCGGAAGGATTGAATTCATCACCGACGTAAACAGCATTTTCCAGTGCATATTTATCGGGAAGGCTGAAGTTGAATTTACCATTGCTGCTGCTGGCCACTGCAGATCCCGGCTTAAATACGTAATAAGTGGTCTGCGAACCAAACGTGAGCTGGTGTTTGGGTGTGAGGTAATAATTCAAATCCACCTTGGCGCTGTTGTTCACAATAAAGCTCTTCCAGTTGAAGGTCAGGTCCCGGTTTTTAAATTCAATATCGTAGCGGTAGCGGCTGTAATAGTAGGTAAAATTAGAAAACAGCTTTTTGTTGAACACATGGTTCCAGCGGGCGGTAACAGTGCTGTTGCCCCATTTCACGCCAAACGCATTGGGTGCACTGAAAGCGTCATCACCAAAATAGCCGCTGATGTAGTAATGGTCTCGGCCGCGGCTGTAATTTACCTTGGCTGCAAGGTCATAAAAATAAAACTGGCTGCCGGACAGGTTGCTTTTCAGAAAGGGCTTTGCAAGGGCATCAATATAGCTGCGGCGCCCTGCCACCATAAAACTGGCTTTGTTTTTCACAATGGGGCCTTCCAGCGTCAGGCGGCTGAAAATAGTTCCCACGCCTCCATTGGCCTGAAACTGCTTTTTATTGCCCTCTTTCATGCGTACATCCAGCGTGCTGCTGAGACGACCGCCATATTGCGCCGGTATGCCACCTTTCACCAGCTGCACATCTTTTACGCCATCGGGATTAAAAATACTGAAGAATCCAAACAGGTGGGCCGAATTAAAGATGGGCGCTTCATCCATCAGCACAAGGTTCTGGTCTATACCACCGCCCCGCACATTAAAGCCTGTAGCGCCTTCACCCACGGTAGAAACGCCGGGCAGGAGCTGTACTGCCTTAATTACATCGGCTTCGCCGAGAAATGCCGGTATCTTCTTAATGGTCTGGCTATTAATATTCTGTGTACTGATGTCAATTTTCCGAACATTGTCATTGCGGTTGGCGCGGATGTTTACCTCTCCGATGGAAGCGCCCTGCTTTAGCAGACTGATATTCAACGTAACATGGGTGTCCAGTCTGACAGAAATTTCAGCGGCATCGTAACCGGGGGCTTTCACAAGCATTTGACAGTCGCCCTTTTCCATGGTAATGCTAAAAAACCCGTAGGAATTGGTGGCCACGGATACCGAGCCGTTTTTAGATGCAACGACTGCACCACTAATGCTTTCAGAGGAAGCACTATCGCGGACATATCCGCTTAGGGTAAACTTTTGCTGGGCCTGCAATGCAGAAAACCCGGAAAACAACAACAACAAATATCTCGGCACGCGGTACAAAGTTACAGAGTAACAAGGGTGGGGTACATTTTGTTTAGGAAAATCGGACCAATACCGGGAGATTTACGACATAAAAAAAGCCGCTGTTTCCAGCGGCTTTTAAATATTTTGGTTGTGAATTACTCAATGATGAGTTTCTGCACACCCGCACCGTCGTTGAACTGAAGGCGGAGCATGTAGATACCGGCAGAGGCATTCAGGTTAACCACGTTATGAACCGGGCTCAGGTTCATTTTCTGAACACTGCGGCCGTTCATGTCAACCAGCTCAGCGCTAACCAGGCTGCGGTTGGTCCAGTTGTTGTGGATTACCACCTGATTTTTAGCAGGGTTGGGAGCTACAGTTACATTGCTGCCCAGGTTGTTTTCGCGCAATCCCACAGCAGAAACCAGACCCATGCTCACCGCCAGGCGGGGAGAAACGTAGCCCATAATGCTATCTACATATTTGATAGCGCGGGTCTTACCAAAAATCTTGTGTAGGGGATTGGTTGCGTTGCCATTGGCAATTACAGTAGCTGCATTGGGAATACCCAGGGCTTTGATAGCGGCAGTATCCCACCACTCATAAGGACCTGAACCATTGGCAGCGCCGGCGATGGGGAACAGACCGTCAAGACCTTTGTTGAGTTTGTTGGCTTCAATGGTGTAAACGTCCATCACTTTGCCTTTGTATGAAGCGTTGTTTCCAAATTTATTGGTGCGCTCCATTACATCGTAGCTACCGGAAACGTCAATTACGTTCAAGGGAGGATTGGTTCCGGGAACGCTTACCACACCGAGTTTGTAGGGTGCGAAAGGATCCTGAATACCATGAACGCTGATGATGGGCAGGCTGCCTTTTTCAAGCCAGCTGCTGTCACCCAGGGCACCGCCGATGTTAAAGGCAATAGCCACATCAGAAGTATAGCCTTTGTGGTTTTCAATTACCAGTGCACCTACAGTGCCGGGGATTTTGAAACCCAGACGGTCACCCATTTTCAAGCTATCTTCAACCATCCAGCGCTTGGCGTTTACGTTGTAGAATTTCTCCAAACGGATTTCAGCCTGACGATCCAGGGTAGCATAAGCCAAAGTCACATAACCGCCTGTTCCCTGACCACCTACAGCAATTTTTGTAGAATCTACTGCGTAAGTGTTGGTGGTTTTTGCGTCTTTTTTGAAATAACGAACACAAGCGGCCAAGTCCTGAACGCCACGGTAAGCAGCGTTGATGATGGTTTCGCGGCGAACGTTTTCATCGGGGCTGGTGGGGTTCCATCCCAGACGGTAGCTCATAGAGGCTACTACATAACCGCGCTGGGCAAGCTTTTTACAAAAAGCTACAGTGGCGCTATCATCGCGGGCACCTGTGGTTCCGTTGTTTACATAACGGGGCAGGAAGTTTCCGGTGTGAAGAAAAATCACCAGAGGCTTTTTGGCATCAGTGTTACCGGTAGAACTGTACACATCCATGGTCAGGTTTTCGGGAGCAGGGGAGCCACCGGAAAGCACAGGCAGGATGGAAATGTGTGTTGCATAAGACACGTTCTTAGTTATCTGAACCGTGTTTTCTGCATAGATAGGATCCACGTACTTAATCTGCGCAAATGAAGCTGCAGCCAAAAGCAGGGTGGAAGCGGAAAGTAATAGTTTTTTCATGTATTGAAAAGATTTAGTTGGTTGCGAATGTAATGATTTTTTTAGAATTTTACGGATATCAGGGTTCAAATGTAAGGCTCACATAGGCCATTCTGCCTATCCTGGGGCCACCATACACCTGAAACACCATGTTATTGGTGAGGTTGGAAGCTCCTATTTTAAGGGTAGATTTCCACTTGGGGATAACCTTGTTAAACTGGGCATCCAGCATCCAGTAAGATGGCACATCGCCGGTAAACTGGGGCGAGCCTTCGAAACGATAGCCTTCCACAAATTTGAAGTTGATGTTGAAGCCCACATTTTTCACCGAAATTTCTTTTCCGAGGAAGTTAAACTCCTTTTTCATGTCTGAAGCGCCAAACATCACGTTGAACTTGTGCCGGGGTGTGTTAAACGCAGGTATCAAAGCATCCGAGCTTCCGCGTCTGTCCAGCACGTTCCAGCTCCAGTTACCGCCTACCATAAAACACTTGGCAAAGAAGTAATTGGCTCCGGCCGAAAAACCCTGCGTGCTTACCACATCGCGGCTGTTGGATGCCACGCGGTAAGCCTGGGCCTTGGGAAACGGCGAAAAGGTATCAAAAGCCACATCCACCACTACACGGTAGCCAATGAAATTGGTGTAATAGCTGAGGTAATAACCCGCATCCACCATGAGTTTACCGTTCATCAAGACACCTTTGTATCCGATTTCCCCGGTTTTCACACTCTCAGGCCGGATGGGATCTATGTTAAAAGGTTTTAAGGTATCGCGGTTGAGCGTATTCAGGTAATCCAGAAAATTGTTTACTTCACATACATTTTTAACACCATTTTTGTTGCCCAGCAAAATCGCACGACCTACGTTATAATACAGATATTGATCTTGTAATGTTGGGTTGCGGATGGCGCTGCTGAAACTGCCCCTCCAGGTATTGCGCTTGTCTTTGCTGTAGATGATGGAGGCTGCAGGTGAGAATAGAAAAGGAAAGTTCTGGTTTTTGTCAACCCTCGCAGTGGCATTGATTTTCCATCGGTTGCTCCACAATCTGCGTTCAAATCCGGCATAGGCACCGGCTTCCATATTGGTGATGCGTGCATTGCCCGTGTCCAGAAAGATGGTTCCGTTAGAATTAGGCGCATACATTCTGGCACTGAAACCGGTGGTAAATTTCCATTTTTGCACGGTAAACCTTCGTTCGCCCGTGAGGTGATACAGGGCAGATTTATCATAAAAACGGGAACCCACCGGTCCGCCCTCGCGGCTATAGCTGTATGTTTCCGTGATTTCTTTTTTCTTGGCTTCAAATTCAGGGGTGCCTGGCACAAAACGGTCTTTGTAGGGATCAGGGTAGGTTAAGCCCTGGTAGTTTTGAGCACGGTTGGCCTGAGCGCGTGACTGGGCATGCCACCTGTATAAACTGTCTGAATATTTTTGCAACAATGCATCCTGATCGGAAGCCCAATTGGGATTGTAGTTAGGTAATCCTGGAATAAATGTTCCGAGTTGCGCATAGCCGGGAAGACTTTTCACTTTATTGGTAATATTATTCAACCAATAATTCTGATAATCTGAAAACCAGTATCCACCGGGTTTGGAGTTGCCCTGCATCAAAAATGCAGTTAACACGGCATCATAGGTTCTGCCTGCATCTTCGTTGGTGGCATAAAAACGCAGATGGCCTTTTTTGCCAATCCATTCCAGTCGATTCTGAAAAAAGAGAATATCATTCAGGCTGTAGCGGTTATCACCCTGATACACCGTGGTGCCGGTACCAAAGTTGAAACCGTACTGAATCTCATTGCGGTTGTTGACCTTGTAGGCCAATACGAGATTGGTTTTCAGGTTGCGAGTGTTGTAATTTACCAGATCAATTTCGTTGTATCCGTCGCGGTAATAGGCTCCCAGACCGGGTGTTCTGCGTCGGCTTTCCATAGATACCTGATCGTTGGCGGCTGTGCCGAAAACCTCATCGCCATAACGGTTTACAGCATCGTACCCACCCGGATTGCTGCGGCCGGCCTTGCTGTCGAGTGTGGGATCGTAATTGTCTGCCACCCAGTCATAGGCACGCATGTAGCTGATACCTGTTTTGAAGGCAAAAACTTCGCGACCCTTCTTGTTTTTATATGCTTTGGCATAGCGCAGCATAACTTGCCCCAGTTCACGTTCACCCACCTTTACCTGCGCGGTAAGCCCCTGATGTTTCCAGGGATCTTTGGTGGTCATGTTTATCACGCCGTTAAAGGCATTGGGGCCGTAATACGCACTGCTTGCACCCACCACGATTTCGGTATTGGCAACATCCAGTTCATTGGCTCCCAGAAAATTGCCCAGTGAAAAGTTCAAACCCGGTGCCTGATTGTCGACACCATCTATGAGCTGCAAACTGCGAACGGGACTGGTGCTGTTAAATCCTCGGGTATTCACAATTCGAAAACCCAAACTTGCTGCTGTCACATCCACACCCCGAAGGTGTCCCAATCCTTCGTAAAAATCGCTGGCAGGGGTTTCCTTTATGGCTTTGGCATTGAGGCTTTCAACGGTAACAGGGCTCTCGCGCAGCTTCTCTTTTTGCCTGCTGTGGCTGATGGTAACCTGTCCCACACCTTTGGCCAGCGATTCCATTTCAATAGAAACATCAGTTACCGCAACGCTGGTTACACTGTAGGTCATTTCCTGAAAATCCATGGCCGAAATCTGGATGGATTTTGCTCCTTTGAGGTCTATGCGAAAGGCTCCTGCGCTATCTGTGGAAGATGCACCGCCACGCCAGGTAAGGCTTGCATAGGGAACACCCATGCGGGTTTCTTTGTCGATGACCTTGCCTGCAAGTATTTGCGACCAGGCCGAAAGCACCGTGCCAATGGTAAAAAAAGCGAGTAAAAGTATTCTCATGCAAAAAAGAATAAAGGTGCAATATAGGGCAATTTCAGAAAATGCAACTTTAGAACTTCACAAGCCCCGATTGAGAAAGTTAGCCCCTATCTTTGCCGCGCTTTCATGGTCAGCAAAGACATCCTCCTTCTCGCTTGGAAAACCATGTGCACCGCAAGGGCCATGGCGCGCATCTACGACGATAACCGGCCGGTTACCAAATACGTACACAGCACCAGCAAGGGGCATGAAGCCATTCAGCTGGCCACCGCCTGGCAGCTTAAATCCATTGATTTTGCCTACCCGTATTACCGCGATGAAAGCCTGTTGCTGGGCATAGGCATGGAGCCCTACGAACTGATGCTGCAGCTGCTGGCCAAAGCCGACGACCCTTTCAGCGGTGGCAGAAGTTACTATTCGCATCCTTCCCTAAAACAGCCAGATAAACCCAAAATTCCCCACCAGAGCAGTGCTACAGGCATGCAGGTAATTCCCGCTACCGGAGCGGCTCATGGCATAAAATATCTTGAACAGCAGGGCCTATTGAAAGGCGCTGAAAAACCCATCGTACTGTGTTCACTGGGTGATGGCAGTGTTACCGAAGGCGAAGTGGCCGAAGCTTTCCAGATGGCGGTTTTGCATAAATTGCCCATTCTGTATCTGGTGCAGGACAACGACTGGGGCATCAGTGCCAGCGGCGATGAAATGCGCGCCATGGATGCGTTTGAATACGCCCTGGGGTTCAAAGGCATGCGCCGCCTGCGCATCAACGGCAGCGATTTTGTGCAGTGCTACACGGAAATGGAAAAAGCCGTTCAATCCGTTAGGCAAAGCCGGGCGCCCATGCTGGTTCACGTGAAGGTGCCTTTGCTGGGCCACCACACCAGCGGTGTGCGCAGCGAATGGTACCGCGATGACCTGGAAGAGCACGAAAGACTGGATCCACTGCCCCAGCTGAAAAGCCTGTTGCTAAACCTGGGTGAAAAGGAAGAAAACCTGCAATCCATTGCAGACGAGGCAGAAAAGCTCGCGCTGAACCACTTTGAGCGCGCCAAAGCCGCTCCCGATCCCACACCTGATATGCTTTACCTGCACGAGTTTGCGCCCACGCCCATCACCGAAGAAAAAGGCGTGAGAGAACCCGCAGGCAAAGAACCCATTATCATGGTGGATGCCGCACTGTATGCGGTGGATGAAATATTAAAAAACAACCCTGAGGCGCTGCTATACGGTCAGGACGTAGGCAAACGCCTGGGCGGCGTGTTCCGCGAAGCGGCAACCCTGGCCCAGAAATACGGCGACCACCGCGTTTTCAATACGCCCATTCAGGAAG
>CAYSIK010000049.1:0-4478 GCA_964431045.1 uncultured Flavobacteriaceae bacterium
TCCATAATAGCAGCTTGAATCCTATCAGATAAGTTAGATAAGCAGATGCAAAAATAATTAATGCGTGCGTCAGGGCCTTCTCACCGGGTTCTTTAAATAGATTGTACAAACCATCAATAGGTTCCCTGAAGAGTGAAGAAAAGATTTTCTTGAAATCGTTTTTGTAAAAACTCTGCACTTCATTAACTACGTTTTGTCCGGTGCCTGAAGAAAGGTTTTCAACTGGGTTAGTAGGGTTGTTTTCCATAGTATTAAGTTTTGGGTTGTTTTTAAGTTCTTTATAGCGGGCTGTAAAATTTATATGATGTCAAATTATCGCGTTTTCTGTGTTCAATTATAGAAACATTTGAACAAAAACTTTAAAAACAATTAACCCATTCCAATTCCAGCACCGAATCAATCATAATGGCAATTCGGCCGGATCTTTTTCAGGTGGATCAAATACCCCTTGCGCATTAAGTTCTCCAATAGGCAATACTTTCAAAGTAATTGGCCAGTATACTGTTACAAAGTTGAATGTGTTTATAAATTTAATGAATAAAAAATAAGCCAATAAACAACAAACTTCAACTTCCCTTCTCTTCCATCCGCATCTGATGGCTGGTTTTACGGCTGCCGTCGTGGCTCCAGCCGGGAGGGCCGAAAACATACATAAACTTGTTTCGCAAGCCGGGCGCCGATTTCACATCCTGCCACATCTGTTTCCATTCCTTGAATAATATAGTACCTGGGTTGTAGGTATTGAGATTCGTGGTTAATCCATATTTGATTTTATCGTACTTCTCATCTTCGGGCTCAAATGTTCCGAAAATTTTATCCCATACAATTAATATCATACCCATGTTTTTATCCAGGTAGCGCGGATTGCTGGCATGGTGCACCGCATGGTGACTTGGGCTTACGAAAAGCCAATCCCAAACCGGAATGCGGCGGATGAGCTCTGTGTGAATGATGGAACCATACAACTGCTGTATGGCAAATGCGAGTACGATATCAGCGGCCTCAAAACCCAGAAAACCCAATGGAACAAAAAATAAAAACCGGTACAACGGCTCGAAAACCGAACTGCGGAAACCCACGGTGATGTTGTATTTTTCGCTGCTGTGGTGAACCGTATGCACCGCCCAAAAAAACCGAACCATGTGGCTCATCCAGTGCACAAACCAATACACCAGATCGGTGAGCACGATGGCAACTATCCAATAGAGAATTCCATGTTCGCTCCAGTTAAAAATTCTATTGGGAAAAGACCAGGCCATCATGAATAGAAAGGCACCCCGCATGACCGTATCCAACAGGATATTCAGTGTGGTCATCAGGAAATTGTTGAGGGTGTCTTTGGTGGTGTATAGTTCTCTTTTCAGGAAAGCGCTGGCTACGATTTCAGCCAAAATGGTAACCGCATACACGGGCACCGAAATAATCACCATGGCCTGTTCCCACCAGTAGCTGTCCATTCTGTCGCAAATCTACATCAGTTCATCTATATACGCCCTTCATTTCGCAGTATTTTTGCGGTATATTCGTTAGGTTAAAGATGCAAAAGAAAATTCTGAAATACAGCGGCATTGCCGTGGGGATTATATTTTTATTATTGTTAATCATTCCTTTTTTCCTGAAAGGACCTGCCCTGAAAGCCATTAAAAAAGTCGTGAACGCGCAGTTGAATGCACAGGTTACTTTTGATGAAGATATCAGCCTGGGACTGATTCGCAGTTTTCCGAATTTGTCACTGAGCATAAACAACTTACAAATCATCGGCAAAGACAGCTTTGCGGGCGATACACTGGCCAATATCCCAAATTTATCCCTTACCCTGGATTTGATGAGTGTGATGGGCAACGGCCCCATAGAACTGCGCAAAGTGGGTCTGGAACACCCCAGAATTTTCCTGCAGACGCTGAAAAGCGGCCGGGCCAACTGGGATATTGTAAAAACCGACACCACAAAAAAAGTGGCCACCGACACTGCAGGTAAGGGTTTTAAGCTATCGCTAAATTCGCTTGTCATTGAAAATGCCTACCTCGACTACAACGACCGAAGCCTGAATTTCCGCACCCGTCTCAGTGGACTTAACCACCAAAGTTCCGGCGATTTTACCCAGGATGAGTTTACACTGAAAACCCATACCGAATCCGACGCACTGACCCTAGAATATGGTGGCATGGCATGGCTGCAGAATATCAAAACCAATATTGATGCCGACCTGGGCATGAACATGAAAGCGATGAAATTCAGCTTCAAAGAGGCCAAAGCCCGATTGAATGAACTGGATATTCAAAGCTATGGTTTTGTGGACCTGAACGATGAAGACATGGAGATGGACATTTCTTTCAAGGCGTTACAAAACACCTTTAAAAACTTCCTAAGCATCGTGCCTGGCATGTACAGCAAGGATTTTGGAAAAATAGACGCCAAAGGAGAAATGGCCATACAGGGATCGATGAAAGGCAAAATGACCGACGACAAAATGCCTAAAACCGAAATTGCACTGCAGGTTATCAACGGTGCTTTTAAATATCCGGATTTGCCCCAGTCGGTTGATAATATTCATGTAGATTTTGCCTTCTCCAATCCCGATGGCGAGCCCGACAACAGCATTATCAACCTGAAAAAACTACAGCTGAGCATGGCAGGTGCGCCTTTTTCGGCGAGGTGCCTGCTGAAAACACCGGTCAGCAATCCCTTTATGGATGCGGAAGCACAAGGGGAAATTGATCTTGGAAAAATAAAAAACCTGCTTCCATTGGAAAAGGGCACCGAACTCGCGGGCCTTATCGATGCTGATTTCTCCATGACAGGATACTACAGCCAGCTGGGCACATCACAAATGCAGAATCTGAAAGCAGGAGGAAACCTGAACATAAAAAACCTCATCTGGAAAACAGCAAAGAAATCTGCACAGCTGCAGGATTTTGCGCTGCAATTTACCCCGCAGAAAATTAACATGCCGGTGTGCGCTGGTAACTGGCAGGGCAATGATTTTGATGTGAAAGGCACCCTAAATCAATTGCCGGGCTATCTGTTTAACGATGAAACCCTGCAAGGCACGCTGTCAATCAAGAGCAACAATATTAACATCAATAGCCTGATGACTGAGTCGGGCACTGCCACCACAGCAACAGAAAGCAGCGAACTCCCTGTGATTGAGATTCCTTCCAACCTGGATTTGCAGCTGGATGCGAGCATTGGAAAACTTACCTATGAAAAGTATGTGCTCTCAGCCGTTTCCGGCAATGTGGTCGCCAAAGAAGGTATCCTTAATTTGAATAACCTGAAAGCGGATATGCTCGGCGGACATATTATATTGAATGGAAAATACGACAGCCGCAATGTGAAACATCCCGTAACCGAAATAAAAACCACTGCCACGGGCTTTACACCCTCAACCACTGCAGCCAGTTTCCCTGTTGTACAGAAATACGCGCCCATTTTCAGCAAGCTGGAAGGTTTATTTGATGCGGGAATTGAGCTCACAAGTTCGCTGGACAGTAAAATGCAGCCCAATTACAAGGATTTGAACCTGACCGGAAAACTCTCCCTGAGCCAATCGGGCATACAAAGCACTGAGTTTCTGAAGCAACTGGGCAAACAACTGAACACCACCGTACTGGACAAGCTGAACATCAAACCCCAGAAAGTCAATTTCCGCATACACGACGGTGCTTTCGAGCTGCTGGACAGTATCAATCTGACTTTGCCCGATGGTGGGACAATGAAACTCTCCGGACAAACCAAGCTGGACCAGACCATTTCATACGGAGGCTGGCTGAAAATGCCTGCAAAGAATATGGGTGCGGGCAATGCGCTGTTGCAGGAATGGAATAAAAAAACCGGACTGAATGCCAAAATGCAGGATCAAATTCCTGTGGATATTCGCATTGGCGGAACCATCACCAAGCCCACTGTTTCGGTCTCTCTGAAAGGCTTTGCCAAATCGGTGAAGGAAAACCTGAAGGATGCCGCAACTGATGCACTGGAGAAAAAACGAGCGGAAGCCCTGAAAGTGGCCAGGGAAAAGGGTGAAATGCTTAAAAACGAGTCAGCAAAAAAAGCAACGCAACTTCGTGAAGAAGGTAAAAAACGGGCATCGCAACTCAATGGCGAAGGACAGCTGAGAGCCAATCAAATAAGGCAGGAAGGCGACAAGGCCGCTGAGAAAATCAATGCCGAGGCACAAAAGCAGGCTGCCGCTATTGAAGCCAAAGCCACCGATCCTTTGCAGAAGGCCGTTGCCAAAAAAGCCGCAGACAAATTGCGGGAAGAAGGCCGTAAAAAAGCCGAAGCCGCAAGAGGAGAATTTAACCTAAGGGCTCGCCAAACGGAAGATGAAACCGCCAAAAAGGCCGCTCAGGTTCAGGCTGAGGCTGATAAGAATGCTGATAAAATAGAAAAAGAAGCTGCGGACAAAGCAGACCAACTTCTCAAAGAAGCAGAGGAAAAAAGCAAAATTGAGAAATAAATTCCGTCAGGATTTT
>CAYSIK010000049.1:4488-9298 GCA_964431045.1 uncultured Flavobacteriaceae bacterium
ATGGCGCGCACACCCGCCAGGTAACCGGTGCTCCAGGCCGCCTGAAAATTGAATCCGCCTGTTACGCCGTCCATGTCTATGATTTCGCCAGCAAAAAATAGTCCGGGGATTTTCCTGCATTCCATGGTATCCTTGTCAATTTCTGCAATGGAAACCCCACCGGCTGTTACAAATTCTTCTTTGAATGTGGTTTTGCCTTTTACCACAAACTGACAGCGAATACAATTTTCCAGCAAACGGTTTTTATCCTGCTTGGATAAATCGCGTACCACCACGTCTTCATTCACCCCCGAACGCTGCAGCAGCAGGCTCCACAGGCGCGCAGGAAAGTGGAATGGATTGGTATTTCCAACCTTTTTGGCTGCATTCATCAGCAAATCGGCATCCCAAAGGCTGCGGGCCTTCTCCTCTCCCATTCCGGTCCAGTCTACCATCACATTCACATCATAGTTTGCAGCGTGCAGCTCACGGGCCAAAAATGCCGATGCCTTCAATACCGCCGGGCCACTCAAGCCCCAGTGTGTGATTAGCACAGGACCGGAGAACCAGCCCTTTTCAGGCCCGGAATCCATGCCGGCCACGCGAACCTTGCAACCCGGAACAGTGATGCCCATGAGGGCATGCAACTCTTTGTCGGGAATATTGAACGTAAACAAAGAGGGAACAGGCTCCGTAACTCCTATACCATGTCCTGTAATAAAATCAAACTGACTGAGTTTGGGAAAACCGCCACAGGCCAGAATCAGGGTTTTGGTGATAATAACACCGCTTTTTTCGGTCAGTACCCGAAATCCTTTGGGAGCAATGGGTTCAAAGGATTTAAGGCCGGTTCCGGTCATGCATTCAACGCCGAGTCTTTCCGCTTCATTCAGCAAACAATCCACCACGGTGGCAGAATCATCCGTTACCGGAAACATTCTGCCGTCTTCTTCGGTTTTGAGGGGAACACCATGCCGTTCAAACCAGCGAATGGTATTGGTTACGCCCCATTTGCGCAACGCCCATTTCAGCAAACCGCGACCACGGGGATAATGTTCCAGAATGGCTGTCAGATCAGGCTCGTTGTGCGTAACATTGCAACGCCCGCCCCCACTGATGGCCACCTTGGCCAGCAACTTGTTCGATTTTTCAATGATGACTACCTTTTTGGCCGGCTTTGCCGTTTTGGCATGAATGGCGGCAAAATAGCCTGCGGCCCCGCCCCCCACAATCAATAAATCGGTATGTAGTTCTGACGGTTGGATACACAAAACTAATTGTTATTGGCAGATAACCCACATTTCGGCAGATGATTTGTTTTATTGCATCGAATTCGTCCCGCTACAACCCACTAAAAAAACTAACTTTGCGGTATGCACATCGGCAGGCTGCAACTCTTTTATTTCAAGAACCACGAAGAACAGCACCTGCAGTTTTGCGAAGGCATTAATTGCATTACCGGACCCAATGGCAGCGGCAAAACCAATATTTTGGACGCAGTTTATTACCTGGCCAACACCAAGAGTTTTTTTAACGGCATCGATCAGCAATTAATATTGCACGGACAGGAATTCTTCAGCATACATGGGTTTTTCGATAGTGAAACCACCACCGAAATTTTGGTAAATTTTGGCAAGGGTAAAAAAACGGTGAAGAAGAATGGTAAATTATACCCTCGTCTGCTTGATCATATTGGCATCATACAAACGGTTTTTATCACGCCTTATGACATTTCGCTGGTGCTGGAAGGCAGCGAAGAACGCCGAAGGTTTCTGGATTTCACCATCAGTCAGACCGACCGCACATACCTGGAACAGCTGAGTTTGTACAAAAAACTGTTGGATCAGCGCAATGCTTTTCTGAAACAGGCAGAAGGTCGACCTGTTGATCCTATTTTACTGGAAACCTTCGACGACCGCATGGCTGAAACCGGACAGCGTATTTTTGAAAAACGCAGGGATTTTATTGCGGAATTCACCTCCTATTTTCAGGATTTTTATCAATTTCTGAGCGGTGAAACCGAACAACCTGGCCTGTTATATGTGAGTGAATTACACGAAAAACCGCTGAAAGACCTGTTGTATCTGGGTCGCGACCGCGATAGGGTAATGCAGCGCACCGGCAGCGGCACTCACAAAGACGACCTGGAGTTTTTACTCAGCGATTATCCTCTGAAAAAATACGGCTCCCAGGGACAGATCAAGAGTTTTGTCATAGCCCTGAAACTTTCACAGTATAAGTATTTCCTGGAAAAAACAGAACGGAAGCCCATATTGTTACTGGATGATATTTTTGAGAAAATTGACGGAAGCAGGGCCGGAAAACTCATGGAACTTGTGGCGCAGGATTATTTTGGGCAGATAATCATTACTGACACGCACGAGGCAAGGGTGCAAGAACACCTCGAAGGATTAACCGTAGAGAAAAAGTATTTTACCCTCGAAAAACCGGTCAATACAAATGCTGCACCGGCTCAAAATTCCAGCGAAGTCCCAGATTAAACCAGTTTCCGTTTGAAGCCTGCCAGCCGGTTTGATTTCTGTGCAGCCAGCTTGCATCAATGTTTACATTGTGATAAACCATGTAGGTAATATCCAGCTTAAACGAACGAATATCTGAAATCTCGCCCTGCAGCATTTTGATGCCATCATCTCCTACCCTCACATCATTGTCGCGGCGGGGATTGCTGCCATAATTAAGTCCATTCAGCCAGGGGTCGTTGCCTTGTTTGGCCAGCATGGCCAGCACATGAATCCTCAAATTGGGCAGCGATTTGTGCTGAAAAAATCCTTTAAAACTCCATTCCCTGAAATTGCTGCCCAGCGGGTGCGCCAGCGGCTGATTGTAGTGGGTATAGCTGTTTAGCACATCGGAATGCGAATACATGTATGGACGAATGGTATTGTATTCTGCCTGCAGCAGACCATTGAATTTCGGGGTTCTTAAAATCCGCATCAGGCCCAGCTGCCAGCCAAATTTATTGCCCCACCAGCCGCCTTGTTTCAGCTTGTTTAGTTTAAATTCATCAATTACGCCTTGTCCGTAAAAACGCCAGCGGTAGGGCAAACTGTAGGTAAAATCAAATGCCATTAAAGCATTGTCGGCACTGCCGGCATTGGCTTCCACAGAACGATAAAAGATAATCGGGTTCAGGTAATCCAAATCAAAACCACCCTGTGGGCGGTTGTGGATGATCATTTCGGAAAAGCCCAGCTCCAGTGTCTGAAATGGATTGGCAAAGGTTAGACTGCCGCGGTGCAGGGCAAAATACTTTTTGGGCAACAGGGTATTTCCGAGCAAGGGTGTAAATCCATTCAACTGCCCATACAAATTTTGGTATTTAAACGGCCCCAATGACGTATTTAAGCGCACAAAACCAAAAGGTGCAGCATAGTTGCTTAAGATAAGACTCCGAATGCCCTGGCCGATAAAAAAACGGTCGTGGCCTGCGCTCATTACAATATGGTTTTTGGCTGTTACATCGTTCAGCAATGCTGCTGAGATGTATCCCACGGATTGCAGGAAATCGGTTTGGCGCGCTGCCACACCCCCGTTTTGTCCGGCGCCTTTCCACCAACCCAAACCGGGAACAACGCCCAAAGAATCGCGGTAACGGTTCACAAACTGCGGAAAATAGGTTTGGTTCTCAACCACCCGTGTGTAAAAAGCCACTTTCTGCTGAATATTGCCGCGTACTTCCACCCCACGGCCATTTTGGTTGAATATTCCGTCAAAACCGCTGCCTGCATGCAAATTCAGTATGGGATTGATGATAAAGGTGGACTTCCCTTTTTCATATACATCTTGCCAGCTGTAAAACATGCCTTTACGGATAAACAGACGGTTTCTTCTTAAAAGCTGAATTTTCTTAGTTTCGATAAATCTGTTTTCAGATTCCGGATTATCAACCCTAAAATAAGGCCTGAAGGCCACACCCCGAGTGGCCAATGCCGTATCTTGATTAAAACTCCACACCCGCGGATTAAAACGCAGGCTGTTGCCACCGTTCTGTGTGATAATTAACTGCAATTCCTGCCAGCTGCCAGGCTCGTAAACGATATACTGAGCACGGGCCTGTAATCCAAAACAAAACAGCAGTGTCAGGAAAATCCTTGCAAGCATAATGCAAACATAAGCACTGCTTCTGACTTATAAGAAATCAATACTTTCTAAAAATCCAGTAACCGTCTTTTTTTACGCCGGGTAATCCGTTGAAAATGATGCTTTTGATGTAATAATAAGGCTTACAGCAATCGGTGGCTTTGGGATCAAAAATCAATTTTATGGTATCTATATCCGTCTGATTTTTGATGTAAAACGTATCCGCCACATATCGATTCTGTAGCTGATACAGAGAAAACATGGAATCATACTGCATAATCCAAAACCGCTCCCAGGCATTATTACCGGATGTTTTTAATGTGGTATTGTCAGTAAAGGCAACACTGTCCGGACTATACGTAGCACCGGGACCAAAAAACAGATCTTTTCCGGTTACGGCATCCACAATTTTAACCGAGGGAACCTCTACACAGGAATAATCACAGCGGTTGCACTGAAATTGCTGAAAAACAATTCCTGTGATTACGGCAATGATTAACAAACCCCATCTCATGGCAAATAGTATACAAATTGTCGATAACGAACCCCCAAAAATACCCGTAATTTGTGGTATGCGAATCTTAGCAGGTCTAATTTTTACATTTATCCTACACATGAGCCAAGCCCAGAATTCAAGCAATCTGCACTATTCACTCAGCATTCCTGAGCCTCACACCCACTATGTGAAGGTGGAAATGGAAATTGTTGCGCCCAACAAAAAAGATATACA
>CAYSIK010000049.1:9388-14083 GCA_964431045.1 uncultured Flavobacteriaceae bacterium
TGGAGCGCTTTGAGGCTTCAGCCTCAGGAAAATCCCTGCCTGTAACTAAAACCAACAAAAACACCTGGAGCATTGCCAAGGGAAAAGCCGAGAAAATCCAATTAACCTATTGGGTTTATGCTTATGAATTCAGTGTGCGCACCTCATTTGTAGATACGGATCAGGCGCTGCTGAATCCCAGCAGCATTTGCATGCTTGTGCGTGGCATGGAAAACACTTCCGGCACATTGGGCATCAACATGCCGGGGCGTTTTTCGCGCATCAGCACCGCTTTGCCCAAAAACAAAGAAGGCTACTACACTTTTCAGCACTACGATGAACTTGCCGATTCGCCCATTCAGATTGGCAATCACCAAGAGTGGACTTTTGATGTGGAATACCTGTTCATTGTACAAAATGTGGAAGCCGGCGGCGGTGGGCTTGAGCACCTGAACAGCACGGTGGTGGTAATGAGCCGCCTCAACTGGAAAGACGAAGCCAAATACAAATCCTTTCTGGGCCTGTGTGCCCATGAATATTTCCACCTGTGGAATGTAAAACGCATACGTCCGGTGGAACTGGGACCTTTCAATTACCACGAAGAAAATTACACCGAACAGCTTTGGGTAGCCGAAGGCGTTACATCCTATTACGATGAATTGGCCATGCTGAGGGCAGGTTTTGTGAAACCCGCACAGTTTCTGGCTACGCTGGAAAGCTATGTAAACGACCTGGAGAACCGCCCCGGCAGCAGGGTTCAAACCCTGGCACAGAGCAGCCATGATGCCTGGATTAAAGAATACCGCCCCAACGAAAACAGCAAAAACACCAGTATCAGCTATTACGCCAAAGGCTTGGTGGTAGCTGCCTTACTGGATGCGAAAATCAGCACCGTTACGCAAGGGAAAAAGAACCTGGACGATTTGATGCGCCTGCTTTGGAAAAGGTATTACACCGAAAAACAAAGAGGCTTTACCGTGGCGGAATTTGAAGCTGCCGCCGCAGAAGTTGCGGGAACGGATTTGAAAGCCTTTTTTGACAAACACGTGAGATCGCTAGAAACGCCCGAATATCAGGGTATTTTCAGTGAAGCCGGATTAACGGTTAATATTAAAACAGACCAACGCCAGGTAAGCGGAATGACCACCGCCGCTGAAAACGGGAAAACTTTGGTAAAGTTTGTTGAAAGCAATACACCTGCCTGGAACTCCGGGGTAAATGTGAATGACGAACTGATTGCCCTGAATGGTTTCCGTATCAACAACGATGCCGATGATTTGATAAAAAAATTATCTTTCCCCGGGAATTCCAGACTGCTCATCTCTCGGGGTGGTATTGTAAGGGAAATTGATTTTGTGTTTTCAACCACGGGACGCTATTCACTTTCACTGGGTTTTGAAAAAGACAAGAAATCACCCGCCCTTGAAAAATGGCTGGGAAAAATCAATTGATGATGGCAGAAGTATTGATTGGACGCGAAAAACTCCAAAACTGGGTTGAACGTGTTTTTGAGCATTACGGATTTTCAGCAGAAAACGCCCGTCTGTCGGCTGATGTTTTAATCTCTGCTGATTTGCGCGGTATCGATTCGCACGGCGTTGCGCGCTTGTCAGGCTACCTCCGGCTGATAGAAAAAAAGCGGATCAATCCTGAGCCCGCTATGAAAATCATCCATGAATCACACTCCACGGCTTCATTTGACGCTGATGGCGGGATTGGTCTTGTTTCTGCACCGGCGGCCATGGATATTGCCATCGAAAAGGCCAAAAACGTGGGAAGTGGTTGGGTCGCCATTCAAAACAGCAACCATTTTGGCATAGCAGCTTATCACGCCATGAAAGCCCTTCCCCACAATATGATTGGTTTTGCGGTTACCAATGCTAGTCCGCTGGTGACACCGGCGCTGGGAGCAGAACGCATGCTCGGAACCAACCCCATCTGCCTGGCCATTCCTGCCTTGCACGAACCCGCTTTTGTGCTGGATATGGCCACATCCGCTGCCAGCAACGGCAAACTGGAAATAGCAGAGCGTGCAGGTAAAAAAATCCCTTCGGGATGGCTTACCCAAAAAGACGGCTCAGACAGCGACAATCCCGCTGAGCTCAAAAATGGCGGCATGCTGCTCACCCTGGGCAGCGATTTGGATCACGGAAGCTACAAGGGCTATGGATTAAGCGCTGTGGTCGATATCCTCAGCGGTGTACTCAGCGGTGCCAATTACGGCCCTTGGGTTCCGCCATTTGTTGCCTTTCTCGACCCACTTAATAATCTCCCCGGCAAAGGCATCGGACATTTTGTGGGGGCATGGCGAATTGACGGTTTCAGGCCGGCCGAAGAATTTAAAAAACATATGGATCAATGGATTCAGCGATTCCGGGCCACCCAACCCCTTGAAAATGAGAATCCGGTGCAAATCCCGGGTGATAAGGAACGAATTCACCACAGCCAAAGAACCTTGCATGGCATTCCACTGGTGGAAAAAGTTTGGAGCGATCTTCAAAACATTTCGGCCCAAACCGGTATTGTATTAGAACAATAATTCATGCAGAAAAAATCCCACAAAATTATTGCTCTGGTTGCTTTTATCGCCATCATTCTTGGCACCGGTTACGTGATTTATCAATACAAACTCAAAGGACGCAAATCACTGAGAAAAGGCGGTTACCGAACCGATTACAATCCACGGTATGTAGACTCTATGGTGCGGGCAAAGCAGAAACAAAACAAAAATTAAACGTGCACGGTTGTTAAAACCGTTTTTTAGGGGTTTATTGCGAAATGCACTATGCCATTTCCCCGGGCACCAACGAATGGTTTGGAGGTCTGTTATTCTCCCTCGCTTTTATATTGCTACCTCCCTATTTGCTTAAAAAAAAGGATGATGAATACAAATTAGGGGTAGGAAAAATCATTGGCGCATTTATCCTACTCATCATTATCATACAGCATTTTTATCTGATGAACGCAGGCAAATGGCACCTGCATAGCTCCCTGCCCCTGCATTTGTGTTCCATGAGCGTCATTATTGCGGGAATTATCCATTTCAGGCCGGGTCAAAATCTGTTTGAGTTGCTGGTTTACTGGGGGCTTCCGGGCGCATTTCATTCTATTATCACCCCGGAACTCACCCACGGATTTTCGCCTTTTTTATACGCCGAATACTACATTGCCCACGCCGGTATTTTTGCCATGGCGGTATTTGCTTCTGCCGTTTACGGCATGAAACTGCGCAAACACAGCTGGTTTAGGGTATGGCTGTTTACCCAGCCTGTGCTGGCTCTTGTGGGTTTAGCAAACTATCTCACCGGGGGAAACTATATGTATCTGAGTGAAAAACCCATCGCCGACAATCCCTTTGTGATTGGTGAATGGCCCTGGTATATCTTAGGCCTGGAATTGGCCGGACTGCTTCATTTTGCAGTCGTTTACGGGATATTTTACCTGTTTAAAAAAGTGGAAATCAATCCGCCAGCATCTGCTGAATCAGCGGCTCCATAAAGGTTCTGTCGGTAAGCTTACCCTCCAGTTTGCCATCAATGATATAATTTAGCAAACGGTCGTTTTTGGCCCCCATATCCAACGCGTACTTGTAGGGTGTGGTATGAAAAGTGGTAAGCTCGTACTGGCTTTTAAACAGATCCGGGTAAAGTTCAGTTAAATCGTGTTCCACATGTTTGCGATGGAGGAAAGCCTCCGTTCCTACCAAATCGCGCATCTCCACAAAGTTCTGTATGGCCAGACTGGCAATGGCATCCGCATTGGGTTTGCGCGATTTTTGATAGGCATCAAGTGCTTTTGACCAGTCACCATGGTTTTCTTCAACCAATTCATCGAGCACGATACAATCTTCAAAACAGCAATTCATGCCTTGTCCGTAAAAAGGAATGATGGCATGGGCCGAATCACCCAGCAAGGCGGCCTTTTGCTTCACCCAGGGATAACACCGCATGGTAGCCAGCGTTCCTGTAGGATTGCCAAAAAAATCATCAATTAGGCCCGGCATCATTTCCACGGCGTCGCCAAACTCCCGTTGGAAAAAGTCTTTTACCAATTCGGGAGTATTGAGCATAGCAAAACTGTTTTCACCTTCAAAGGGCATGAACAAAGTGCAGGTAAAATTGCCGCCTGGATTGGGCAGTGCAATCATCATAAAACTGCTTCGCGGCCAGATATGCAGGGAATTTTTTTGAAGTCGAAATTCACCGTTTTCATCGGGCGTAATTTCCAGTTCCTTGTATCCGTGGGCTTCGTAAGTTTGTGAGTAATTGAAACGGCTTGTCATGAAAGCATCGCGCACCGCGCTGAATGCACCATCGGTTCCAATGACAATATCCGCCTTGTCTTCAACCGCGTTGCCATTGGCGTCCGTGTAGCGGGTAATCCCCGATTCCGGATCGCAGAAAGTGCACTTGTGGTCAAAATACATGTGAATATTGGGAAAAGCATCAGCCAGCTGAAGTAACCGTATGTTGAGCGCTCCGCGCGATACTGAATAAATGGCCTGTCCCTCTTTACCATAAGGCTGATAAGCCAGGTTACCGGCACGGTCATGCATCATACGGCCGGTCATGGGAATGGCGATTTCCAGTATATCTTTGGCTATACCGGCTTTTTCCAAACCACGGATTCCGCGGGTAGACAAGGCAAGGTTGATACTCCTTCCACCCTGATAGGTTCCCTGACGCATGTCAGGCCTGCGCTCATACACATGAACTT
>CAYSIK010000050.1:0-2882 GCA_964431045.1 uncultured Flavobacteriaceae bacterium
GGACGCAGCGCCCTATTTCCGGGTATTTAATCCTCATTTGCAAACCGTGAAGTTTGATCCGGAATGCAAATACATCAAACAATGGGTTCCCGAATGGAATTCTCTGCAGTATGCCAGGCCCGTGATTGAACACGAAGTGGCCCGAAAACGCTGCCTGGCTGTTTACCAGAAAGCCGTGGGACCGGAAAGCACAGCATAAAATACCTGAAATGCCGTATCTTTGCGGCATGAACACCGATCAGCATAAAGATATAAGGGGCCGTGTAGAGGCCTTGAGGAGGTATCTTTGACATCGATAGAAAGATAGCCGAAATCGCCGACGCAGAAGAACGCACCCTGGATCCCAATTTTTGGGATGATCCCAAGAAAGCAGAGGCACACCTTAAAAAATTAAAGGAAAAGAAAAGCTGGACAGATGCTTATGCTGCCTGCACTTCCGGATTGGATGACCTGGATGTACTGGTAGAATTTGCCGAAGCCGGCGAAGCCACTTCCGAAGAAATAGACAAACAGTACGCGCAGCTTTGCCAGACAGTGGAAGACCTGGAATTCCGCAATATGCTGCAAAGCGAGGAAGATCACCTGGGTTGTGTACTGGAAATCAATGCCGGTGCCGGCGGTACCGAGAGCTGCGACTGGGCCGAAATCCTGATGCGCATGTACCTGATGTGGGCAGAAAAAAACGGATTCAAGGTTTCTGAACTGGAAAGAACTGATGGCGAAGTAGCCGGCATAAAGAGCGTGAGCCTTGAAATTGACGGCCCTTTTGCCTTTGGTTACCTGAAAGGGGAAAATGGGGTACACCGCATGGTGCGCATCTCTCCTTTCGACAGCAACGCGCGCAGGCATACCTCTTTCGCCAGCGTATATGTTTATCCAATGGCCGATGATAGTATAGAAATCGACATAAAACCGGCCGATGTGGAACTGCAAACCAGCCGAAGCGGCGGTGCAGGCGGACAGAACGTAAACAAAGTAGAAACCAAAGTGCAGCTCACCCACATCCCTACAGGCATAGTGGTTGTATGCCAGGTAGAACGAAGCCAGCTGGCAAACAGAGAAAGAGCAATGCAAATGCTAAAAAGCCGGTTGTATGAGCTTGAAATACAGAAACGAAATGCGGCAAGGGCTGCCATCGAAGATTCAAAAATGAAAATTGAATGGGGTTCTCAAATCCGAAACTATGTTTTTCATCCCTATAAACTGGTGAAAGATGTGCGAACCGGGGAAGAAACCAGCAATATTCAACATGTAATGGATGGTGATTTATGGCCTTTTATAAAAAGTTATCTGCTAATGGCCTCGGGAGGTGAAGTGAAAAAAGGCGGTATTATTGTAGATTAATTTTACAAATGATATGATAAATGTCAATTGTGTATATTTGAATTAATAAAAAGAACATACTACATTCGTATAAGATTTAGGTTTAAAAAGTCCAACACTACTGGTTTTCACACAGTTAAATTGATTTTTTTAGGCTAAACAATGAAGTATTGTGAAGTACTATCTATTATTGTTGTGAAGTACTATCTATTATTGTAGCGTAGTACTTACTTTGCAACTCAAAAGAAACAAGAATGAAAGCAAGCAACAAGCCTACTCTTTCTGAAAAAATCAGGGCCACTAGAGCGACCCGAGGATTTAGTCAGGAGTACATTGCAAAAAAATTGCACATCACACAGCAGTCGTATTCGCTGTGCGAAAAAATGCCTGAAAAAATGACAGTAGACCGCATGCGAAAGGTATGTGCTATACTAGACATTAAATTGTGCGATTTACTGTACGATTATCAGTAAATCAATTAAATATTTTTTTAAAAAAGAAATTTAAAATCATCGGCATCCTTCAAAAAAGGAAATTCATTCCTCACAGATTGAATTTTCTGGGTTTCGATTTCAAAGGTTGCCTTTCGCTCCGCTTCACCCATATTGTGCATACAGATTCCCAACGGATCCAGCAACTGGGAATGACCATTGTGCATTTTTCCATTCCCATCGGCCCCTGCCCTGTTCACCCCCAACACGTAACACTGGTTTTCAATGGCCCTGGCTGGCAATAATGTGTTCCAGGCATGTATTCTGGCAGAAGGCCAGTTGGCACAGAAAATCATTAAATCGGCTACTTCCCTGTTTCTGCACCATACAGGGAAACGCAAATCGTAACAAACAAGTGGCTTTATTTTCCAGCCTCTGTATTCAAAAACGATATTTGAATTTCCGGCAGAGTAATGTTTATCCTCCCCGGCATAACTGAACAAATGCCGCTTATCATAAACAGCGACCACGGTTCCGCCATAGCAGGCTATAAAGCGATTGTAGTATTTCCCGGCCTCTTCTATGGCTACGGTGCCGCAAATCATTTTTTCATGGCTGTTATCGCACATCCAGGCCACAATTTCGCCATGCATGGGCTGTGCAATTTTATCGGGACGCATACTGAAGCCGGTAGCAAACATTTCGGGCAATACTATCAGTTCACCTGACGCTGCATCCTCAAGCATGACCGTAAGCTTTTCAAGGTTTCCCTTGGGATTTTCCCAGAGAATATCGGATTGTATGGCTCGTATTTTTAGAGTTTGCATAAAATATTAGCTGCCTGGGTAAGGGTTTCCTCGTTTTTGGCAAAACAAAAACGCAGCACATGATTGTCTGTTTTATCGTGGTAAAAAACACTCACAGGCACACCTGCGATTTTATTTTCTTTGGTTAGCCTCACAGCCAGGTCATAATCCTGTTCTTTGCTGATTTTATCGTAGCCCAACAATTGAAAATAGGAACCTGAACAAGGAAACAATTTAAATCGTGAATCCTTTATCAAATCGCGGAAATAATCCCGTTTTTGCTGGTAAAAATCCGGTAATCCCCGGTAATGTGCTTCATCAT
>CAYSIK010000050.1:2892-13836 GCA_964431045.1 uncultured Flavobacteriaceae bacterium
GAAAATCGGCAAAGGCAAATTGAACTGGTGTACTCGTGCTAAAAGCCACATACTGGTATATTTTTCTGAATTCCGCGGTTAATTTCTGCGGAGCCAGCACATATCCCATTTTCCAGCCGGTGTTGTGGTATGTTTTACCGAAAGATGAAATAATAAAGCTACGCGATGCCAAACCTGAAAACATGCATGCACTCTGGTGCTTCAGTCCATCAAATAAAATATGCTCATACACCTCATCGCTGATTACCACAATGTCCGTATTCTCGGTAAGCCGCTCCAGTTCCTGCATATCTGCGGCTGTCATAACGGTTCCGCAAGGATTGTGGGGAGAATTGATCAAAATGGCCCGGGTGCGGAAGTTTATTAGCTTTTTAATCTCCTGCCAGTCTATCTGATAGGAAGGATATTTCAACTTACTGAAAACAGGCTTTCCGCCGTTTAGGGTAATGGCGGGTATGTAGCTGTCGTAGGCAGGTTCGATGACAATGACCTCGTCATTTTCTTTTACCACAGCGCTAATGGCACAAAAAAGGGCCAGCGTGGCACCTCCTACAACGGTTATTTCAGATTGCCAGTCATATTCTGTTCCATAGCATTTCAAGGTTTTTTCAGCAATCTTCTTGCGCAATTCTGGCACTCCGGGCATAGGCGCATACTGGTTTTTACCTGCCCGCATGTAGTAATTCACCCTGTCAATAAGCTTTTCAGGACAATTAAAATCCGGAAATCCCTGTGCTAGATTAACGGCTCCGTGTTCGTTTGCCAGTGCCGACATAACGGCGAAAATCGTTGTGCCCGTTCCCGGCATTTTGGATGTCAGGTTCAAAGAAGTTTCCATCTGCTACGCGAATTAACAAGCAATTTCGGGTTTTACCACCAAGTTAAGGTTGATAATACTTCAATCATCCGCCAAGCCAATCACAATGATTTCATTTAGGAAGATTTAACTATTTTTGTTTTACAAATTAGGAAGATTTAACTATTTTTGTTTTACAAATTATGAAAACAAAGTTTATCTTAATACTTTGGGCAACTATACTTAACCACTCCATTATTCGAAGTCAACCACCAGCGGGGGCTGTAGCCGCAAAACCCAATATTATATACTACGCCGGAGGAAGCTGTGTGTTTTATGATATAAACAACATAGCAATATTATCTGTAGATGCCAATGAAGCGGGCTGGTCTGCCACTCCTGCCAAAACGGCCTGGGTGGTAGTGACTCCTGCAAATGGTGGATATTATGAGTTTCCAAATTATTCTGCAAATCCACCCAGTTGTAACAAACGAGAGTATATGCTTCCTTTCTGGAGCAGCGATACCATTTTCAATGAACTTGTTTTACTCTCCGGAATCAACAGCAGTGCCCGATTGATGTTTTCACCAAAGAAAATTATAAAAGTAACTAATTATGACTTCCAACGCACTTTTGCAGAGAACACAGATTACACCATTAGCGGAAACAAAATAATACAAAAAAGCGCTACCGTTTCCTCTTCATACAATTTAAAAGCTGGGGTAAAAGGAAATGGACAACCCAATGGGTTAATGAATGTAAACCCTGCATCCTGGACTTGTGTAACCTATATACCGGACCGCCAAGACTGGCAAGGTAATACCATTATTGCAGCAAAAGGAACATTACTACCCAATACTGTTAGTAAACTTAAGAACAAACAAATCCTAACATTACAAGCATATGGAATGAGTATTACAGCAGGACTAAACGTTAGTGGATTTGCCGGTGATGATAAAAACTTCAAGCCTACTGCACCATACATGCACAGCTATGTGGATTTGTTTGGTGAAGAACTGGCTAGCAAATACAATACTACAGTAAATATCATCAACGGTTCATGTGGTGGGAAAACGGTAGCATGGATTGATAAATATTGTAAAGAAATGGTCAATCCCAATAATCCGGATTTGGTTATTCTGGATATGGGCATGAATGATATTTGGGGAACCACAACAGCAGCTGCATTTAGGGCCAGCATGAAAAGCTGCATAGATAAAATCAAATTGGGTTGTCCCAATGCTGAGTTTATACTTATTGGGAATATGCTTCCGGATGTAAATTCACCGGGCTCTCCTGCAAATGGGAATACCATTATGTACGGCTTTCTTCAGGAATTAAAATCACTTGAGGGACCGGGTATTGCTGTTTTTGACATGACTTCTTTGAGCGATACCATATACAAAAGGAAGGGCGCAACCCATTGCCACTCTAATTCATTGCATCCCAACGACTATTTGGCAAGGTGGTATGCACAAGGATTGGTAAACTTGCTCAATACTTCCAATTCCATGTCGACAACTTATTACGTAAACACTACGGGAAATAACACAGATGGACTGTCAGTAGCAACAGCCTGGACGAATTTGACTAAGGTAAATTCATTCTCTTTTAAACCCGGCGATACCCTTTTATTTGAAGGTGGAAAAACATTTGCAGGCAATCTAAATTTTGACGCATTTGATGCAGGAAATTCCACTACCAAGTTAGTATTAAAAAGTTATGGAACTGGCGGAAAGGCAAAAATTAAAACAAATTCGTCTGCAGTTTGTGGGTTTAAAGCAACCAACACACAAGGAATTACAATTGAAAATCTGATTTTTGAAGGACCGGGAACAACCCTTTCCAAAGACATGGATGGCATACAGTTCTATACCGATTTACCAACCGGAAAATTGTCAGGTATTGAACTAAAAAATACAGAAATTTCTCAATTTGGGTATTGCGGAATACGGTTCATTAGTAAATGGGATGTGAATGTAAAGAGTGGGTTTGAAAATGTTCTGATTCAAAACTGTTCAGTCCACGACTGCAGGGAAAATGGAATAGTAAGTATAGCTTATGATGATCAGAATACTCAAACTTACAATCATGGTAAATTTCACCTTACAGGCTGCGAAGTATATAATATCCCGGGCTACAGTGCTTCAACCCATAAAGGCAGTGGAATAGTCTTATCACAAATTGACAGTGCATTAATCGAATACACCTGCGCACACCACACAGGTACTGAGAATACAGCTTGTGGAGGACCGGGAGGTATTTGGGTATGGTCTGCCAACAGAATCAATATTCAGTTTTGCGAATCTCACCACAACTCATCCGGTTTAGGAAAAGGTTGTGATGGACTTGGTTTCGATTTAGACGGCGGAGTAACAAATTCAAAAATTCAATATTGCTACGCTCATGATAATGATGGTGCGGGATATTTACTGGGAAATTTTGATGGTGCAAGACCCTGGGGAAACAACATAATTAGATTTAACATAAGTGTGAATGATGCATTAACCAATAACAGTCCGGTTACTTTATTTACGGCTCCAAATACTACATGGAATAAGCTTCAATTTTACCATAACACAATTATAGCAAATCCCTCAGCAAAGAATGCTTACCCCAGCTTTAGTGCATTTCAGATTACTGATTACGGTACTAGCATGAAAAACATCCAATGTTACAATAATATTTTTCTAACGAGCGGAGGATTACCTTTTGTAAACATACCAAATGCATTTGTTGCAGAAAACCCCGCCTTTAAGGGTAATCTCTATTGGTCTGCATCTGCAAATCCAAAATGGATATATGGAAGTAACACATACAGCACATTATCCGACTTCCGAAATGCGGGTATTCATTGTGAAAAATCAAATTCAACTGCACACGGAATTTATACCGATCCGAATCTTGAAGGCATAGGAACAATTGCTCTAACCCTATTCCCGAAAACCAATGAGCAGCTAATCAATTATGTTTTAAAGAAAAATTCAGCCGCAATTGACGCAGGTCTGAATCTGCAAACCTTGTTTAACATAAATTCCGGAAATCGGGATTTTTGGGGCAATACAATCGCAGGCGCAATTCCGGACATCGGGGCTCATGAATTTTCGACAACTTCAACTTACTCAAAAATAAAAAATACCAATATTCAAATTTACCCCAACCCTGTTTCAACAGATTGTTTTCAGGTTTTCATACCGGGTGGCCAGTATTTATACAAAGTAGATTTGATTAATAGTACAGGGCAAAAAATTGCAATCAATGCTTTCACAATCACACCTGAGGGTTATATGGTAATAAAACTGGAAAAAGTACCTTCGGGCTTATACAATCTTATGGTTTTATCAAAGAATGGCAAACGTTATTTATCCGATAAAATTTACATTCTAAATTAAACAAAAACCATTTCCTTCCAAAATCCCTTTTCTTTGCTGCATGACTCCGCTGTCTGTGGTCATCATCACCAAAAACGAAGAGAATAACATTGGAACCTGCATTGATTCGGTGCGGGAAATTGCCGATGAAATCCTGGTGCTGGACAGTTTCTCTATAGACAACACCGAACACATTAGCAGGGAGAAGGGAGTGCGATTTGAACAACACGCATTTGACGGCCATATCCAGCAAAAAAACAGGGCCAAAGACCTCGCTTCACACGCCTGGGTACTGAGCCTGGATGCGGATGAAAAGCCGGATGCCACCTTACTGGAAGGCATTAAATCTTTGAAAGAAAGCGATTTTACAGGAAATGTGCACGGTTTCAGTATGAACCGACTTAATTTTTACTGTGGAAAACCCATCAAAACCTGCGGCTGGTATCCCGATTCCAAATTACGGCTATGGAAAAAAGACTGCGGTGCCTGGACCGGCATCAATCCGCATGATCGTTTTGAATTAACCCCCGGGCGGGTTTCTGCACATTTACAGGGCGATATTTTACATAACACCTACCCTACCCACGAGGCAATGGTGAAGCAGACTCACAAATTTGCAGGCATTGCTGCGGAACAATTTTCACAAAAACCTCTGATTTGGCTGATTTTAAAAATGCTTTTCAGCCCTTTGTTTAAATATACGAAAAATTATCTGATTAAACAAGGTTTTCTGGATGGAAAAGCCGGATTTCAGATTTGCAGGTATCAGGCGCTGGAGGTGTTTCACAAATACCGACTGGCCATTAAATTAAAGTTACGCTGATATGCCCTTGATTTCAAACCACAGCGGACTTTTCCCCGAGGCCGGCACTGACGAAGCCGGACGGGGCTGCCTTGCAGGTCCGGTAGTGGCTGCAGCCGTCATTCTGCCACCGGATTTTCACCACCCTTTGTTAAACGACAGCAAGCAAGTTTCTAAAAAGCACCGCGATGAACTTAGGCCCATTATTGAAAATGCGGCAATTTGTTGGCAGGTAGCACTTTGTACACCGGAAGAAATTGACCATATTAACATATTGAATGCGAGTATCATGGCTATGCACAGGGCACTTGAGGGATTAACCGTTACACCCAAACATATCCTGGTGGACGGAAACCGATTTAAACCCTTCAGAGACATACCCTACAACACCATGATTAAA
Source organism: uncultured Flavobacteriaceae bacterium (assembly GCA_964431045.1). Taxonomy (GTDB): domain Bacteria; phylum Bacteroidota; class Bacteroidia; order NS11-12g; family UBA955; genus RGEC01. The sequence goes on from CAYSIK010000050.1 coordinate 8,262, forward strand.
GGTGATTCCAGGTTCGTTTCCATAGCCGCAGCCAGCATTTTGGCCAAAACCCATCGGGATGAAATGATGGAGAAGTTACATCTTGAATTTCCGGAATTTGGGTGGGACAAAAATGCGGGATATCCTACAGAAAAACACCGCGAGGCCATATCCCGGCTGGGTGCTACAGCACATCACCGCAAAACATTTACACTGCTAAAAGCGCAGATTAGTCTTTTTCCATAAATTTACAAATCAAGTTAGGGCGCACCGCCTTAATTGCTGTAATTTCGCAGTATCGCTGATGACTGATACCATCTTCATACTTGACTTTGGCTCTCAATACACACAACTGATTGCCCGACGCATTCGCGAACTGAATGTATATTGTGAAATTCATCCATTTAACCACTATCCACAGCCAGGACCGCACATCAAGGGCATTATTCTTTCCGGAAGCCCAAGCTCTGTAAACGAAACTGAGGCTCCGGATGTGGATCTTAATTCTCTTCTTAGCCACGCACCCACCCTGGGTGTTTGCTATGGAGCCCAGCTGATGGCAAAAAAAATGGGCGGAGAAGTCGGCAAATCGGCCCACCGTGAATATGGACGGGCCATGCTGATTCAAACCGGCGAGCCAAACCATCTGCTGGAAGGTTTACAATACGAAAGCCAGGTTTGGATGAGCCACAGCGACAGCATACTGAAAGTACCCGAAGGCAGCACCATTATTGGAACTACTGCATCTATTCCGGTTGCAGCATTTAAACTTGGCGCCTATCCACAGGCATACGGTATTCAGTTCCATCCGGAAGTATACCACAGTACAGAAGGTTCTGCACTACTCTCAAATTTCCTCTTTAACATCTGCGAATGCAGTGGCGACTGGACTCCCGGACATTTTATCGATGAAACGGTTCAAAAGATTCGTGAGCAGGTTGGCTCTGATACGGTTATACTCGGCCTGAGCGGTGGTGTAGACAGTTCTGTGGCTGCACTGCTGCTGCACAAAGCCATTGGCCCCAAACTGCACTGTATTTTCATCAACAATGGACTGCTGAGAAAAAATGAATATGAAGAGGTCCTAAAGGCCTACGAACAACTCAATCTTAATATTCACGGGATTGATGCTTCCCAAAGATTTTATGGCGAATTGACCGGTGTTACCGATCCTGAAACCAAACGTAAAATCATTGGCAGGGTGTTTGTTGAGGTATTTCAGGACGAATCGAAAAAAATTCAGGATGCCAAATGGCTCGCCCAGGGCACCATTTATCCGGATGTAATAGAAAGTGTAAGTGTGAAAGGACCCAGTGCTACCATCAAAAGCCACCACAACGTGGGTGGATTGCCCGAATCATTGCATCTGGGCATTGTAGAACCTTTGAGCTCTTTATTTAAGAATGAAGTGCGCCGCGTGGGTAAAGCACTGAACCTGCCTTCTGAGATTTTAAACCGCCACCCCTTCCCCGGTCCGGGCCTGGGAATCCGTATTATTGGCGATATAACAGAGGATAAAGTAAAGCTGCTGCAGGAAGCCGACTCTATCTACCTTGAAAAACTGAAAGAATATGGCTGGTATGATCAAATATGGCAGGCCGGCACCATTCTGCTTCCTATACAAAGTGTAGGTGTGATGGGTGACGAGAGAACATACGAGCAGGTTGTGGCACTTAGAGCCGTGAGCAGCACTGATGGCATGACTGCAGACTGGGTGCACATTCCATACGAGGTACTGGCAGATATAAGCAATAGCATTATCAACCGTGTTAAAGGCATAAACAGGGTAGTTTATGACATCAGCTCTAAACCACCCGCCACCATTGAGTGGGAATGAGAAAGACATTTCTGCATATAACCATTTTCTCTGCGCTGTTTCTGACAGCTGCTACTGCATTTGCCCAAAACCATCATACAAAAAAATATAAAATTGCCCTGGTTTTACCTTTCAAATCAACAGGAAACCATACAGCTGTAGGCGAAGCAATGCTGGATTATTACCAGGGTTTTGTTATGGGAGCGCGCCGTCTTGAGGAAGATGGTTTCAAAACAGAAATTGCTGTATTTGACAGTGAAAAAGACAGCTTTGCACTTGAAAATCTGCTGCAGGGCGGTTCCCTGGATGATGCCAGTATAATTGTTGGGCCTGTTTATCCAAAAGACATGGCTCCTGTTGAACAATTTTGCCGCAGAAAGGGAATCACGCTTATTTCACCCCTCAAGTATTGTCAACCAGCCGCTGAGGGCAACGGAATGGTTAATTTTTTTGTGCCAGACAGCGTGAGATTCATTTCTACTTTTGAAAAAGCCGTCAAAATATTCCCAAAACATAGGTTTTATATTGTTTCAGATGCAGGTGCTGAATCCAAAAAAGATGCAGCACGAATTAAAAAAGCTGCGCATGAAATGGCCTTTAATCAAATTAAATTTGTTACCCTCAACAATGGCAAACTCACTGGTTCCATTAACCGCAGTGACAGTTTTATCATTTTCAGTACCATTGAAAAAATAAGCATTAAGCAGGATCTCGAAAAAATGATTAAAAACAAAAAACAATCCTGGATAATTGCACATCACGACTGGCATGGTACGTATAAAACTATCGTAAACAAAAACGATCCATGGATTTTATATCCGGAAGTGAGTGTTAAAACACCCGGAGATACTTCATCGGTGGTGTTTGAAGATTTGTATTATGAGACTTACTTTAGCGATCCCAGCAAATATGCCTTTATCGGATATGATCAGGCACTTTTCACAGGCTATGGTCTTATGGCGTTTGGCGACTCATTCATCAACCACATGCTCAATATGGATTATCGGGGTTTTATCAACCATATTCATTTAAAGAAATACAATAATGAAGTGGTAAACTTTGGTTTGCACTTTATTCGTTTGTCAGAAGGCATGCGGGAGGAAATAGAACCCTGAATCCGGTTAAAAACAGATTGCGTATTGCGGCAGAGCTCATTGCCGGGTATCCTTCAAAAACGCCATTTCACCTTTGGCTTCAGGATATTTTCAGACAGCACAAACAATTTGGCAGCAAAGACAGAAAGTTTTACCGTGAGGCTTTTTATGGCTACTGGAGACTGGGTGATTTTGGCTCACGGTTAACACTAGAACAACGCATACTGGCTGGGTTAATTAGGATACACCCGGATAATTCAGCGTTTTCCGACATATTACCGGATTTGTTTCCCGGAATTAAACCGGGCGCTGATTTTGCTGAAATTGAGCGTTTTACGAGAGAAATTTGGGAGCCTTACAAACACTTTGAAAATCGGATATCTGATAAAATCAATCCGGATAAACTGAATTTATGGTTTGGGCAAAAGGCACCGGTATGGCTAAGAATAAATTTGCGGCACCGCGAAGAACTGTTCGCTTACCTGATCCAAAGAACCATCCCATATGAAGAATACGGCCAACAACTGCTTAAAACCGGCCATGAAAACCTGGACGATATCATTATCAAGGGCTGGTGCCGAATACAGGATCTTGGCAGCCAGGAATCTTTGAATGAAGAAATACTTTGCGGTGCATCGCTGATCTGGGATGCCTGCTCTGGCGCGGGTGGGAAAGCACTGCTTGTATCTGAACTAAACCCTGAGGCAACACTCTACATTTCTGATACCCGTTCGCAAATGGTTCATAATGCACTGCAGCGATTTTCAGCAGAAGGCAAGCCCCAGCCCTTTTCAGGAACAGCTGATTTATCCATTGCGCCCAAAAGCCTGATTTTTGATGATAAAATCAACATCACAAAACCCGTATTTGATACCATCATTTGCGATGTACCTTGCACTGGCAGCGGAACCTGGAGGAGAAACCCCGAAATGCTCTCCGTTTTTTCTGAATCTGATTTGGATCATTATTCCCAAAGGCAACGCCAGATTGTCAAAAACGCCCTGTCATTTCTTAAACCGGGCGGAAAGCTAATCTATCTGACTTGTTCCGTTTTCTCAGCAGAAAATGAACTGAATACACTTTATCTGCAAGAAAAGATTGGTTTAAAACTCGTATCTGAAAAATATTGTGGAGGCTATGAAAAGGATGCCGACTTTATCTACCGGGCTATTTTCACTTTGTAAATCAGGCGGTATCGTAGGCCCATTTAACGTAGATACTTCCCCAGGTAAAGCCTCCGCCAAAGGTGCTAAGAATGAGGTTATCTCCCTTTTTGAATTTCTTTTCAAAATCTGACATCAGCAAGGGAAGGGTTCCGGCTGTAGTATTGCCGTAACGGTCTATATTCACAAGAACCTTTTCCTTATCAAGTCCCATGCGCTCGGCAGTGGCATCGATAATTCTGAGATTTGCCTGGTGGGCTATCAGCCAGTCAACGGAATTTGCATTCAATCCGTTTCTTTCCATGATATCGTAACTCACATCGGCCATGTTGGTCACGGCAAACTTGAAAACAGTTTTACCCTCCTGATAAACGTAATGCTGTCGGTTGCTAACCGTTTCAAGTGTCGGCGGACTCATAGAACCACCGGCAGGCTGGTAAAGGAACTCGCGACCGCTACCATCCATTTTGAGAATAGAATCACGCACACCATATCCGTCTGTGTTGGGCTCCAGCAAAACACAACCGCCCCCATCACCAAAGATGATGCAGGTATTTCTGTCTGTGTAATCTATGATGGAGCTCATTTTATCGAATCCGCAAACCAGTACTTTTTTAGAACCGCTTTGAATAAAACGGCTACCTGTTTCCAGTGCATATAAAAATCCTGAACACGCAGCGGCGATATCAAAACCCCAGGCATTTTTTGCACCAATTTTGTCGGCAATAATGTTGGCACATGCAGGAAAAATATAATCTCCGGTGATAGTACCTACCAGAATCACATCAATTTCTTCGGGAGAAATACCTTTTTTCTCCAACATAGGCAAAATTGCACGTACAGCCATATCGCTGGTGGCTTTTCCGGGTTCGCGAAGAATGTGACGCTCCTTAATACCCGTGCGGGTGGTAATCCACTCATCAGAAGTGTCTACTAGTTTTTCCAGATCCTTGTTGGTTAGAACTGTTTCAGGTACATAGCCTCCAACGGCGGTAATGGCAGCTGTTACTTTTTGCATCAGGCGGTAGCTTGAGGATTTATGTGAGCGGCAACAGCATCCTTGATTTTCTGAATCATACCACTGCTAACTTCTTCTGCAGCCAGCTCAATCATTTTTACGAATGTATCGGCTTTGGAAATACCATGGCCTACTATTACAGGGGCATTTACACCCAAAATGGAGCTTCCTCCGTAATGCTTGAAATTGAATTTATCCAGATATTCATCCTGAACACCACGTTTGGCAAGACGATAATACATACCCTCGCAAACTTTGATAATTACATTACCGGTAAAGCCATCACAGACAATCACATCGCAATCATCTCCAAAAATATCCCTTCCTTCAACATTACCAACAAAGTTTATTCCTCCGGTGGTTTTTAGCAATGTATGCGTTGCACGGGTAAAGATACTTCCCTTTTCTTCCTCCTCACCGATATTCAAAAGTCCTACTTTGGGATTATCCACCTTATTCACGGCGCCATAAAAAACAGAACCAAGTATTGCAAACTGTTGCAAAT
>CAYSIK010000051.1:0-10668 GCA_964431045.1 uncultured Flavobacteriaceae bacterium
GAGCATCGAGGTAATCAAATGCCCTGCGCTGCACGATATGGCTGATCTCTGAGCTGATGCTCGCCAGCGGCCAGGCCTCTTCCAAAATAACCAGGCGGTTGGTTTTCTTTACACTGTTGATGATGGTGTCGTAATCGATAGGACGAACGGTGCGCAAATCAATCAGCTCGGCGCTGATGCCTTCTTTGGCCAGCTCCTCCACTGCGGTAATGGCGCGCAGCATCATTTTTCCAAAGGAAACCAGGGTTACATCGCTGCCTACTTTTACTATGTGTGCCTTTCCGATGGGCAATAAATATTCTTCTTCGGGAACAGCGCCTTTCAGGCCATACATCTGTTCGCTTTCCATGAAAATCACGGGGTTTTCATCGCGGATGGCTGTTTTCAAAAGACCTTTGGCATCGGCAGGGTTGCTGGGAACCACTACTTTCAGGCCAGGGGTATTGGCATACCAGTTTTCAAAATTCTGGCTGTGCTGCTGTGCCAGCTGACCGGCACTCCCCGTAGGGCCCCTGAACACCATGGGACAAGTGTACTGTCCATTGCTCATGCTGTTCATTTTGGCCGCAGCATTAATTACCTGGTCAATGGCCACCAAAGAGAAGTTGAAGGTCATGAACTCGCAAATTGGGCGCAGACCATTGGCAGCAGCACCCACCGCGATACCTGCAAAGCCCAGTTCCGCAATCGGTGTGTCAATGACCCTTTTCGGGCCAAATTCTGCGAGCATACCCTGGCTTACCTTGTAGGCGCCGTTGTATTCTGCGACTTCTTCTCCAAGCAAAAACACGCGCTCATCGCGGCGCATCTCTTCGGTCATGGCCTCACGCAAGGCTTCTCTGAACTGAATTTCTCTCATGGTTGTATAAAAGGTCCCAAAGCAATACCCTCAGACAATGATTTGGAACTGCAAAAATAAAGAATTTCCCTTGCAAGGGTTCAAGGCTTTTTATAATATTCTGAATCAGGCAATTCTGCGGCTGATAACGGCCTCTACCGCTTCCTGCAGCTGCCTTGGCGACAACCTGCGCCACTGAAATGTATCCAGATCTCCCCCGAAATTGATGTAATAGTCTATGCGCGCCCTGCGGAATTCATCCAGCACGTGGTCCCTGCAATTTACAAAGGCAATCCAGCCGTCTTCGGTTTCCTGAAACCACTCTTCGTAATAACTGTCGTCGCTGGCATGGAAATTCAACACGTTTTCGCCGATGAGGATAAACTTCTGAATGCCTTGTTCACCCAGCATTTCAATAACTTCGCGTTTCAGCATCATTATGTCGTTGTACAGGGCGTCGTTCCACTCGCCAATCATTTCAAGGATGGCGTAGCCGTCTATGTAATCTGCGTACAGAATTTTCAGATACAGGGTGTTTGAGCCAAATGCATCCCACTGCGGATGGATGAGGTAGTTGTATACCGCATGGGTAAAGGTAAATTCGCTGTATTCACGGCCAAAAAACGGCGATTGTTCGTCTTCGGCAGCGTTGTACAGGTGCAACCAGTTGTAGTACGGCTCGATGTCGTGCACGGTGCAAAAATAATTTGCTTTGGTGCAGAGCGCTCCCTGCGGTTACCGAAATCAGCGGATTTTTTTCGGATTGGCGAATTTATTCTTTTTCTTTGTTGGGTTGAAACGCGCTTTTCTCGGTAATTTATTGTTTTTGCAAGCCCTGAATTGGCTCATCAAGCCCGTCTGGATCTTTTTTATTGAGGTAGCGGTCCAAAACAGCCTGGGCGATGCCCTGTATGGCAAGTATTACGGTATTTTCGGACTGGCCCTGCTGTTCAATATTCTGCTGGATTTCGGACTGAACAATTACACCGCCACCCGGGTGGCATCGGATGCAGGACATGTGGTTCCCAAAGGGTTGTTGGGTCTGAGAATGTGGCTGGCACTGTCGTATGTGCTCATTACCGCCATTTTCGGACTTGTACAGCAAATGGATCTGCGTTTTTTAATGCTGGTCATCCTGAATCAGGTGCTGGCCGGGTTTACCCTTTATTTCAGGGCCATTCTGCAGGGCAGGCATCTGTTTAAGACCGACAGCATTGCCTCAGTGGCCGACAGGCTTGTTGCGGTAGCACTGCTTGCATGGCTCATTGCAGGCAGCGGACTTAGTGGGGAAGAAGGACTGCTGTATTTTTTGCTGGCGCAAACGGCGGGCTATTCGGTTTCCCTGTTTTTCTCCTGGTTTTATTCCCGCAAGCAGGATGCATCGGACAACCGCATTTCTCAGGTGGAAGGATTTTCGTTGCTGTCTTCTATGCGCTGGTTCGCATTGCTGTCTCTGTGTATGGCTGTCTTTACGCGCCTGGATACCCAAATGCTGCGCTATCTATCCGCAGGAGGCGAAGCCGAAGTCGGTCAGTATGCACGCAGCTTCCGTTTTTTGGATGCCGCCCTGATTTTTAGTTCCTTAATCAGCTCTCAATTGCTGCCGCTTTTCAGCCGAATGATCAGCCGCGGTGAGCCCACCGACGGCCTTTTGTGGCTCAATTTGCGCATTGTTTTGTATGTGGCCTTGCCCCTGATGTTTACGGGTTTGTTTTTTTCTAAACCGCTGCTGGAGATGTTCTATGCAGTTCCAGGCAAAGCTGACTTTGTAGTTTTTGGAACGCTCATGGCGTGTTTTTTACCCATGGCCCTGGTGCACATTTTCGGCACATGGCTCACCGCTTCCGGGGAATTGAAAAAACTGGCCATGCTGGCTGTTTTGTGTGTGCTGGTAAATGCCGGTTTTAATGTGTGGCTGATTCCTGCACAAGGCGCTGGAGGCGCTGCCATGGCCGGTTTAATTACGCAGACATTGTTTGTTTTGGTTTGTATCTTCTGGGTTATTCAGCGCAAAGGCTTTTCCCTGCCTCAGTTCAGGTTTTTGTATGTGTTGATTTGCTGTGTGGCTGCTCATTCCATTTTTTCGGTGGTTTCCTCAAAACTGGCAGACCTGAACGGCTTCCTGCTTGCCTGCGGATTGTGGGCTTTTACAGGGATGTTTTTGTTTTTGCCCGAGTGGAAGAAGTGGCTTTCAAGGGGCAAAAACAGCTAATAAAACTATTTACGCATACAGCGGATAACGTGCCATCAGCGCATGCACCTTGCTTTTCACGCTGTTAAGCACATCTGAATTTTCCGGGTTCATCAGCGCTTCGTCAATCAGTGCTGCAATGGCGTCCATGTCGATTTCGTTGAGACCGCGGGAGGTAACAGCGGCCGTTCCCAGGCGGATGCCGGAGGTTACAAACGGGCTGCGGGTTTCAAACGGAACGGTGTTTTTATTCACGGTAATATCGCAGAGCCCCAGCGTGTTTTCGGCCAGTTTGCCGGTGAGGTTCTCGCCTTTGGGTCTCAGGTCAATGAGCATCAGGTGGTTGTCGGTGCCACCACTGATGATGCTGTAACCACGGCTCACCATGCCTGCTGCCAGGGCGGCGGCGTTCTTTTTCACCTGCATCTGATACGTTTTAAATTCAGGCTGAAGTGCTTCTCCAAAGGCAATGGCTTTGGCAGCAATCACGTGCTCCAGCGGTCCGCCCTGTGTGCCCGGAAAAACGGCTCCGTCCAGCAGGGCGCTCATCATTTTTACCTCGCCTTTGGGCGTGGTTTCACCCCAGGGATTCGGGAAATCGGCTCCCATCATGATAATGCCGCCGCGTGGGCCTCTCAGTGTTTTGTGGGTTGTGCTGGTGGCAATGTGCACATGTTTCAGCGGATTGTCCAGCAAACCGGCGGCTATGAGGCCGGCAGGGTGGGAGATATCGGCCAGTACGAGTGCGCCAACTTCATCGGCAACGGCGCGAATGCGGGCATAATCCCATTCACGGCTGTAGGAGCTGGCACCGCAAATTATCAGTTTGGGCTTAACCTCTCTGGCTTTGCTTTCCAGCGATTCATAATCCACATAGCCGGTGTCTTGTTTCACGCCGTAGAAATGGGGTTTATACAATTTGCCCGAAAAATTTACGGGCGAACCATGCGTGAGGTGGCCGCCATGGCTGAGGTCAAAACCCAGAATGGAATCGCCGGGTTTTAACAGGGCCAGCATTACAGCTGCATTGGCCTGCGCACCGCTGTGGGGTTGCACATTGGCCCAGCAAGCTCCGAATAGTTGCTTCAACCGATCGATGGCAAGCTGTTCCACTTCATCTACCACCGCACAACCGCCATAGTAGCGCTTGCCGGGCAAGCCTTCGGCATATTTGTTGGTAAGCACGGAACCCATGGCTTCCATCACTTGCGGGCTTACAAAGTTTTCGCTGGCAATCAGCTCAATTCCTTCCTGCTGCCGCTTCAGTTCGCGGTTTATCAATCCAAAAACAACTTCGTCTCTTTGCATAATTGGTGCTGCAATTTAAGCCCAATTTTATTTTCCTTACAATGCAATTTTTCAAGATAAAGTGTAGGCAAATTGCCTGAAAATAGTGAAATTCGCCACTTTACTATGAAACTCAATAAGGATTTCCTCAAGCAGGCAGGTGTATTTCTGCTGTTTCTGATCGGTTTCTGGCTCATTTCGGTAATTTTCCTCTGGCCGGCCACACAGGATAAAGCCCTACAACAAGGTGATATGCAGCAGGTGCGGATGATGGTGGATGCTGCCAACAAGCACGCTGATTCGTTTGGCATAAAACCCAACTGGAATGACCGCCTTTTCTCGGGTATGCCTTCCAACCTCATTACCGGCATTCCCACCGGAAATCTGCTGTTGAAGCTAAGGCCCATGGAATTGTTCCAGCTGGTCAAAGGTCCCTTCAATTTCCTTTTTGTGGCCATGCTTAGCATGTTCGTATTATTGCTTTCCTGTAATGTAAACCGGTGGCTGTCTGCCGCAGGTGCTATAGGATACGCCTTCATGACCTTTTCCATCAGTTCCTATGAAGCAGGTCACATTACCAAAGTGCTTGCCACGGATGTAATGCCCGGAATGCTGGCAGGACTCGTGCTGCTCACCCGGCGTAAATACCTTTTGGGTGCAGGTGTGCTGGGCATATTCTTTGCTATGCTGGTCGGCTATTTTCACTACCAGATTGCCTACTATGCGGGCATTGTGGCCGGTATCTATTTGCTGATAGAAATGATTATGGCGCTCAAAGCCGGTGAAATAAAGCATGCAGCCATTGCTACCGGGTTGTCTGTATTGATGCTGGGTATGGGTGCAGCTACCAACATTGGCAAAGCCATCGATACTGCACGATACAGTGAAGCCACCATGCGCGGCGGCAGCGCCGTAGCCAGTGAAGTTCCCACAAAAGATGGCCCCAAAAACCAGGTGGGCAGAAAAGGTCTCGATATCGATTATGCCTTCTCCTGGAGCTATGGTATTGATGAATCCATCACGTTGCTGATTCCAGGCTATATGGGTGGCAGTAGCAATGAAAGGGTTACCAATGAAGATTTTGGACAGGACAGGGCACCGCTGTATCACGGCGATCTTCAGTTTACTTCGGGACCGGTTTACATCGGAGCGGTTTTTATATTTCTGTTTTTCCTTGCGGTGGTTACCATTCTCCGCTACATAAAATCTGACAAAGTAGAAGCCAAAGACAAAACCGTAGCCCTTACACTGATGGTATTCAGCATTGCTACGGTTCTCATTTCGCTAATGCTGGCCTGGGGTCGGTACATGGGCTTGAATGAGTGGCTGTTCAATAACCTGCCTTACTACAATAAGTTCCGCACACCCATGATGGCATTGGTGATTGCGCAGATGATCATACCGTTTTTTGGTCTGTATGGCTTGCAGTTGCTACTTTCTGACCGTTTTAGCGAAACCGAGAAAACCAAAGTATGGAAAGTGTCAGCCATTGCCATAAGTGCACTGATGGCCATTGCGGCACTGATGCTGATTTCCGAAGATTTTAAAGGCGCTGAAGACAAGGCATTGCTCGGGCAGGTAAGACAACAGGTCATGCAATCCGGACAGGATGAGGCTACAGCCATGGCCACCGCTTCAGATTATCTCCAGACAATAGTGGATATGCGTTCCTCGCTTGCCTGGGGCGACTGGATGCGCAGCTTATTTTTAATTGCCCTTTCGGCAGGGCTCCTCTGGATGACAGCCCTGAAAAACAAAAGCCGTGAGCTTTTGTGGGTGGGAATGATTGTTCTTATATCCTTCGATTTGATGGGCGTAGCCAAGCGCTACCTCACCGAAGACAACTGGCAGGACAAGGAGGCGGAAATGGCCATAGAGCCGACCGCTATGGAAGCCCAGCTCATGGCTAACAACAAGGAAAACCGCCGTGTATTTGATTTGCGCTACAACCCGTTCAATGACAATCATGCGGCGCCTTTCTTCAGAAACGTGGGCGGTTATCACCCTGCAAAACTCAGCCGCTATCAGGACATCATAAGTTATTGTATTACGCCAAACGGCGGACAACTGAGCAGCGACTGGGTCTTCAATAACAATGCCCTGGATATGCTTAATTGTGGATTTATATTATCCGGTGGACAGCGGGGCGATGAAATTATTCCCCGGACAACCGCTCTTGGCCATGCCTGGTTTGTGCCTTCGGTTAAGGAAGTAGCAGATCCCAAACAGGCCTTACTCGAAATCAATAAAAATCCGGCAAACAGGCAGGTGGTTACAGAGGCTGCCGAAAAACTGAAACCCTCATCGAAATCCTTTGCTACCGATTCGTCGGACGTAATCAAGCAAACCTATTATTCGTTTGATACGCTTAAATATGAATCTGTTTCCAAAGCCAATGGCCTGGCAGTATTTAGCGAGGTTTACTACAACGAGAAAAATGGCAGCTGGAAAGCCTTTATCGACGGTAAGGAAACGCCCGTACTTCGTGTAAATTATATTTTGCGTGCCGCTGAAGTGCCTGCCGGGAAACACAACATTGAACTGGTGTATGTGCCTGCCGACAGAAGTACGTTCAAAAACATTGAAACGGCTACTTCGGCCACAATGCTGCTACTGGTGCTCGCAGCACTGGGGCTCATGGCAATGCGCAGGGACGAGGAAGTTGTGAAATCTTAAAACGGTTTTCGTGCCCGTTTTTTCTGTTATTACCATCAATTACAATAACCTGCGGGGATTGGAACGCACGTATGAAAGTGTGCAAAACCAAACTGCACGCGGGCAAATTCAGTGGATTGTGGTAGATGGCAACAGCAGCGACGGCAGTGCAGATTTCCTGAGAAAACACGAAGATAAAATTGACGTCCTTTTGATTGAGCCCGACAAAGGGTTGTACGATGCCATGAACAAGGGCCTGCATCTTGCTCAGGCGCCATACGTATGGTTCATGAACAGCGGTGATGTGATTTACCGCAGTGACGTTGCAGAAAAACTGCTGTTGCTGGCCGAAACAAGACCTGATGTGATATTCGGCGACACCATGTTTGTGGATGAAAATGGCAGTGATATTGGACTAATCAGTAAGCTTAAACCGCAACGTTTCCCGGAGTACCTCGACAAATGGTCGTTCCGATTTGGTATGAACCTATGTCACCAGAGTTTTATTGCCAGAAAAGCAGTATGCCCCGATTATGACTTGCAGTATCGTCAGGCCGCCGATGTGGACTGGATTATTCGCATACTGGCTAAAAATCCGTCAAATGTTAGGTTTGAAGGGGTAATTGCCGGTTTCGAAACCGGTGGCAGCAGTTCCCAACATGAAAAGAAGGCCTGGAAAGAGCGATTTGCGGTATTGTCGAAGCATTATGGCTTTTTACCGAATTGCCTCAACCATGCATGGATTGTTTTGAGAAGATTGATGTTTAATTTGAAAGCAAAATGAGCAATACCGGGCGGGTAGATAAAAGCATGTTTGAGGAGTCCCACTACCTGGGCAAACCCGCCGATGCCGATGACCTGATTGTGCAACGGCGTTTGCGTATGCTTTACAATATCCCCGGTTTTACCGGAAAAGACCTGGATTTGCTGGAAATTGGCTGTGGCAATGGGAATACGGTTATTCAGCTCGCTCAAGATTTTAAAAGCGCTGTAGGACTTGAGTACAACGATGTTCATAAAACGGAATTTGAGCAGTTGCAAAGGCAACTGAATCGACCTGATGCTGTATTTCAGGTATGGGATATTATGGCAAAGCCATATACACCTCCTGTTGACCGGCTGGTGAGTTTTGAAGTGATAGAACATTTGCCTTCTGAGGAGGGTGTGGCCAACTATGCCGGAAGCCTTAAATCCGGAGGCATGGCTGCTTTCAGCGTGCCCAATAAATGGTGGATTTTTGAAACCCACGGAGCCCGCTTGCCATTATTGCCCTGGAACCGTGTGCCTTTCTTCTCATGGCTTCCAAAACCCTTACACGAACGCTGGGCAAATGCCCGCATTTATACAAAAAGCAGAATAAAAAAATTGTTGAAAAAACACGGTTTTGAAGTCCTGGATATGCAATATATAACCGCTCCCATGGATGTAATCAAATGGAAACCCCTGCAACAATTTCTCAGAAAATACGTTTTTAATTCGGATACGACCCGCATTCCCTTTAAATCCGTCAGTATCTTTGTAACCGCCCGCAAAAAATAAACATGAAATTTTATATCACCCTTTTTGCCCTGCTTTTTACGGCAGGAAATGCGCTGTCTCAATCAGCAAAAACACAGAAAAATGCAACATCCAATCTTTGGTATCAAAAACCTTTCAACAAGAAAAAGAATTTCAGCATCAAGCTGGACAAGGCCTATAAACTGGTTGAAAAATTAAACCCCACCGAAATTGTGGTGGCGGTAATTGATGGCGGCACCGATCCCCATCACCCCGACCTTCAGGCCAACATGTGGCACAATCCCAAAGAGATTCCCTTCAACAACCTCGATGATGACAATAACGGCTACACAGATGATACCGTAGGCTGGAATTTTATTGGTGGCAAAGACGGGCAAATGGTGGGTTGCGATAACCTTGAAATTGTGCGTTTGGTGCGCGAACAGTCAAGGGAATTTGAGGGATTTAAAGTTGAAGGAAATCCTGATAAGCGCATGGTTGAGAGGTATGGGAATTACTTAAAAATGAAGCAGGATGTGGAAGAGAACCGTGAAAAATACACCAAGATGCTGGAACGCAACAGGCCCATTCTGGATACTCTTCAAGCCATTTTGAAGAATATAGGTACCGAAAATCCCACAGAAGCCCAGGTTAATGCGTATGAACCCAAAACTATGATGGAATCCATCATTTTCGGCCTTCTGAAACAAAACGGAATGACACTGACAGAACTCATCAAGGCGATTAAGGACCAGGTTAAACAAATCGAAGTGAGAGCCAACTGCCAGTATAATATTGATTATGATCCCCGCTCTATTGTGGGCGATGATTACAGCAATGCCAATGAAAAGTTCTATGGCAATAACAATGTGGCGGGTCCCGACGCTTTCCACGGCACCCACGTGGCCGGTATTATAGCTGCAGTGCGCGGCAATGGCATCGGTGTGGAAGGGGTTGCCTCGAAGGCAAAAATTATGGTGGTGCGCGTGGTTCCTGACGGTGACGAGCGCGACAAAGACGTAGCCAATGGCATTCGCTATGCGGTAGACAATGGTGCTAAAATCATCAACATGAGCTTTGGTAAAGGATACTCCTACAACAAGCAGGTGGTGAACGAAGCTGTTGAATACGCTGCCAAGAAAGGGGTTTTATTGGTACATGCCGCGGGTAACAGCAACAACGACAATGATGTTATAGGCAATTATCCCAATGATTCTTTAACAGGTGGCCGTTTTGCCGAAACCTGGATTGAAGTGGGTGCCAGCCAGCAGAAAAGTAAAATACTGCCTACGGATTTCAGTAACTACGGTAAAAACAATGTAGACTTGTTCGCTCCGGGATATGAGATTTACAGTACAACCCCCAACAATGGCTATGAAAATGCAAATGGCACCAGCATGGCATCGCCTGTGGTAGCCGGTGTGGCCGCACTGGTGTGGAGCTGTTATCCCAACCTTACTGCTGTTCAGGTGAAAAATGTCCTTATGAAGAGCGTAACCCCCTATAAAGGAAAAGTTATTTTGCCCGGCACAGAATCAGACAAAGTAAAATTCTCTGATTTATCCATTTCAGGCGGTGTGGTAAATGCCGAAAAGGCGCTGAAAATGGCCGCTGAGATAAAATAAATAAAACGCTGATTCTAAATTATTAAGCCTTAAAATTTTGGTTTTAAGGCGTGTTTGATATATTTGTGCTTCTATGCACAAATATGCATTACGCATAATTGTACTTTTTGTTGCTTTATCGATCGCAACTGCATTGCGAAGTCAGGGCAATAAACTCAGTATTGTTGGCTCTGCCCCCAAGAACATGACCATTTGTGGCCTCACAGATACGGCCAGGGTTACAGTTCTCAATATCAGCAGTTCCACCATATCTGGCGTCACGGTAACGCTGTCTATGCCAACCGGCATGCGCTATGTGCCGGGATCTGTAAGCGGTACCGGTGTTTCGGAGAGCAATATTACCAACCTGAACCGGCCGATTTTCTCTGCACCAACCCTGGGTATTGGTAAAAATTTCACTTTTCGCTATCGTGTGCGTGCCAACTGCGATATGATACCGGTGGTAAGCGGTCCGTCAAACCCCAGCATCAGCATCCGTGTGGATTACAGTGGCAATTTTGATGCAGCATTATCATTGCCATTCACCTCTGCCATTCCCTCGCTGGGATATGGTACCATTACCAATCAGACATTTA
>CAYSIK010000051.1:10678-13546 GCA_964431045.1 uncultured Flavobacteriaceae bacterium
TGATAAGTTTGTGCGCAGGGTCACATTCACCAACTTTGGCAAAGGACCGCTGCTAAACCTGCGTCTTGTGCGTGTAAAAGGGAAAGATTTAACGCTCAGGTCGGAGGGAAGTTTCAGCCACCGCTACAATGGGGATTCGGTTATAACCACACTCACCAAAACAGACATACAAAAGGTGGGCAACAAGGATACCTTTCTCGATCAAAATGAAAGTATATCCATATCAGATACATTTACCATTATAGGCTGCACTTTTCTCAGTACGAGCTACGATCTGGCCTGGGGTTGCGATGGAAAATTTTGCCAGGTGGTAAAAAATACAGCCACCACTACCATCAGTACGGCCAGTCCTAATCTGCAGGTGGTTATCAGCAGCAGTATTCAGCCTGTTTACAACAACACAACGGTGAGTAAATTCACCATGCGGATTGCCAATATTGGGCAAATGACGGCCGTAGCTTCCGACGCCCTGATTTTTCAGACTGTAAATCCCGGTGGTGGTTTCTACAATTATGTGTTGTCTCGGATTGATTCCACAAGCATTCGACTCAAAAAAGGCTGGAATGGTTCAGCCAATCGTGCCTATACAGATACTTTCCTGTCCAATGCAGCAACCCCCTGCTGGTCAGCAGGCAGCATGGGCGGTTTTAGGCTCAGATTGGGTAATATGCAGCCGAAAGATACAGTTTACATCACCTGGGATGTGTATCGCTGCGCCAATACAAACTGTAATACCGGCTTTTATGAACTGGGCTGGGGCTACAGATCAACGTACAGAAACCAATGCAACAATGTATTGAGTACCGGAAACCAATGGACTGTCGGATACACCTACTCCGGTGGCGCTGTTACACCTTACACCCCCACGGATCTTCAGCAAAACGAAGTTAAACCATTCCGCTACACATTCAGTGGTATGGGCAACTTGCCCTTGCACAGCAGCGCTGCCATTCGTATAGATTTGGTATTGCCCAATACCCTCACGCACAGCCTCACCAAAACCGACTTTTACATCGATAATCCCAACCTTACGGCCATTTGGTATCCCGACAGCCTGAAGATGGTGAAAGATACCCTCAGGGCATTTATGGGCCGTAGCGTGGTTTTCGGACTCACAAATTCTGAACTAACCGTAAGGCTAAAAGGGGTATGCACCACCGGAAGCAACAACAACAACCTGCCACTGACCCTGATTTATGCCTACAACCCCAATACAAGTGCGCATCCGAATCTGTGGGTCAAGCCCATATGCAATACGGTAAATGTGAAGGTACATTGCAGCAATGTGTGTAACCGGGGCGGTATGCTTTGTCGCAATTTTGAGCTGTACCGCAGCAACTACGGCCGTCCCGACAATGACAACAATGGCTTGCCCGATGCCACCGGTTCCATTGATAAATTGAAAATCCGTACTGAGCGCATTATGTTTGGTGATACCCTAACCACCATTTTCCGCGGCAGGCCCAGAAATGCCTCCGGGATTACCAGCTGGCGATATGGTTATGCGGAATCCTTTGTTACCAATGGTGATTATATCTCAGTGCTGGATGCGAAACTGGATGTTTACAAGGGGATAACCCGAGTATCAGGCAATTGCAATGCGGTAAAATGGAAAAAGGTAAGCAGCGGCGTCAATGCCACCTTCTATTTTGATTATACCATTGACAGCATCTGGAGGGGTGGTTGTTTGTCTTCTACTTACCGCTATTCTCAGAATGACAGCCTTGTGCTGACCGTGCGTTATAAAGTAGATAAAAACCGCGGTCAGACTACCCAGCCCATGAATTTCAGCAACCGGTTTTACCTTGCTTCAGCCGCAAACCCCACCCTGTCTCAGTCCTATCAATGCGATACGTTCTCGGGTAATTGTATTCTGTACGGTTATGTCTTCCATAACTGGGGAACCGATAATATCAGTTATGCCAGTTGCAATGAACTTGCCATCAGCCAGAATTTTTACCTCGGTATCGGAAACTGCTGCAACTATGGCGGCGGAAATATTTTTCCTTTTGAATACCGAAACTGGGGCAGGCCGGTGGCCATGAAACTGACCATGCCGTCGGGCCTGAGACTGGGCAGAACAAGCTTTATTCAGTACAGAACTGCCGGCACCAACAATACGGTGACTGAAAGAAAAGATACCATTCCTGTACGAAAGAGTACTTCCTACTGGTTTGATTTTACCAAATATTATAAGGATTCCGGTGGCACCGTCAATTATAGCGATGACGGTTTTCACGGCACATTCTGGTACACAGTTTATCCTACCTGTGATCTGATACCCAATGTTGCATATCCTATCCAGTATGATTACGTTTATGAGAAACGAGGTGCCATGGGCAAGGGATTCGATACGGTTACCTCTCAGTTTATGAAATCTCCGGATTTTTTCACATTTGCGACACCCAAATTCACACTGCAACCGGCTTTACCCATTGTTTACGGAACCAAAGATACGGTGGAGTGGGAAGTGAGATATACGAACCCTTCAAATACCTTTACCGCTAATACCATCTGGCTGTCACCTGCAAAAAACAGCAACATCAGGGTGGTGCAGATTCGGGACTGGGTAAAGGATACCATCATCAAGCCCGTAAACGATATTTACCGCGCAGGATCATTGTCGGCAGGACAAACCCGCAGTTTTAAAGTCAGGGCTGTTTTCAGCAATTGTACCCCCGATAGTTTACTGTTGTATGGAGGCTGGAACTGTCAGGGCTATCCCACAGATTTTACCTCCAATACCTGTGTAACCGTTGCTGCAAAGCTCTATCTTGAACCGCTCAATACCCGTTTAAACCTTACCCTCACCGATTCGCTCAGCAAATTTGATCTCTGTTATCCCAACCGAATGACGCTGGTAATAGA
>CAYSIK010000052.1:0-3433 GCA_964431045.1 uncultured Flavobacteriaceae bacterium
TTAGCTCAGCTGGTTCAGAGCATCTGCCTTACAAGCAGAGGGTCGGGGGTTCGAACCCCTCAGCTCCCACCAAAACCCGGACAAATGTTCGGGTTTTTTATTTATGGCATGTTGTTTTTACATTTTGTACTCAAAAATCCTGGATAAGTATTACGTTGGTCACACTTGCGATTCTATGGAAGAACGTCTAGCCAAGCACTTTAGCAATCATAAAGGCTACACAGCAAAAGCCAAGGACTGGCTATTGGTATACAGTGAAACATTTGCGACAAAAATGGAAGCATACAGCAGAGAAAGGGAAGTCAAGAAATGGAAAAGCAAAAAACGAATAGAGGCTTTGCTGGGTAAGGGTTCAGAGCATCCCGACTGACAAGTCGGGAGGGTTTGGGGGTTCGAACCCCTCAGCTCCCACCAAATGAAAAAGACCTGACACATGTCAGGTCTTTTTCATTTAATAATTCCCATTTTCATTTAACCTTTGTGAATGGAAATACTTTCCGATTATCAGTATTTGAAACAGTGAGATAAAATTGACCTTCAGGCAATGCATCAATCGGGATTTCAAAGTTTTGCTCACTGGCACTAATACGCATTATTTTTTTTCCGGTGAAGTCAGTTATTTCTATTGAAACATTACTACTTATTCCCAACAATTGCAACCTGCTGCTGGCCGGATTGGGATACAAGCGAATATTTTCCAAAGATTGTTTCAATTTAGAGAGATTGGCAACAGCTACTTTTAATGAATCTAAGGCCTCACAACCA
This sequence comes from uncultured Flavobacteriaceae bacterium, assembly GCA_964431045.1. Lineage (GTDB taxonomy): Bacteria > Bacteroidota > Bacteroidia > NS11-12g > UBA955 > RGEC01. The sequence goes on from CAYSIK010000052.1 coordinate 766, forward strand.
TTTAACAAAACGGTGTGCGCTACCGTTACAGTTTGTCCCTGAAAGCTACTGAAATCAGCTGCAGCATACGCTGAATCGGATGTAATTGTTACTGGCGAAATCCAAGTGTGTTTTCCGGATTTTTCATTCGCAGTAAATTGGTACACTGTTCCGTTTGGAGCAAATGAAAAACCGGCATTGGGCAAAGTTTGCAATACAACAGTTGTGCTTTTCGAGTCAGCAGTGCATCCTCCTTTGGTTTTGGCCTGCGCAAATACTACATCCCCATTTTTAACGCTAAAAGTATGGCTCAGTCCTACCCCATCTCTTTTACCGTTTTTATACCAGATAACAGTGTCCTGAAAAAGAGCGAAAGTCGCCTGTACATTTATACTTTCAATTGCATTATTTGTGCAAATTTTAAACTGAGGTGCGTTATTCAGGGTCGTGACCGGCATAGAAACTCTATCCTCAGTTATAATAAGCTTTTTCGATGTATAACCGCATTCCAATCTGGCTGAGTCAATTACCAATATATCAAACAGCGTTGTTCCATAAGTTACGGGCTTGAAAATAGTGTCTTTACCAACAGGACCATTGTTTAACTTCACTCCGTAATTCATACCGCTCAATCCTTTTACGGTTATGTTGGCCTGTTCATATAAACACAAAGGACTTTTTGCCACAAATACTGAATATGAAATGGGTTTACAGGTATCTGACATTCCAATAATTTCAGCCGTCTCAGTTTCGCCACATGCATCATTCATAAGTGCTTTCACCTGAACTTTTAAAGCTTCTCCCCCTTTCATGGAAGAAATAATATGGCTTAATCCCATACTACCGGATGTTGGAAGGACAAATGTTTTGCCGGAATCCGTGCTAACCCTGTAGCCTGTAGCTCCGGAAATCGGGTTCCAATTCACGGTAAATCCTTTTAAGGTAGGATTGCTTACGGATAATGCAGGAGCTGATTTCTTTGCCACCACCTGTACTGTTAAAGAATCGGATGCTATGCAACCCTTGCTGCTTTTAGCCCAGGCATAAAACCATTGTTTTCCTGCGGTGGCAGTTTTGTTGGCAATACTGTCCAACCCCCAGGGTCCTTTTGAGCCATTAAAAGAAAAACTATCGGCAAAGGCATTGGTTCTTTTGGCTGTGAGTTTAACTGAATCAGATATGCAATGAGTGTCTCTATCGCTAAACACATCTAAAGCAGGGATTGGATTAACATTCACCAATACAGCAGTTGACGGCAAACTGCTGCAGCCTGTGGTTGTGCTGGTTACTACCACCGAATAGGTTCCTGCAGTCTTCACCATTACTGAGCGTGTGGTTCTGCCGCCCGGGCTCCATGCATAGGTTACACCACTGGCGGTTGATGCATTCAATGTGATAGAATCGCCCTGACAGATATTTTGTGTAATACCGGGCGTAATAGTAGGTTGTGCCGGACGGGCAATAACTGTGAAGGACAACGTATCTTCCTTGCTAACACCTTTGCTATTCTTTACCGCAAGAAATGCCCTGTAAGTTCCCGGACTGGTGTAGCTAACAGCGGGTGTAGATGATGTGCTGGTTGAGGGTGTTCCGGAAGGAAATGACCAACTGAAGGATGAGGGAGATCCCGTAACATCAGCAGCAAAATTGATATTGCTGCCACTGCAATTTCTGGGTGAGGTGATTTTGGCTTTTGCCGTCGGAAGTAAAGTGCTTGGGGAAAAAGTAAAAGATTTACTGTAGATGTAATCTCCATTTGAACCTGATCCATTGGCCACATTGAGGGTTACCCAAAAGGTTACATTTCCTACATTTTTAGCTGGTGCTTTCCATGTTATTCGCCAGGTGGTTGAATCTGTAGTTACAGTTGAAGTACCTGTGCTCGTATGGCCTATGTAATATCGTGTATTACCCCCAACTACACTTGTTCCGGTCTGGCTTCGGCTGTCGCCATTGGTGAACGTACCTGCAGCCTTGTAAGTTGAAGACTCAAGGCAGGTCATTTGAAATCCAAATTTGGATTTTCCGGTTTCTTTGTAACCCAGAATCAGCGTATAACTGGAATCGGGGATATATCCATTGCCGGTGAAGTTGTTTGTAAGGTTAATTCTGCTGTGGTTATTTCCTGAAGTCTGCAGGGAAAAACTATTGTGGCAGTTGGTACAATTGCTTTCCCTGGTTGTTGATGAAATGGGAGCATGCGTATATGCCCAACCGGGCCCTCCTGTATTGGTTTTTACGATTAGGGCTGCGCTACAAATCAATAAAAAACCAGTTACACGTGGAATTATTTTAACCATAAATAAGTTAACAAAAACCTTTCACAAGGGTTTTAATACCGAATAAATAGGCAGTCATTTTTACAGTTTTATCAATTTAACAGCAGCGGTTTGTCCTGCTTTTGTATAAATAACCAACTGATACATTCCAGGATTCATGTCCCTTTGGCTTAATAAGAAAAGCTCATTTTTCTTTGTTAAACCCCCTGAAATGTGATTGCCTTTGCTGTCAAAAAGCTTGTAAAATCCATCATTTAAATTATTTCGGACTTGCCAAACTCCCTCAGCTGAAGGATTGGGGGAAACAGAAACCAATCTGTTAAAATCTATTAATCCATTTTTAACAACTTCCGGCACATAGGGTTGATGCTCAATAGCAAGATCCTCAAAGCAATCCGGGTAAGGTTTTA
>CAYSIK010000052.1:3443-11274 GCA_964431045.1 uncultured Flavobacteriaceae bacterium
AGTTCGTCGAAGCCCTGTTCTCTGATCATCACGTAATCGGCTGTAACACTGACCTGACTTCCTGAAACTTTTACATAGCTGTAGAATGCCTTTCCTTTTGCCAGTCCTTTTCTGCCCAGAAAACAAAACTGTCCGGCCGTCCATGCAGGAATACTATTTACATCCAAACCAATCTTAGCCCATGTTTTTGACTGTGCATAAAGATCAGTTGCGTTTACAAATGGCCAGGAAGCATAGGCAAAATAATCTCCCGAATCCAGACCTTCAATAATTGAATCAAGGTGTTTGCTGTCGGAGGCGTTAAAACTGTAAAAAAGCACACTGTCCTTTGGAAATCCAAAGGATGTCCAAAGTCTGCCTCCGGGGCATTTGGGCACTACCCTGGACGGAGTTTGTTGCATTGAATAAGGGTTAAAAGCATTGGCAACTGCTGCACCCGAACTGATGGACTGACAAACATTGGGGTTTAAAGATGGTGAAATGGAAGAATAGTAATGTATGCCCTGTTGGGTCCAGCGTGAGGTAATGAAAATCCGTTTATAATCACAGGACGCAGCGTTTGGCACCACCGGCCATTCCTTGAACACGGGGCGGTTGGTAAACAAAGTTACATTGGCCGGCATAACGGTGTCTTTTGCCACATTGTTGTAGTTTACAGAAATGGCAAACGGTATGGAACCACCCGGAAAAAGCGTATCGACCAAGGAGCAGCCAAAGGATGTTGCATACTTCCATGTGTAATTTTTCCCTTTAATGGTTGTTTTTTCGGTATTGTTAAAAAATCCGGGACCTGCCTGGATGGGAAGCATGGCCACCGTCTGCAACATATGGTGAACCTTGAAGCTTATTGAGGTTGGATACAGCGTATCGGCGGTGTTGTTTCTGACATACCAAACCGTGGAATCGCTGTACGTGATTGGGTTTAAGATGAGTGGCTGTGCAATTAAATCCCTTACAGGAAAAAGGATGCACAAATACAGCACCCCTAAATGTATAATCCTACCCATGTCTAAAGAATCAAATTTAAAACAGCTTTACCATTTCACCAAGTTTATTACTTCTACTACAGTATTAAAATTTTGTTTAACAACCAAATGATAAATTCCAGGATTTAATTTATCTGCAGTGATGGTGGTTTGAATTCCTTTTCTTATTTCACCTTTGGAAATCAACTTCCCTTCCGATGAATATAGGAAAAACTGGGCATCCCGGGTAGTTTTTGATATTATCCAGGAACCTTCAAGTAATGGATTGGGCCACAACTTTATTTTTTCACTACCTCGATGCATTTGAAATACGCTGCTTGTATTGCTCTTAATCTCTACCACTGAAGAATCGCAGGTTTCACAGGGTGAGCCGGTATCGGCTACACAATACTGCATTATATAAAGTCCAGTGTCGGTGATATTTTTAAATTGCATCCAATATTGCTGAGAACCAATAGGATCTTCATTCAGTACTTTGGCGGCATTTACGCCAGCAGGGGTTTTAAGCACAGTCCATTTAATTTTCAAAGCCATGTTGGGTAATGGCTTTAAAATACTGTTGGTCAAGGATGCTTTCAAATCTTGTTGAGCATAAACGGTATCCTTAAGCACCACGACAGGATTTGATTTCACTTTAATGCTGCTAGTATCTTTGAAAATACAACCGTTTTTGTCTGTTACTTTAATGACAATGGTTGAATCACGTGTTAAATTTTTAATTATTAAAGTTGCGCCGGTATCCCCATTAATATGCTGGTTGGGGCGGGTCCAGTAATAGCGGTAAGGAGCATTAGCATTGCTTATTTTAGGGTTCAGGGTAGCGGATCTGGACGCACAAACCTGAGTGTCTTTCAGCAAAACACTAGCATTGCCGGGCAAGGTATAATTAATGGTATCCACAAAGTAAGATGGGCAATTATCTGAATTATTGACCACTACGTGCATAAAGTATTTTCCGCTTATCTTGATTTTGGTGGTATCTTTTAGCTTCACAGACTGAAAAAGGGTATCACCTAAGGAATTCATTAATGTCCATTTATAATTAGTGGCCGGTGTAGTTCCCGGTATTGAATTTCCGGAAAATGAAAACCTATCGCACAACACGTTGGTATATTGGCGGTTGGCATTGGCACGGGGTTTCACCTTTATTTTAAATCCTCTAATGGAAACAGCAGGTTTTGGACAATGATTGTCAGATGCTGTTACTGTAAAATTATAAGAGACTTCTCTGGCCTGCCCCACTTTAGTTTGCCAGCAAAACTGTGCGGTTTTTTCTCTGTCTTTGGGGTTGAGAATGGTGAAAGTGGCTTCCGGTACACCACCGTTCCAGGTCATTGTTACCGTGTCGGAAATGATTTGGTATGGGGTAAATGTATTATCTATCCCATCGATGTTGAAACAAATTTTATCCCCCTCGCAAACCTGATTATTGAATGACCCTGCAATGTTTGGTGATAAATTGTAGCCGCAATCGTCTTTTACAATCAACTGTATATCACGGCGTGCTTTGCCTACAATTAACCAATTGCCCGATGAGTCTTTTCTGTATTCGGTAGTCTCTAATACAACTACCCCTGCTTCATCGCACTTGGTTGGTGTAAAAATAAAATCGCCATTTTGGGTATCAATATAGAAGCCCCTAGCCGGTTTTGTAGATGGATTGGGCGAACAATTAACCTTTCCTATTGGTATACAATATGGTGTCATTGGATATCTCAAAGTAAAGGAAGGTGAATAGGTGATGGCTGTTTTGGGAAGAGCTTTAAGCCCATATGCAAGTCTGGTGCACATTGAGTCATAGTCAATGGTATCAATTACGCCATTGTTAAATTTATATTCCCTATTACAACATAAAAACCCAATTGGAACATTGCTGAATTTGGGCCCGGAGTTGGTTTTTATTTTGGTTTTATTTACGTTGCAGAGGTTTATCATGCAGGTTGCCCAAAAATCTTCATTGGCTGACCCTGTAGTTATAGCTCCATTCCTGCAGCATTGCCCGATGGCAAAAGTTACTTCGCAGCAACTGGAATTATTCAAGAATTTATTTAAGGGCGCAACATTGAAATCTACAGTAGCTTCATAAATATGTGCTTCTAAACCTTCTCCTGTGTATCCTGTATTAACCGGGTTGCAAGGGTTAGCACTGGTAGAACAAGTCGGGGTTACGTCATAAATGGCTGTTCTGGCAATGGATAACGTATAAGTTCCGCACGAGTTAAAAGTAGGACTGCTGAAAGGTATTCCTCTGCAATCTCTGTAGATTTTTGCTACTATTTTATATTTCCCTGAACCTAGACTGTAATAAGTAATATCTGCTCCTGCCATGTGCGATCCTGCAGCCATTTTGACAATAATTAGCATCAATATCAACAGCGTATATTTCAGGTTTTTTATCATAAAAGTTATTATAGGGCAAATTACTTAACTATATGATGAAAAACAACAATTTATTTTATCTGCTTAAAATTACAGGCTATAGTTTCAATAATGCCCCTAATTTTTCGTGTATATTTGAAACATGAGAAAAGAAGCCAAAAAATTCCTTGAAAAATACCTGAACAATGTTTCCCCAACGGGGTTTGAGAGCTCCGGACAAAAGATCTGGCTGGACTATATCAAAACAGAAATTGACGAAACCATAATCGATACCTACGGAACTGCTGTTGGTGTGATAAATCCCGGTCAACCCTACAAAGTTGTCATTGAGGCTCATGCCGATGAAATATCCTGGTTTGTCAACTATATCACGGATGATGGATACATCTACGTAATCAGAAATGGCGGAAGCGACTTTCAGATTGCGCCCAGCATGCGCTGCCATATTTACTGCGAAAACGGAAATGTGGTAAAAGGCATATTCGGCTGGCCTGCCATACACGTGAGAGAAGGCAAAGACCCTGAGGCCAAACAGGACAGTGTTTTCATTGATGTGGGTTGCAGCAGCAAAAAAGAAGTGGAAGCCATGGGCATTCACGTAGGTGCCGTTGCTGTTTTTGAAGCGGATTGTATGTGGCTGAATGAAAAGTACATTGTGGGCAGGGCTCTGGACAACCGTATGGGTGGTTTTATCATTGCAGAAGTGGTAAAAAAGCTGAAGGACAATAAAAAGAAACTTCCCTTCACCCTTTATGTGGTAAACAGTGTGCAAGAAGAAATTGGACTGCGCGGTGCTGAAATGATCAGCCGTCGTTTACAGCCGGATGTTGCCATTTGTACCGACGTAACCCACGATACCGCTTCTCCCCTGTACAATAAGAAAAAACAAGGTGAATGCAAGTGTGGCAAAGGTGCTGTGGTTACATACGGGCCTGCTGTGCAGAACAATTTGCTGCAGCTGATGATTCAGACAGCCAAAAAGAAGAAGATTGATATTCAGCGCAATGCCGTAAGCAGAAGCACCGGTACAGATACGGACAGCTTTGCCTACAGTTCACATGGTGTGGCTTCTGCCCTTATTTCTTTGCCGCTTAAATATATGCATACCACCGTTGAAATGGTACATGAAGACGATATTGAAAGCTGCATCAACCTGATGTATGAAACCCTCCTCAACATTAAATCCGGTCAGGATTTTAGGTACTTTTCATAAATAATACGCCGTGGCATACAGGCTGTTTGTATATCCGCTTTTGAAAGGCATCTCTCTGTTGCCTTTTCCGCTGTTGTACGGCTTTTCAAATTTCCTGTATTTTGTTTTATACCATCTGGCCGGATACCGCCAAAAAGTTGTCAGAGCCAATCTGATGAATGCTTTTCCCGAAAAAACAGACAATTGGCGCCGTGATATTGAACGAAAGTTCTACCGAAACTTAACCGATATGATTCTTGAATCCTTGAAAGGTATAAGCCTGAGTGAAAAGGATCTGTTAAAACGCATGAAAAATGTTTCAAGGGAACTCTACGATGAAGCCAATAAAGAAAATAGAAGTAGCATTATCATAATGAGCCATACATTCAATTGGGAGTGGGTGTGTATGTCGGCGCAGCTGCATGCCCATCAGAAGGCTCAATGTATATACAAGCAGCTAAAAAATCCATTCTTTGAGAAATTAATGCTCGGAGTAAGGAGCAAATTTGGTACTATGCCCATTCCAATGGAGCAAACCTTAAGGGTATTGGCTTCTCAAACGGATTTGGTAACGGCCACTGCTTTTATGGGCGACCAAAACCCATCCAACGGTAAGAACGCATATTGGACAACCTTTTTGAATCAGGATACCGCTTTTATGTGGGGTACGGAGAAAATTGCCCGTAAAACCAATCAGGAAGTCTGGTACATGCAAATCAGGAAGGTTAAACGGGGTTTTTACGAAGCCCACACGCGGCTGTTATGCGCAAATCCGGCCGACACCAAAGAAGGCGAAATTACCGAAATGCTTGCCAGAGCGACGGAGGATGATATTTTGAGTCAGCCTGAAAACTGGCTATGGAGTCACAGGCGCTGGAAACATAAAAGACCTGATGTAACCCAATGAAAAAGTGGATCTTGTGTTGCCTGATTTTTGTGTTAACAACAAGCACTGTTGCACAAATCACCTGGACTACACTTCCCCGTGATTTTCAGTTTGTTCCCCGAAACATCATCACCAACAAAGGAAAACTAATTTTTGAAGGAACCGTAACCCAGCCGGGTTTTACCACGGTTGTGATAACCCATACGGGTGCAGCCGGAAGCATTGTTAAATATACCATACCCCTTACCTACAATGGTTCAGGACAAGCCAATATTTATCAGGCTGTTTATATTCAGGCAGGAAAAATCAATCACTCCATTGAAATTACTATCAATAACTCGAGTGGTAGCATGGTGCTTTCTAGCATAAAAAGGATTGCCTGTGGCGATGCCTATTTGATTTCCGGACAAAGCAACAGTGTAGCCAATTCATATAACGGTCTTGCAAATCCCGTTTACGCTGATAGTTTTATTAGAAGTTATGGCAGTTCAAGTCCGGGCGTTGCAGGCGCATTGAACGATACCGGATGGTATTTGGCCAATGGTGATGGCCTTTATAATAAAGGTTGCATTGGACAGTGGGGACTTGTGTTTGCCCGTCGTATTCTTGATTCTACAGGAATACCTGTTTGTATCATCAATGCAGGTGTTGGGGGAACGCCAATAACGTTTCATCAGAAAAACACATTAAATCCGGAAGATCTTAACAGCAATTATGGTAGATTGTTATACAGAGCCAAAAAAGCAGGGGTTTATGATAGGCTGAGGGGGATAATGTGGTTTCAGGGTGAGAGTGACGGAAGTCTGGCAAATTTGCACGATTCGCTTTTTAGAAAAATGCATGCTGACTGGTTCAGGGATTTTCCAGGTTTGGAACGGGTGGCAGTTGTGCAGGTAAGAAGCGGCTGTGGCGGACCTACCCTTGAATTGCGGGAAAAACAACGTTTGCGTAAAAATCTGAACCGAACCCATGTATTGAGTGCCAATGGCCTAAACAAACACGATGGTTGTCATTACTGGTTTAAAGATGGATATGAAACACTGGGAATCTTGCTTTTTCAACAGTTAAAAACAGCCTTATATGGCTTAAAATCTAACCCTGAAAACCAACCCTTAAATCCACATCTTGTTTACTTTGGAAACAGCACCAAAACAGAATTGTGTGTAGAATTTACACCCTCAAATGCCACCCTAAAAACAGATGTAGGTTTTCATCGGTTGTTTTCCATTGTTGGCGGAACATCTGCCATAACCGGGGGGTATGTAAAAAACAACAAAATATATCTTTCACTGAGTGGCAGCGGTTGTGACGTAAAAGCACTCAATTATGATGGTTTGGCAGGACAACAACCATGGGTAAAGACCACTGAAGATGCCACGTTAATTTCGTTTTACCGTTTCCCGGTGATTTCTGTAAAACCCCTTCCCAACCTGACCATTTGCAAAGGCGAAACCGTGCAGCTCGGCACTGACAGCATTCCCGGAACAACATATTCCTGGAAAGGCGTTTTATCTGGTCTTACATCCTCTCTGGCTAAACCCAAATTTGTCGTTCCGCGGTCCGAAAAGTTTTTGTGTATTATGAAATCAGTGGCCACTGGATGTATATACGATACCATCTCGCAAAATGTGGTGGTAGATACAATCACTCCTGCCCTGTTTCCCCATTTTGTGTATGTCTGCAGGAATGATTCTGTTACTTTGGGTGATAAGAAAACCGACTGGCATAAAGGAACATGGACCTATAATGGAAAACAGTTTTCCGGATTTACAATTCGTACATCCGATACCGGAATTTGGATATTCAAGGCCGTTTCATCTTCGGGTTGTACAACTACGGATACCGTATATTTAAAGAACTATCCAAATGTAAAGAAGTTTCTTCCATCATCTCTTGAGATTTGTAAGGGACAAGAAAAAATACTCAAGGCCCCCAATGGATCTTCGGCTTGGATATGGAATCAAATTCCGGGATACGACAGCTTGGTAGTTTCATCTGTCTCCAGGAATGTGAATTTGCAATATAAAGACAGCAACGGATGCTATCAGTCTGACAGTACCATGGTGACAGAATTGGTAACGGGAACTGTGCAACTGGCTGACACATATACTTTCTGCCCCGGTGATACCCTCTTCATTAACAGACCCCTGTCTTTTGTTAGCTGGGTAATTGACAGTGCATCGCAACCTGAAGCGATCTATACAGTTTTACGTGAAGGAAATCACAACATCATTTTGATCGATAAAAATGGATGCACTGCATCCACGACTGTTACAATCACTGAGCCACAGTCGCTTTCGTTTACGACAACAATTACGCATGTTGACTGTAAGGGCGCATCTAGTGGAGCAATTAGTATTTCTGCAACTGGGGGAACAACGAGTTATT
>CAYSIK010000052.1:11284-13360 GCA_964431045.1 uncultured Flavobacteriaceae bacterium
TGGATGCACTGCAAAACACAAACTGCAAGCTTTATGGCATCCTGTAAATAAATTGGACCTTACAGATAAGCGCATCTGCAATGATGACAGTGTCATTGTTCTGGCTCAAGGCTGGATAGCTACCTGGCGTTGGAACGGATTAACATTCAAGGATAGGGTTATTTTAAAGAAAGACGGTGTTTATGATGTGCAATGGCAGGACAGCAATCAATGCAAAGGCGAGCAAACTTTTTTGCTTGAAACGACTCAAAAACCCATATTTTATTTACCTGCAGATACCTTTTACTGCCGCGGTGACTCATTAAAAATCGATAATATTAGCAGTAATGGCAGTTTTGTGTTTCTCAATGGCAATCTGTTGAACCAGCCTCTGTTTATCAAAAACTCAGGCAAATTTGTGTTTTCGGCCTACAATAAACCTTATTGTGCTGATACACACGAATTTTATGTGCAAGAAAAAATCTGCATTAGTAAAACAACTGCATTTGCCAATATCCCATTTAGCACGGCGCGAATACCAGGTGGGCTGCAGATATTAGCCTCTCAAGGTAAAGCTGTGGATTACTGTGTTTTATCAGCCGGTGGCCAAATGTTGGTTCAGGGCAGAATTGAAGCAGGAAAAAATGTTGTAATTCCGCTTACCTCCGGCATTTATGTTGTGGGTTTTAGAAACCTTCCAATTCTACAATATCAATTTTTCAAAACTGCTGTGAATTGATTTAACTTGTTTCATTGTATTTTTGCGTTAAAATCAATGGCTAAAAAACAAAAACCAGAATTCGATGCTAAGGCAGAAGAATACAGCAACAAGTCGAAAGCTTTAGGCCATCCGGCACGTATTCTCATTTTATTGTCGCTACAGGCTAATAATCACCAGACATGTAAAGAGTTGGTAGAGCAATTGCCGTTTACCCAAAGTACGGTTTCTCAGCATTTGTAGGCCTGGGTAAGTGCCGGATTTCTGGAGAGCAAAGGTTTTAAAACCAGCACCGTCTACAGGTTGAACGCTGGCTCCAGTCAGGAATTTCAGTTACTGTCTCAGGAAGTTTTTGGCACAAAAAAACAGGACCGGCAGTTAAGCATGTTTTGATTAAATCTTTTATTGAAATTAACTATTTTAATAAGCTGTCTTTCAATTAAATAAATTAATAAGCATTCCCGCCGGTATTTTGGGCTCTATCCAGGTGCTTTTAGGTGGCATGGTTTCGCCGGCATCTGCCACATCCTTAATTTCTTTGATGGTATTGGGAAATAAAACAAACGCTCCATCTATATCTCCGCGGTTCTTCCACGACTGAAGCGTATTCAAATCTTCATCACCCCGAACAAATTCCAGACGGCTGTCATTTTTGGAATCAGTAATATGAAAAAACTTTTTAAATACATATTCTTCGAGTCTAACCACGTCGAGGTTTTCTGAGGGATTAGGGCGGGAATGGCCGGGTTTCAGTCGAAGTCGATACCAGCCCATTGGAGTAAGGGCAACAATATCACCTTTTTTTTCGGGGCGTTCGGGTTTGCTTAGCAAATCGACGTAAAAATCATCCGAGGCATTGTGAATCATGTCCAGCCACTCCTCACGGTCAGTATGCTTCAATATCCTGTGAAATGGCTTTATATGCAAAGAAGACTCGGGAAGTATGTAAGCCATAATACCGTTATCGGCAGATTTCTCATGATGCAGCGCAAGATAGGAAGCCACAGAAGCTATTCTGTGATGTCCATCGGCAATATAAAGTCGGGGTGTTTTTTCAAAACTAAGCCGCAAATTTTCAACCGCGTCTTGGTCGCTCACAAACCAAACTTCATGGTGTTTGCCATGGTTATCGGTAAATTCAAAAATGATATCGGCGTTTTCATGTTGCTGAATCCAGTCGCTCATGAATTCATCATTGGGATTGGCCAGCAATACCGGCTCTCCCACTTTCTGAATGGCTTCAATATGTTTAACCATCAGATTTTGCTTCGATGTTAGGGTGTTTTCATGTTTGCATATGTTCCCGTTTAAATAATCCTCATAGGCCAAACATGCCACAATTCCATGAAATTCTTTTCCGTCAGACAGGGTTTGCTTAT
>CAYSIK010000053.1:0-9812 GCA_964431045.1 uncultured Flavobacteriaceae bacterium
TTCAAGTCCCAACCCGGAAAACTTAAGCCCCGGTTTGTGGGGGCGCGGGTTGCAAATTTTACGGACAATCCGGCCTTTTCAAGTTCTTTCTTGATGCCTGCCACCTTCTCGCTGATGGTGTTCAGTTCTTCTTCGGTTTTATACACCGGTACAATCACCACGTGAATAGGAGCAAGTTTGGGAGGCAATACCAGGCCTTCGTCATCGCTGTGCACCATGATGAGCGCGCCCATCAGGCGGGTTGAAACTCCCCAGCTGGTGGCCCAAACGTAATCGAGCTTGCTGTTGCGGTCCTGAAACTTCACGTCAAATGCCTTGGCAAAGTTTTGACCCAGAAAGTGGCTGGTGCCCATTTGCAGGGCTTTTCCGTCCTGCATCATGCCTTCTATGCAATAGGTATCGTCTGCACCGGCAAATCGCTCATTTTCGGATTTTATGCCTTTTATCACGGGCACTGCCATGTGCTCTTCGGCAAATTCGGCATACACGTCCAGCATTTTGCGGGTTTCCTCCAAGGCTTCTTCTTTGGTGGCGTGTGCGGTATGGCCTTCCTGCCAGAGGAATTCCGCTGTGCGCAGAAACAGGCGTGTGCGCATTTCCCAGCGCACCACATTCGCCCATTGGTTAATAAGTATTGGCAAATCGCGGTAGCTCTGAATCCAGTTTTTATAGGTGTTCCAGATGATGGCCTCGCTTGTGGGGCGCACCACCAGTTCCTCTTCGAGTTTTGAATCCGGATCGGCCATCAGGCGGCCGGGTTTGGAGGGGTCGGCCTTCAGGCGGTAGTGGGTTACCACAGCACACTCTTTGGCAAAACCTTCGGCATTTTTCTCTTCCTTCTCAAAAAGGCTTTTGGGCACAAACAGCGGGAAATAGGCATTCTGGTGGCCGGTATCCTTGAACATTTTGTCGAGCTGCTGCTGCATTTTTTCCCAGATGGCAAAGCCGTAGGGCTTAATGACCATGCAGCCTTTAACGGCACTATGCTCTGCCAGATCGGCGTTTTTTACCAGGTTGTTATACCATTCACTGTAATTTTCTTCGCGTTTTACCTTTTCAAATGCCATGTGGATAGGAAATATGGAATACTTTTTGTAACTTTGATAGTACAAAGGTACTATTAAAAGGCAGTACCCAAAAAAGAAGGTTCACCATGAAAGCCCATTTTGTAAAAACCAGATACTTTTTCATTGCCGGAGCCATGTTTTTGGTTTCGTGTTCCGGTGTAAAGAATTTGAGCAAAGTCAACAATTATGACGATGCATACTTCGTAACATCCGATTTGAATGGACGCGGGTTTTATGCAGAAGGGGTTGCTACGCCTTCAGCAACCGGTGAGGCATCTGCCAAATCCGGAAGTTATGGCCAGACCTATTCCGACCGTTTGCGTCATTTTGGAGGAAGCAGCCTACAGCCGGCTCACAGACCTGCTGTGGTGAGCCAACCATGCAATCGCTTCAGGGCAGGCATTACACCCTGGGGATTCAATCCCTACATGGGTTATAATCCGATGATGATGGGTAATCCAATGATGATGGGAAACACCTGGGGTAGTTCTTGGGGGAACCCTATGATGATGGGTTATCAGCCCTGGTATTCTTATAATGATCCTTACTGGATGTATTACAACCAGATGTATAATCCCAATATGTATTGGGGTGGCGGTTCTTTTGGTGGATGGAACAATAACGGATGGAACAACTGGTCCAATAACGGTTGGAATAATGGCAGCAGCTGGAATAACAACAGCGCTCCCTCAAACAATCGGCCTTCAGGTGGATTTGTAAACAATCCCAAACCGGCCTCGGGTTCAAGTGGCTTCTCCAATAGCGGAGTTCGCCGCAACAGTTACCAAAGCGGCACACCTGCTTCCACATCCGGCAGAAGTTCTTCATGGAGCAGTGGCAGCACATCTTCCGGTAGCTACAAAAGTGGCAGCAGTGGCACTTCCAGAAGTTCAACCTGGACGCCCGGCGGAAATACCCAACAGGGCTCGTTTAACAGCGGTGGCAGCAGCCGTTCATCCAATGCAGTTCAGGGAACTTCAGGGCGCAGAAGATAAATAAGCTTACAGTTTAGATGAGGTCGGTTTTAGGTCTTCTAACCCTGTGTTTTGGGGTTGTTTCATCTCTTTTTGCGCAAAATGAATTTGACGCACTTCGTTACAGTACTATCGGTTCGGGTGGTACAGCCAGAACCATGGGTATGGCAGGTTCATTTTCCGCCATCGGTGCCGATGGTTCAGCAGCGATGACCAATCCGGCTGGTATTGCTACTTTCCGGCGCAGCGAATTCAATATCGGTGCTCAGTTTCAGAATACCATTTACAATGCGGATTATCTTGGAGAAAACCTGAGAGAGACAAGGCTCAATTTCAATTTGCCCTCTATCCATTACATCAAAGCAGATGTGCAGTATGATGCTACCGGCAAACCCCGAAAAAAGGGCCTGAGTGCGGTTTGTTATGGCTTTCATGTGAATAGGCTGGCTACATTTGGCGGTACCATGGCTTTTCAGGGAAATAACCGCAAATCTTCGGTTACCGATTTTTTTGCTGAAGTGGCAAATAGAGAAGGCAACCCGTCTCAGTTGGTAAGCGGATCCCTGCCCAGTCTGGCTTACGATGCCTGGGTGATTGATTATGACAGGGGCGGATCAGGTCGTTACACTTCTGCCTATAAAGACAGCATACGCAATAGCGATCAGACCGGCGAAATAGTAAGCCGTGGCGCTATTTATGAATATCAGGGTACGGTAGGGTTGAATTTTTCCAACAAGGTGATGCTGGGCTTGGGTTTATTATACTCATCCCTGCGCTACAGCGAGGACTTAAGTCTGCTCGAACAGGATCGCCGCAAGGTCGATCTTACGGATATCAGCACACTTGATATGGCTTCTTTGGATTATCAAAGTAAGTTTACGGACAGGGGTGGTGCATGGGCCGCCCGTGTGGGTGTGATTGTTAGACCAACAGAACAGCTGAGACTGGCTGCATCGGTTCACACGCCCAGAACATATACGGTTAACAGCGAATATGGCTATTCCATTGCCCCAAAGGGCGATCCGGGTTCCATCGGTGATTGGACAGCCCAGTATAACGATCCGCTGAATACATACAAGTATAAAATCACCACACCATCTCGTTTTAATGCAGGTATTGGTTTTGTGATTCAAAAGACCATGCTGATCAATGCTGATTTTGAGTTTTACAACTACGGGTCTGCCCGCCTGCGCGCCGATGATGTATTTACCTTCAATGCCGAAAACAGCGCCATACGCCGCAATTACCGCAATGTGACCAATGTGCGCATTGGTGCCGAGTGGAATGTGCCGAACCCAGAAAATAAGGACCAGGCGTACCGTTTCAGGGCGGGTTTTGGTGTTTTGCCTTCACCTTATAATCCCAACGTGGCCGGTTTAAATACGGAACTTAAGAAAGCCAACACGGTGCTTGGATGCGGCTTTGGATTGCGTGATAAGGATTATTATTTTGATTTTGCCCTGAGTTCACAGTCGGCTGCCGGTTTTTATACACCCTATCCCATTACAGATTCCAGGTTTGCTTCTGAGGATAATGAGCTTACCTACAAGCGCAATCGGGTATTTCTGACCTTTACGCTGGGTTTTAACCTTGATAATTAAAACAACGTAGCCTACGAGCATATCCTCAGCGCTTTGCAGGATTCGTAAATCGTACCAAGCAGACAATAAAAAAAGGGAGGCATAAACCTCCCTTTCTCATGATTGCTGTTTAATTTTAGCTGCAACCCAGGCTGTTGCCACAGTTCAGACACTTGTAGCATGTGCCGCTGCGTACGGTAATGTGTCCGCATACGTTGCAGGCAGGCGCATCGCTCTGTACCTCACGCAGGTGATCCTGCATGTTTTTTACACCGCCACCGGTTTCCAGCATGGCTGCGTTCTCGGTAGAGGGCAGAGGCTCGGGTGTGAACATGGGAACAAACTCGCTGATTACAGGGGCTTCAGTTGCATCGTTTTTGGTGTACGCGCTGGGTTTAACCTGCACGAGGTCTTCGCGGCCCAGGTATTCGTATCCGAGCAGGCGGAAGATATAATCCACAATCGAGGTTGAGTTTTTGATGTTGGGGTGACCTTCTACCATACCGCTGGGCTCAAAGCGGGTGAAGGCAAACTTATCAACGAACTCTTCCAAAGGAACACCATATTGCAGACCCACTGAGATGGCAATGCTGAAGCAGTTCATCAGTGAGCGGAAGCTGGCGCCTTCTTTGTGCATATCAATGAAGATTTCACCGAGGGTTCCGTCATCGTAATCGCCTGTGCGTACGAAGATGGTTTGTCCGCCTACTTTGCCTTTCTGGGTAAAGCCTTTGCGCTTGTTGGGCAGGCGCTTCTTCTCTACGATGTTGGAAAGCTGGCGCTTGAACTTGGTATCGGGGCTTTCGTTCAGGATGCGCTTGGCGGCTTCCAGTACGATTTCCGGAGTCAGTTCTTCTGCGTAGCGAATAACGGTTGTTTCTGCTGCTGGAGCGGCATCAGACTTGGCTTCAGCCTTATCTTCGGTTTCGCTGGTTTCAGATTTGTTGCTGAGGGGCTGACTCAGTTTGCAGCCGTCGCGGTAGAGAGCGTTGGCTTTCAGGCCCAGCTGCCAGCTGAGTTCGTAGCAATCCTTAATGTCTTGCTCATTGGCTTCGTTAGGCAGGTTGATGGTTTTGCTGATTGCACCTGAGATGAAAGGCTGTGCAGCGGCCATCATGCGGATGTGGGCAAACGGATGGATGTAGCGCTGACCGATGTTGCCGCACTTGTTGGCGCAGTCAAATACATCGTAGTGTTCTTCTTTCAGGTGGGGAGCGCCTTCGATGGTCATGGTGCCGGTAACGAAGTCGTTGCAGGCACGGATTTCATCGCGGTTAAAGCCCAGGGCTTCCAGCATATTGAAGCGGGGATTGTCGTACTGCTCGGCAGTGAAACCGATGCGCTGCAGGGTTTCTTCGCCCAGAGAGTATTTGTTGAATACAAAACCGATTTCGAATGCCATGGGCGCTTCTGCTTCCAGTTTCTGCAGGTCAGCATCGTTGAAGCCTTTTTCTTTCAGGGTTTCGTGGTTTATGAATGGTGCGTTTACGAAAGTCTGATGACCTTTGGCGTAGTTTACGATGGCGTCTACTTCTTCGGGTGCATAGCCCAGGTTTTTGAGGGCAATGGGAACCGTATGGTTTACGATTTTGAAGTAACCGCCACCGGAAAGTTTTTTGTATTTAACCAGCGCAAAATCAGGCTCGATACCGGTGGTATCGCAATCCATAAGCAGGCCGATGGTGCCGGTAGGCGCAATAACGGTAGCCTGTGCGTTGCGGAAACCGTATTTCTCACCCCACTGCAGGGCTTTATCCCATGCGCTGCAAGCAGATTTTAGCAGATAATCGGGGCAGAACTTTTCGTCGATACAAACGGGTTTGATACCGAGGTTTTCGAATGCCAGGGGGGTGTTGTATGCCGCGTAGCGGTGGTTGCGGATTACGCGAAGCATGTGCTTCTTGTTTTTCTCATACATGCGGAATGGGCCTTTAACGGCTGCCATTTCAGCACTGGTTGCATATGAAACACCGGTGAGAATAGCGGTAATGGCGCTGCAGATGGCGGTAGCTTCCTTGCTGTCGTAAGGAATGCCGGCACACATCAGCATGCTGCCGAGGTTGGCGTAGCCTAGTCCCAGTGTGCGATAATCGTAGCTGAGTTGTGCAACTTCCTTGCTGGGGAATTGCGCCATAAGCACAGAGATTTCCAATACTGTGGTCCACAGGCGGGTAGCGTATTCGAAAGAGCCCACATTGAACTCACGGGTTTCTTCGCTGAAGAACTTGCGCAGGTTGAGTGATGCCAGGTTGCAGGCGGTGTTGTCGAGGAACATGTATTCGCTGCAGGGGTTGCTGGCATTGATGCGGCCACCTTCGGGGCAGGTGTGCCACTCATTGATGGTATCGTCGTACTGCACACCGGGATCGGCACATGACCAGGCGGCAGCACCGATGGCATCCCAAACCTGTCCTGAGGGCATGGTTTTCATTACCTTGCCATTGCTGCGGGCAGTAAATTCCCAGTCTTCACCGTTTTTCAGTTTTTCGAAGAAGCGGTTGGGTATACGAATTGAGTTGTTGCTGTTTTGTCCGGAAACGGTTGCGTAGGCATCGCCTTCGTAGTCGTTGCTGTAGCCGGCATCGATAAGGGCAGCCACTTTTTTCTCTTCGTCCTTTTTCCACTGGATAAATTCCATGGCTTCGGGGTGGTCGAGGTCGAGACACACCATTTTTGCAGCACGGCGGGTAGTACCACCGCTCTTGATAGCGCCTGCGGCACGGTCACCAATTTTGAGGAAGCTGATAAGACCGCTGCTGGTTCCGCCACCGGAGAGCTTTTCTCCGGCACCGCGGATGCGGCTGAAGTTGGTTCCCACGCCCGAACCGTATTTGAAGATACGGGCTTCACGTACCCAAAGGTCCATGATGCCACCTTCGTTCACCAGGTCATCATCCACTGAAAGGATAAAGCAGGCATGGGGCTGAGGACGCTCGTATGCCGAAGTGCTCTTCATGAGTTTTTCGGTTTCAGGATCTACGTAGTAGTGACCTTGTGGCTTACCGGCGATAGCGTAACTGCTGTACAAGCCAGTGTTGAACCACTGGGGGCTGTTGGGCGCAGATTCCTGGTTGAGCATGGAATAAACCAGCTCTTCATAGAAAACCTGTGCATCGGTGGTAGAAGCGAAATAGTTGTACTTTTCGCCCCACTGTCTCCAGCAGTTGGCAAGGCGGTGAACCACCTGCTTTACGCTGGTTTCGCTGCCGAGGCTGCCATCGGGCTGCGGCACGCCGGCTTTGCGGAAATACTTTTGCGCAAGAATATCGGTTGCTACCTGGCTCCACCCCGCCGGAACCTCCACATTTTTCATTTCAAACACCACACTGCCGTCGGGTTTTTTAATGACCGAGCTGCGATGGTCGTAGGTGAACTGGTCGAAGGGACTTACACCCTCAACGGTGTTTTGCCTCTTAAACTCGAGGCCTTTTGTGTTTACTGTAGTTTCTTGCGTCATATTTTTCTTATTAGAGGGGGTTGTGGTTACCGAGCATTGTTAAAAACGGTCGGGAGTTCAAATGTATTTTATGTGTTATGGCATTTCCGAATCGGCTTTTCCACAGGTTTGGCCTAAAGCCAAACAGTGGTTGGACTTTAGCTTGTTGAAAAAGCGTGTAAGTCATATACTAAAGGCGTTTGGCTCCGACAGGATTTCCTAAACCCTTGTGGGATAAAGCATATAACATTTCGTGATACGTTTAGGGTATCGAAATTCAATTTAAGCAAAAAAAGCCACATTTCCAAATAATTGCGATGATAAAAAGCATATTTAGCAGGTAGAAAGGCACGTTGTTGTTTTTTTCTGTGTTTCTTTGCAATGCATGGCAAATGTTGAATCCTGGTTAATGTCAAAGCGTGTGGAAGGGGCAAAGTCCCTCGCAGTTCTCTTTGATCCGGATGACGATTCGGATTTGCGCGCTGCTGTAGCTCATCATGCGGTAAGGTATGGAGTAAAGGTGTTTTTGGTAGGTGGAAGTTTACTGACCGAGGGCAACACTTACCGTTGTGTGGATGAATTAAAAAACAAGGGAGCTGAACATGTGGTTTTGTTTCCGGGCAATGAGATACAGGTGGTATCCAATGCCGATGCCATTCTATTTATGTCGCTGATATCAGGGCGCAATCCGGAATATCTCATAGCCAAGCAGGTGGCAGCGGCACCATTTATATTCCGTTCCGGTTTGGAAACCATACCTACCGGATATTTACTTGTAGACGGAGGAAAAATCACCACAGCCCATTATATCAGTCAGACCATGCCCATACCGGCAGACAAGCCTGAAATTGCGGCTACTACGGTACTGGCGGGGGCTATGCTGGGTATGAAAGCCATGTATATGGATGCCGGCAGCGGTGCCAGCCGCAGGATTTCACCTGAGATGATTGCTGCCGTTCGCAATGTTTTTGACGGGCTTTTCTTCGTAGGCGGAGGAATACGGGATGCAGCAGCTGCTGAAGCAGCCTGGAGTGCCGGTGCAGATATAGTTGTGGTGGGAAACGCAGCCTTTGAAAATCCGGATACACTTAGGGAGATTGCTGAAGTGTTAAATAAAGTAAACAGTGCCAAAGTAATAATGTCTTAATTTTTTGACTTCAAAGTGTATGTTTTTGTATCCATTTAAAACCATCTGGCTAAAAGCAGGTAACGACAGGACAGATCTGGCGGAAAAAATCAGGCAGCAAACCTACCTGAGTGAAGCGGGTTACCGAAAGTCAGACAGCAATACAAAGATATTTTATGGGTTGGTTAATGAGAATGAATTTGTGCTTGAGAATATCGGGAACAAACGCATTCCACAGTTTTTTGAGGGCGATATTGTGGGGGTGGGAGAAGAAACTTATGTAAAGATAAGGATGGGCGCTCTCAAACATACCCGTATGTATGTTTTGTATGGATTGTTGCTGATGGCAGGCCTTGTTTTCTGGCTGAGGGGCTTACTCGGGGTGGATACCGTTGATACCAACATAATGTATGCATTTACCGGTATCATGATAATCCTGTTTGGATACGGATATTTTTTTACAATGCAATTTCAACGTAAGTTGACGCAGGGAATTGAATTTTTTCGGGGCCTGCTTTCGGCTGACAGGGTTTCGGAAGATGAAGTGCCGGCCATTTTTAAACGATAAGCTGAAATGAAAATAGTCTATTTATACTTTGTCATATTGTTTTGCGGTTTTTTTAACCGCATTAAAGCTCAGGATACCATCGTGCTGAGAAACCAGACCCGGGTGATTTGCAGGGTTACACAGGTTTATTCGGCCCGTGTTGAATACCTGAAAACGGATGATACCGCACGTAAACAATATTTTTCCTATCCCAAGGGAGATGTGAGTGCCATCTATTATGCAAATGGGAAAAGAATACAGTTGGCGGAAAACGCACTTTTATCGTCAGCAGATTCTGCAAAAACTGCGGAGCAACAATACCAGACAGGTTTTCAGGAAGGTTATCAGTATTATCAGCCAACTACAGAGAGAGCGGTAGGGGCATCGGTTATTTTGCTGCCGTTTATTGCATTACCGGGCTGTATTTATTATTCATTTAAGAAGGTAAACGAAAGAGATATTTTAAACCATAGATTCCAAAAAAATACCAACCCGGACTACCGCAGTGGTTATTTGGCCGGTGCTTCCAAGCGAAGACGGGTTGCAGCTTGGAGTACCTTTGGCGGGGTAGTCGGCGCAGGAACAGCAATAGGTCTGCTTTATACATTAGGCAACGGGCAATAAAAATTGCCAATAAAATCATTCCGGGGACAATAGATAATAAAAACAGTTAATGAAAAACAAAGAAAAGTGGTTGCTTTTGGTCTTTACGGGCCTTTGGGGTTTCGCAGGCGCTCAGGATACCATTGTGCTTAGAAATAATACCCGGGTAGTTTGCACGGTTACCCAAATTTATGCTGAACGAATCGAGTATGTAAGTTTTGGGGATTCCGTAAAAAAACAATTTTATTCATATCGCAAGAATGACGTGATGTTGGTGCGGTATGCGGATGGAAGAACGGATACATTTAACAATATGGCGTTAGTTGTTTCTTATGATGATACATCAGCAGAGGCTAAAAGGCAATATACACGGGGTTATGAAAATGGATTAACGCGTTACAGACCTAACAGAGAGCGTGTTGATGGAGTCAGCGCAGGTATATTAACCTTTGTTTCACCGATAGCAATTGTTGTGCCTG
>CAYSIK010000053.1:9822-13077 GCA_964431045.1 uncultured Flavobacteriaceae bacterium
GCCTGTCGTGTATTCGTTTACAAAGGTTCCATCAAGAAGAATACAGGATTCGGAGTTTACAGAAAGTAAATTCGAATCCTACCGAAAAGGATATTTGGCGGGTGCTAAAAAGCGCAGAAGCAGAGCGGTATGGAGCGCTTATGGTATCACAACGGGTACTTGCGCGGTGGGTATTGGGGTGTTGGTTTTTGCTTTGTTTTATTAGCAGATTAAATTATTTTACTAACTCCAGCAAATCCTTCTCCCAGCTTTTGGTCGGTGTTTCTACAACCTGCCCCAGCAAGTTTCCATTTTTAAATACAAAAACCGTAGGCACACGGGTAACCGTTTGTTCGGCTGCAAAGTCTTGCTGCACGGCCCTCTTATCTCTGTCTACTTTATAATATCCAAACAAATCTGATTTAGCCCCTACATCATCCAGCACCTTACAAAGACGGGGCAATTCGCGGCGGGTATCGCTGCACCAGTTGCCACCAATAACTTTTACTGAAAGGGAATCACTCCATCGCCCTTTTAGCTCATTTAAAACCGTTTTATCAGGATGGTAACTGCTGCATTCCGAGGCGATGGTCTGCTTAAATTTTTCAGCATTTGCTTTCTGCAACGAATCTTCGGATTGCAAATCAGGCTGTATGGTTGCAACCAATTTTGAATGGTTTGTTCTTTGTGCAGGCATATTATATTCTTTGGGTTTGGAGCAATACCGGGCCGTTCCGATCAGGGCAAACAGCAGTGTGAGGGTTTTCATGGTACAAAATTAGTGGGTTGAGCCACAATCCGCATTAAAAATGGTAGCTTTGCCCCGCAATTTATGGGCATTACGGTATCATCGCTGAAGGAGCCTATTTCCGCTGAACTGGAGCTGTTTGAAAAACAATTCCGGGGCAGTATGAAAACTTCTGTTCCCTTGCTGGATACCATCATGAACTACATTGTTCGCCGCAAAGGCAAGCAGGTAAGGCCCATGTTTGTACTCTACAGCGCTTCCTTATTTTCCGAAATCGGAGAAAGAACCTACCGCGGTGCTGCCCTGGTTGAATTGCTGCATACCGCCACCCTGGTGCATGATGATGTGGTGGACGACAGCTACGAACGACGTGGGTTTTTCAGCATCAATGCGTTGTGGAAGAATAAAATAGCCGTACTGGTGGGTGATTTTCTGCTTTCCAAAGGGCTTTTGCTTTCCGTGGAACACAAGGATTATGATTTGCTTGAAATTGTATCCAATGCCGTTCGCGAAATGAGCGAAGGTGAACTTCTGCAGCTGGAACGCTCGCGCTTTATGGATGTTTCCGAGGAAGTTTATTTTGAAATTATCCGCAAAAAAACCGCCAGTCTCATTGCCTCATGTTGCTCTATTGGTGCGGCTTCCACCGGACAAGATGCGCAAACTGTGGAAGACATGCGCCGCTTTGGTGAACTGATCGGTCTTGCCTTTCAGATACGCGATGATTTGTTTGATTTTGGCGACAATAAATCCGGAAAGCCCGCCGGCATTGATATCAAGGAGAAAAAACTCACCCTGCCCGTAATTCATGCTTTTTCAAAGGCATCCGGAAGTGAAGTACGCAGTATCAAGCGTTTAATCAAAAGCAAAACTCCGGATAAACAAAAAATACGGGAAGTGGTGGCCTTTATTGAAAAATACGGCGGACTCGACTATGCGCGGCAACGCATGCATGCCCTGCGGGATGAGGCCTTTGAAATTCTGGACCGTGTGGCAAAACCTACGCCCAACCGCGAACATTTGCGAAATCTGGTTACTTTTGTGATTGAAAGGGAAAACTAACATGAAAGCCATTATTCAGGGACAGGAAACAGTGCTGGAACAACTCGACGGAGTATGGAAACCCAAAGGGAATCCGGAGGCAAGCATTTCTGCATTGCCCGATGGCCGTTTGCTGCTGCATGTCGGAAATCGCGTTTTTACGGCCCGTTTGCTGGATATCAACAAGGCGGAAAAAACCCTTACGCTTTCGCTGAATGGCAAGTCTGTTTTGGTGAACCTAAAAGAGCCACTGGATGATTTGTTGCATTCCATGGGCCTGGATAAAATGGCTGCAGCCAAGGTTTCACAAGTGAAAGCTCCCATGCCCGGACTGGTGCTGAATGTGCTGGTGGAAGCCGGTCAGGAAGTGAAAAAAGGTGATAAATTGCTGGTGCTTGAGGCCATGAAAATGGAGAATATTATCAAAGCGGCAGGCGATGGCAAGGTGGGCAGAATAGCTGTGGATAAAGGGCAGGCGGTGGATAAAAACCAAACGCTGATTGAGTTTGAATAAACCAAACATTGAGAGTTCTATAACGGGCAGGTTTTCTGCAACCCGTATTTTCTATACCATTCTTGGAATTTATCTCCTTTTCGGATTCATCAACCTGGATGTAATCCCTATTCCCTGGCTGGATGAAGCGGCATGTCTGGAGCCGGCGGTACTTTGGCAAAGAACAGGGCACTACATTAGCAAAGCCTGGCCCACGCCGGGAACGGAAGATATTTTTCTGAGTTATCCGCCCGGCATCATGATGCTGCACCGCTTTACGCTGTCGGTGTTTCCGCCGGATGTTTTCTGGGTGAGGTTGCCGTTTTTATTGCTGCACACAGGCGCAGTTTGGCTGTTGTTCAGGATTTTTACACGGAATCTGCAGCTGGATGTGCGTTGGGCAGCGTTGCTTTGCCTGTATTTTTTGTTTGATAAGGCCGTATTTGAAATTAGCCGTTCGGTGCGGAGTGAAGTAATTGAAGTGGCGCTGTTGGTGGCATGGATGGCGGTTTATACCCGTGTAAAACCCATGCGCAAAGGCTTGCAGGCATTTCTACTTGGCTTTCTGTGTGGCGCCATGCTGCTTACCCACCTGAAGTTGTGGCCGGTAGTTGCGGTTTTATCCTTGTGGTTCGCATGGCAGGATTTTACCAAGGCAAGACTAGCAGGTTACATCATAGGTATAGTACTGCTGCCATTGTGCTTTCTGGTTTTTATTGATTTTAGGATTGCTGACCTGTATTCACAGTTGTTTCAGCACAGCATGGAACACAGTGCCGGTGGTGGTTTGCACGTGCGGATTTATCATTATTTCATCGGGCGGTTTTATCCGGTTTACAAAGAACAACCGTGGCTGCCCCTACTGCATGGCTGGGTAACATGGCTGGCCTGGAAACAGTTTCGTACACAGCCCAAACAAGCCCTCCCCGCAGCTGTGTGGCTCTTTGCAGGTTTGGTGTGGCTGTTGTTTCTGGGGCCGTATTACCGCTATTTT
>CAYSIK010000054.1:0-11105 GCA_964431045.1 uncultured Flavobacteriaceae bacterium
AGCAAGGAAAACCTCTGGCAAATCAATACCGAGGAGGAGTACCACGAGGCGAAGACCGAATGATATCGGCTTCCTGCTGTACTTTAAGCAAAAATTTCAACCGAACGCGGGCAGGCACTTTCCCGGCCAGCCAAAGTGAATTGCCTCTAATGGCACAAACATTAAAGCCTTTCAGGTAAATGAATGGTTTCCAGTTTTTACCGCCATCGGTGCTGTAATCGCTGCCATTGGGGCCTGTGCAAATCCATATTTTACCGCGTTTGTGTGCGCAAACCCCACTGCGGTAGCCATTGGGCATGGTTTGGCAGGGTGTCCAGGTTTGGCCGCCATCGTTGGTGTAGCACGCCGTGCTATCCTTCTCATTGGGTTTATAAAATGAACCACCTACGGCCACCCCGGTTTTGTTTCGGTGCAGGTAAAATCCGTAGGCGCCGCCGGCCTTTTGTTGTTTGAAAGGCAAACGGCTGCGAAAACGTATGAAATTTCCGGAAACGGAGATGAACATACTCTTCTCATCCAGGATGGGAATGGCGCAGTAGGTTTGATTTCCCGTCCACTGTACATTGCTTCCCGACGCCGCAAAATACGAAGAGGTGCTGTCGGGCTCAAAACCTTGTTTGTAGTACGTTTCACGGTCTTTGGCAAAAAGCTTTATTGCTTTCAGTGAATCGTTTTTGAGCACGTTTTCTGACCGCATTAGGTACATTTTTTGTTGCAAAATGCCGTCTCCCACCAGAATCAGTTTCCCCTTGTAAATGTCCATGGCATCCAAAAAACTGCCGGGCCGGTAATCGCGGTAAATTTCCTTCCAGGTTTTTCCGCCATCATGGGTGATAAGCACCACACCGCTGTCGCCGCTGCTCATGGCCAAGGCTGATTTGCGGTTGAAGGCATGAATATCGCGAAAATCCTTTGCTGCATAGCCTTTGGGATTGAGGGTGTCCCAGCTTTTACCGCCATTTTCCGTTCTGAGTATGCTGCCTTTGCTGCCCGAAACCCAGGCGGTTTTGTGGTTGATAACGGAGAGTCCACGGTAGCTTTGGGCATGGCTGTAAACAGCGCAGGAGAGGAAGAGGATGAAACCTAAAAACCGCATTTGAGACAACGAAAATACGGGCTTGCAGACAATGTGTAAAAACCGGTTGTGTTTTTTACTTGTTTATCGTGAAATTGCAGTCGTAAATGATGAATCCGATAAAAACCATTCAGGACTATCTGAACGCCGGAGAAACGCCCGAAATTTTGTTTTGGGTGGGATGTGCCGGAAGCTTTGATGAACGCGCACAGCGGGTTTCAAAGGCCTTTGCATCCATTTTGCAAAAAGCGGACATAAAATTCGCCATACTGGGCACCGAAGAAGGCTGCACGGGCGATCCTGCCAAGCGCGCAGGCAATGAGTTTCTGTTTCAGATGCAGGCCATGCAAAACATCGAATTGATGAATGGTTACGGTATTCAAAAAATCGTCACTGCTTGTCCGCATTGCTTCAATACCCTGAAAAACGAATATCCCGCCCTGGGCGGCAACTACGAGGTTATACACCATACGCAGTTTATCAATCAGTTGCTGGAGGAAGGCCGCCTTGCCATTGAAGGCGGACCGTTTAAAGGAAAGAAAATTACCTATCACGACAGCTGTTATCTGGGCCGTGCCAACGGCGTGTATGAAGCGCCCCGCATGGTGATTGAGCGCCTGGATGCTGATCTGGTAGAGTTGAAACGCTGCCGCACCAACGGTTTGTGCTGCGGTGCCGGGGGCGCACAGATGTTTAAGGAAGCCGAAGAGGGAAAGAAAGAAGTGAATGTGGAACGCACAGAAGATGTGCTGGAATCCGGTGCTTCGGTGCTGGCCGTGAACTGTCCCTTCTGCATGACCATGCTGCGCGACGGAACCAAGCACTTTGAAAAAGAAAACGAGATTCAGGTGCTGGATATTGCCGAACTGGTAGACCAAAGCACCGCCAATACATGAGTTTAGCGCATTTGTCTCCCGGCTCACGCGTTTGGTTTTTTATTGCCGACAGGCCTTTGACGAAAGCAGAGGCAACGCAATTGAACGAGGCCATGAGCGAATTTGTGAGTGGCTGGAAATCGCATGGAAGCGCGCTCTCGGCGGGTTTTGAACTGCGCTGGAATGCCCTGCTCATCGTGGCGGTGGACGAAACTGTGGAAGCGCCTTCAGGATGCAGCATAGACAAGGTTTTTAGGTTACTCACGGAATTTATGGCAGCCACCGGCATTGATTTTCTGAACCGCTTGCTGCTGTTGGTCCCTCAGCCTGATGGAATAGCCCTGGTATATAACCGACAGTCAGCCTATGAAGCGATTAATGGCGGTCAACTTCAAGAAAACACACCCGTTGCGGATGTGATGCATCCCCGGCTGGGTGATTTCACATCCAACCCGCTTCAGCCTTTCCGTGAGCACTGGATGGGCAAACAACTTCTCAAACAAAACGCATGAAAGATAAACGTATCCTAACCCTTTTTCTCACTATTTTCATTGACCTGCTGGGCTTTGGAATCATCATTCCCATTCTGCCTGTGGTAACCAAGAAAATGGCATTGCAATCGGGGTTGCATTTGGATGCGGATGTGGCGGTGGGCCTTACCATGGGCGTGTTTTCACTCATGCAGTTTCTTTTTTCTCCCATTTGGGGTTCACTGAGTGATAAAATCGGCCGCAGGCCCATCATTCTGGGCAGTATACTGGCCACGGCAGTGGGTTATATGATGCTGGGTGTCAGCAATACCTTTATCATCCTGTTTCTTGCACGGCTGGTGGCCGGAATTGGCAGTGCCAACATCAGTGCGGCCCAGGCCTATATCGCGGACATCACACCTCCACAGGAAAGGGCCAAAAAGATGGGCCTGATTGGTGCGGCGTTTGGTCTGGGATTCGTTTTTGGTCCGCCCATCGGAGGTGCCTTGTTTGCGGCAGGCGGACTGCAGTGGGTGGGCTTTGCAACCGCCGGTCTCTGCGTTTTTAACTTTGTCATGGCCTGGTTTACCCTGCCCGAAAGTTTAACCGAGAAAAACACCGAACGCCGCTCTTTCATTTCCTCCTTTACCGGATTGAGGCATGTGTGGAAAGAAGAGATTTTAGGTGAGCTGTTTATCATCAACGTCATATACATTGCTGCCTTCAGTATGATGCAGGTAAATGCTTCCGTGCTGTGGAGCGAGCATTATCACCTCACCGAAAAGCAGGTGGGATATATGTTTGGATTTATTGGCGTTTGCAGCGCAGTCGTGCAGGGTGGCCTGATTGGAACCATCCAAAAAGTGGTAGGATTGCAGCGCATGCTGCTTTTCGGTTGTCCCATTGTAGCTGTGGGCTTGTCCGTAATTCCGCTGCCTACCCAGGAATGGTTTGTTCCGGTTCAGATTTGTGCTGTAATATGTTTGGCCATTGGCAACGGCATGCTAATGCCTGCCATAAATTCGCTGGTTTCGGTGAATACGCCGGCTCACGATCAGGGGAAAACGCTGGGTTTGCTGCAAAGCACCGGCTCGCTGGCACGTTCCGTAGGACCGGTAGTCAGTGGGTTTTTATACAGTATGGGTTTCATGCTTCCCTATATCAGTGCGGGTGTACTGATGATGCTGAACCTGCTGCTGGCTATGGTTTTGGTGGCAAAACTGCGATCCCGGGCATCGGCAACAATTTCAGAAGAAAAAACAGTCCTTGAATCTTGAAACAACTAAAAGTCGTTCATATCAATGCATCTTCCGAAGGCGGCGCGTCTATTGTGGCACAGCGGCTGAATGAAGGCTTGAATGAAGCCGGGCAAATAACATCTTCGCATCTTGTTTTTTCGGGCAAACCCTATAGCGGCAAAACCCAATGGGGCTATGATCTCATCTCGAATTCCGGCTGGAAGCGGTTTACTGCATTTATGCGGCACGCCCTCGATAAACTGGATTTTCTGAGGTTTGAGGCCGATAAAACCATTCGGTTTCAGTTTAGCCATGCATCTCAGGGGATAGATATTAGCAGGCACCCATTGGTTCAGGAGGCTGATATTGTCCATTTGCACTGGGTGCATAAAGGATTTCAGTCGTTTGCAACGCTGGAAAAATTATTGGCGTTGCCCAAGAAATTTGTGTGGACCTGCCACGATTTATGGCCGGTGACAGGTGGTTGCTATTACAACTGGGGTTGTACCAATCATGAAACCGGTTGCGGTAATTGCAAATACCTGAAAAAGCCTTCCCCTGATGATTTATCATCCGTTTTAATTCAGAAAAAATTAAGGCTTTGGGGCAATAATCAGATTCGGTTTGTGACCCCCAGTCAATGGCTGGCGGATCAGGGTAAGCTTAGCATCGTGATGAGGGCCAATAAACCTTTTACGGTAATCCCCAATCCCATTGATACTTCGGCATTTCAGCCTTTGAGCAGTGAGGGCCGGGCCGGGCTGCGGACCCAATACGGCCTGCCGAAGGATGTGCCGGTACTGCTGTTTTCTGCCGCATATCTTGGCAATCCGGCCAAAGGATTTTCCCATTTCATTGATTTATGCAATACATTGCATAACAATGGAACTGCCTTTCATGCGCTTATTCTCGGAGACAATAAGGACCGGGAACTTCAGCTCGATTTTCCATTTACCCATTGGGGCTATGTATCTGATGCCGAGAGAATAAAACATGCCTTTCTGCTGAGTGATTTGTATGTGATAACTTCAGTTCAGGATAATTTGCCTACAACCATTATGGAGAGCCTGTCATTGGGTACACCCGTGGCAGGTTTTAGGGTAGGGGGAATTCCGGAATTGGTGGATGAAGGTCAAAACGGATTCTTGTCGGATTCGGGGGATACAGAAAGTTTAAAAGAAAATGTGAGCCAATATTTGCATAACAGTGCCGAATGGCCTGCTTTTCGTGAAAATGCGAGAAACAAAGCGGTGAATACCTACGATACCAGAGTGGTTTCGGCTCAGATTCTTTCGGTTTATCAATCTTTGTAATGGGTTTAAAAACAAACAGGGCAGCATTTCTGCCACCCTGCCTGTAACTCAAGTATGAAAAACTAATTTTTTAGTCTACGTTGTCATGCAGATGCCTGTTGGGTTTCACGATATGATCGACCTCTTCGGTATTTTCGGAGATGGTCATGCGTGATACCTGGTTGTTGTCGCTGGCCGGAGCCTGAAACAACACCTTTTCTCTGCGCAGGTAGGCGGGTGTTTCCAACGATTCCAGCACGTTTTCCCTTGAGAGGCGCGAAGGTTCCAGGTTGCGGAAGTGCTCGTGTTCTTCCAGCGCAGGTTGAAAAACAGGAGGCTGTTCTGCAACTGGCTCGTCAAAAGAAATGGGCTGTGCAATTTTGCCAAATCCGTCATCGTTTTGAATTTCTGCATTTACAAAAACCTCCGGGGCGGATACCACACGCTGGGGAGTCGACGATACAGGAACTTCAAAGCCCGTGGCGATCACGGTAATGGAGATTTCTTCTGACAGTCTTTCGTCGTGGGTAATGCCCATTTTCAGATGTGCAGTATTTCCGGCTTCCTGCTGCAGGTATTTTTTCACCCTGGCGGTTTCGCCCATGGTGGGTTCTTTGGAGCCATAGGTAATATTTACCAGCAGATGCTTGGCTTTGTTGATGCGGGTGTCGTCCAGCAGGGGGCTGTCCAGTGCCTGACGTGCGGCCTCCTCGGCTCTGTCAGTTCCTGACGCAACGCCTGTGCCCATGATGGCCCTTCCACTTCCGGTCATGGCTGTTTGTACGTCTTTAAAGTCTACGTTGATGATACCGGCTTTGGTGATGATTTCGGCGATGCCTTTGGCAGCTGTACACAAGATATCATCTGCTTTGGAAAACGCCTGGCGCACGGGCAAATCGCCGTACATTTCCACGATTCTGTCATTGCTGATGGTGAGGAGCGCATCTACATGGGGTTTTAGGTTATCTATACCCTGCATGGCCTGTCCAATTCTGTCCGGACCTTCATCATCAAACGGGATGGTGACAATACCAACCGTGAGTATGCCCATTTCCTTGCTGATTTGCGCAATAACGGGAGCCGCTCCGGTTCCTGTACCGCCACCCATACCGGCGGTAATAAACACCATTTTGGTGTTGTTGCTCAGCAGGTCCTGAATTTGCATCTGGCTTTCCAGGGCTGCCATGCGTCCCATCTCGGGTTCAGAGCCTGCTCCCAGTCCTTCGGTCAGTTGGAGGCCCAGCTGTATTCTATTTGGAACAGGGCTGTCAAGCAGCGCCTGTGCATCGGTGTTGCAAACATAAAACTCAACTCCTTCTATTCCCTGGCGGAACATGTGATTAACGGCATTGCTGCCGCCCCCGCCCACGCCTATTACCTTGATAATGGCTCCGGTCATTCGGATTACATCCGGTTCAAAATGTGATGGCATATTTGTTTTCTTTCTTTTTTATGATTCGTTGGTAAAATCCTCTCCGTCCTTCATCCAGTTTTTAAAATCACTCATGAATTTGGTGTTCCCCCAGTTTCCACCCCAGTTTCCTCCGAATATTCCGCCTTTTTTGGCCGGTTTATCTTGTTCCTGAGGCGTTTCCACTACAATTTCCGGTGCTTCTGCCACAGGCTTTGAAGTTTCGTGCAGCAGCGGTGTGTTTTCAGGTACATCAAATCTGGCAGTGCTCTCAAATCCGCGTAAAACAAGTCCAATTCCGGTGGCAAACATGGGGTTCCTCACTTCGTCAATCATTCCTTTGCCAAGGCGTTGACCGGGTGTTCCGATATGAACTTCCAGGGCAGTATGGTAGGAAACAAGCTGGGTGATGTTGGCCAGTGAAGAGCCTCCACCGGTAAGAACAATCCCCCCTGCCAGGCGGTTTTTCATGGTGGAGATCTCAATTTCATAATTGATTCGCTCAATGATGTCTTCCATGCGCGCCTGGATTACCTGAGCAATGGCAAAGCGGCTTATTTCCTTGTGTTTGCGACCGGGAAGTCCGGGAACCACCACCACCTCATTCTTCATGCTTTCGGTGGGGTAGCAGCTGCCATAATTCACTTTTACAATTTCGGCTTGCTCGGGCAGTATTCCGAAGGCTTCTTTCAGGTCTTTGGTGATACGGTCGCCGCCAATGGAAATAATGGCTGTATGGCGTATAGAGCCGTCTTCAAATACGCAGATATCTGTGGTACCGCCACCAATGTCGATGAGGGCAACACCGGCATCCATTTCAGCCTGAGACAACACTGCAGAGGCAGAAGCATAAGGTTCTACAATCAGGTCGGCTACTTCGAGTCCGGCGCGTTTAACCGCCTCAAAAATATGGCGGGCGGCAGCGGTTTGTCCGGTGATAATGTGGTAATTGCATTCAACCCTAACCCCCATGCGGCCTACCGGATCTTTTACCCCATCTTCGTCATCGATGCGGTAATCCTGCGGCAAAACGTGCAGGATCTCAACGCCGGGCTCAAGGGCCAAATACTGCATTTCCTGCTCCAGTTTATCCAGTTCTTCCTGCTTGATCTCTTCGTATGAATTGCGTCTCGACAAGGTGCCGCGGTGTTGCATGCTGCGGATATGGTGGCCGGCGATTCCCACAAAAACGTTTTTGATGGCTACCTGACTTTGTCGCTGTGCCTCTTCTACCGCTTCGCGGATGGCTGCCTCAGCCTTGCGGATGTTGGCCACCATGCCCCTGGAAACGCCTCCGGCACTGGCGGCTTTGCCCATGCCCAGCACGTTGATTTTGCCGTTCTCGGCCAATTGCCCAACAATGGCGCAAATCTTGGTTGTTCCAATGTCGAGGCCTACGATGATATCATTTTTTGAAGCCATATCTGTGTGTTGTGTATTAGTGTGTTTCATTTTGGACATCTTTTTCTTTTTTCTGTTCAGTTATATTGACACTCTTGACGCCTACTATCTGCCCACGGTATTTCAGGCTGATGGTATGGTACTTATCCCAGCCTGTGTTGCGCAAGCCTTTCTCGTAGAACTGGCGAAGGTTTGCGAACTTTTCGGGTAGATTTTCAGCGTCGCCTATTACAATGCTATGTCTTCCAACGCGGGGAACCAAGATTAGGTCCCCTGAGTTATCTACATGACACTGTTCAAATTGTGCGTTCCACAGGGGGCTGGCATCAATAAAGGTTGAAAGTTTCAGCAATTGTTTTAACAATGCTGATTTCGCCTGAATGGATTCTGCCAGTTTTTCGGTGATATTGCCGGTGGCAGGCAAAACATCGGGAGCGTGATTTCCCCGGTATGGGATTTTAAAACCTGCAGTATCCATAAAGAAGGTTTCTCCCGCCTGATTGGTGACCCTTACAATGGGTTTTCGCTGTACAATTTGTATTTTCATTACACCGTCAAGGCTGATGTATACCTGCGATGACTGTATGTAGGGCATTGATTTTAGAGTTGTTTCAAGTTTGGTGAGCGATACCTGCGATGCGGCTTTCCCCTTGGGGTTTCCACAGGTTCTGTTCACGATATTGAATACGTCCTGCTCATTAAGAAAAAATATTCCGCTATCGGGTAAAATAGCAATCTCAATCTGTTCAATATTCCGGTTTTTACCCGAATATTTAAGAGCCCCCCATACCGCGAACAGCACAATCAGCAGGCCAATCAGAATACTGAAAAGCCATGCCCGTGATTTGCTGATTTTGTCGAATTTAAATTTCATGGTATATGTCTTTGATTACAGGAACCAGTCTGTCAATGTCTCCGGCACCGAGAATCAACAGCAGTGAGGGTTTAGTCTCTTTAATATATTCGATAACGTCCGCATTTTCCATTCTTTTTCTATTGGGGTTTACCATCTTTTCCATCAGCCAGTCCGAGGTAATCCCGGGTATGGGTAATTCTCTTGCGGGATAAATATTCAGCAGTATCGGGATATCCAGCTTATCCAAACTTTCGGCGAAGCCTTCGGCAAAATCGCGTGTACGGGTAAACAAATGTGGCTGGAAGACGCCAGTTATGGGTCTGCCCGGATACAAAGCCCTAACCGAACCGATGATGGCATTCAACTCCTGAGGATGGTGTGCATAATCGTCAATGACTACATGCTCAGCCGTTTTAATTACATATTCAAAACGGCGTTTGGCGCCGCGGTAGCTGTTTACACCCCTGCGCAAATCTTCTTCCGAAAGGCCTGGCAGGGCAAGGCATGCCGCCAGGGCTGCAGTGGCATTTTCTACGTTGTGAAAACCGGGCAGTCCAGACTGCCAGCCGGGAAGGGTTTTCTGTGCGGATGTGTCTGAAACGATGATGTCAAAATGAAATGCATCGCCGGAGGTTATCACGTTTTCACAGGCCAGGGAAGGAACACCTGTTGCGTGGGTGCCATATGCCATGCTCCGGACATGTTCCGGCCAGGTTTCCTGCAGGGAGAAATGGTAAATGAGTTGCCCATCCGGTTTGATTTTGCCGGCAAAAATGCGGAAAGCTTCGCGGAAGGCTTCCTCATTTTCGTAAATATCCAGGTGATCAGGATCGATGGCGGTGATGATAGCCGTGTCGGGATTCAGGCGGTGAAAACTGCGGTCAAATTCATCGGCTTCCAGCACGATGATGGGTTTGTCGGGGAAGATATTCCTTCCTGTGGTGTGGTTTATATAGTTGGTTCCGTAATTGGCTGAAATTCCCCCTAAAAATGCAGCGAAATTTACATTGCATTCATACAGCAAATGGGCAATGAGCGTGGATGTGGTGGTTTTACCGTGGGTTCCGGCAATGGCGATGCAATACGCATCTTTGCTGATGATACCGAGTACCTCACTGCGCTTGTAAAGGTTATATCCGCTATCGCGAAGGTGATTGAGCTGTACGTGATCCACGGGAATAGCGGGTGTGTACACCAACAGCACCGATTCGGGTGAAGAGACAATGCAGGTTGGCAATGTCGCTATTTTGTCTTCAAATGTGATGTCTATACCTTCTTTCTGCAGCGCGTCCGTGAGCTCTGATGACGTTTTGTCATAACCCGAAACGGTAATACCGCGGGATTTCAGGTATCGCGCGATGGCACTCATGCCAATGCCTCCGATGCCTAGAAAATATGCGTATTTAATCTCGTTCAGGTTCATGATTCAATGAGTTTTTTAATTTCAGAAACAATGGCAGCCGTGGCATGGGGTCGGGCTACCTGCCTAAGGGATTCCTGCATGCGGGCGGTCAGGGTTTTGTTGCCCAGGGTTTCAATGGCCGATGTAACCAGTGTGTTCATCGCGTCGGCATCCCTCACCATGATTGCAGCGCCCAGTTTACAAAATTGCAGGGCGTTTTGGGTCTGGTGATCGTCGGTTACATTGGGTGAAGGAACCAGCAGGGCGGGTTTGCCGCAAACGGCAATTTCAGCCATGCTGAGGGCTCCTGCACGGGAAATAACCAGGTCTGCGGCTCCGTAACCGTATTCCATTTCCCGCAGAAATGGCATTGCCAGTATCCCTTTTCTGCCTTCGGTTACTGCCGTAAAGTTCTTTCCGGTTTGCCATATCACCTGAATACCGGCACCTTCCAGTTGCGTTAAACCTTGCTGAATGGCCAGGTTGATGCTTTTTGCGCCCAGGCTGCCTCCGGTAATAAACAGCACGGGTTTTTCGGGCTCCAACCCAAAAAATTTGCAGGATTCAGATTTATTTCGTATATTAGATAGGTTTTCCCGAACCGGATTGCCGGTAAAACGCACTTTGTCTTTTGGGAAAACCCTTTCCATATCAGGGAATCCCGTGCAAATGATACTGACGCGTTTGGCCAGCAACTTGTTGGTCAGTCCGGCGTAGCCGTTTCCTTCCCAAATCACGGTCTTTTTGCCCATGCCCGAGGCTGCGTATAAAACTGCCAGGCTGGCATATCCGCCTGTGCCTATCACACAGTTGGGGTTGAATTCTTTTACAATCTTTTTAGACTTGAAATAAGCCTTTATAAATTTCCAAAGCACCAGCAGATTCATTGGGCTGATGGCTCTTTTCAGGCCCATCACATCCAGGCCGATGATTTTGTAGCCTTCCTGCGGAACCTTTTCCATTTCCATACGGTTGCTGGCACCCACAAACAGGATTTCACAGCCCGGATATTCCTTCTCGAGCAGTTGTGCCACTGCCACTGCCGGAAAAATATGTCCGCCTGTGCCACCGCCCGATATGAGAAA
>CAYSIK010000054.1:11205-13055 GCA_964431045.1 uncultured Flavobacteriaceae bacterium
ACGGCAACCCCCATATTTACAAAGGCCTGAAAACTCATGCTCAGGCACAAACCAAGGGCCAGCAAAGCCCCGAATGCTTTGGGGCTTTCCACAACAATTCTTATGCAGCGGAAAATGAGGATGAGAAAGAGCAACACCATACCTGCACCGCCTACAAAACCATATTCTTCCACGATGATGGCGTAAATAAAATCTGAGTAGGGGTGTGGCAGATAATTGCGCTGGGTGCTGTTTCCGGGACCTTTTCCGAACAAGCCCCCTGTTGCAACGGCTATTTTAGATTGCAGTTGCTGATAATTGCTTTCTCCGTTGTCTTTGCCTGTAAAGGTTTCAATACGTTTTTTCCATGTGGGGATTCGGCTGTTGCTCATGTTTTCTACATTGATATTGAGCAGAATTACCACCATCAGGCTGAAAATTGCGGCACCTGCAAATCCCAGCAAGGCCAGATACTTGAAATTGATGCGGCCTATAAACAGCAGCATGCAGCAGGTGGTGAATACCAGCAGGGCTGTACTGAGGTTTTCTGGCGCAATTAGGGTTACCACAATGATGATGACAATCAGGATATTTCGGAAAACCTTGAAGCTGTCAATCTCTTCCTGTTTTTTGCTCAAATACCGGGCGATGTACATAATCAGAAACAGCTTTGCCATATCGCTGGTCTGAAATGTAATGCCCAGCCCCGGTATAGGCAGCACACGGGTGGCATTGTTGATTTCACTGCCAACGGCCAGTGTAACAATCAGCAGTATGATGGAAATCCAGATGAACAGTTGTGATAACCGCGAAAAATACTGATAATTAATAAGATGGCAGAGATACAAAAATCCGAAGCCAATAAGCAGAAATCCGGTGTGGCGGAGGAAATAGAATTCGGTGTTTCCGCCCTGCTTACTGAATGCCAGTCCGCCTGTGGAGCTGTAAACAGCCAGTATACCCACCAGCGAAAGGATAATCACGATAGCCCATATCCATGGGTCACCGCGAAAAATCTTGCTGAATTTGCTGCCTTCTTCGTTCATATTTTAGAGGTTTCTTACGGCTTCCTTAAACTGTCTGCCGCGGTCTTCGTAATTGTCAAACAGGTCAAAGCTGGCACATGCGGGAGAAAGCAATACGCAATCGCCTTTCTGGGCCAATCGGCTCGCTACATGCACAGCCTCTTTGGCACTGCCTGTGTTGATGATCATATCCACATCATCCTGAAAGGCCTGGTGGATTTTGATATTGTCCAGACCCAGACAAATGATGTACTTCACTTTTTCTTTTACCAGCGATTTAAGCTCTTTGTAGTTGTTGCCTTTGTCTACGCCGCCTGCAATCCATACCACAGGTTTGTCCATGCTTTCCAGTGCATACCATGCCGAGTTGACGTTGGTGGCTTTTGAGTCGTTGATGTAGTCTACACCGCCAACTTTTTGAACAAATTCCAAGCGATGTTCCGCATTTTGGAAGTTGGTGAAGCTTTCGCGGATGCTGTCTTTGCGCACGTCCATCAAGCTTGCGGCCACCGAGGCAGCCATGCTGTTGTAGGCATTGTGTTGCCCACGGAGTGTAAATTCTTGCATATCGAGTGTGAATGTTTCTTTTGTTAAAATGGTAAGTAGGTTGTTTTCCCCATAAGCGCCCTCGGTCAGTTGGGTTTGTAAACTGAAAGGGATGGCTTTGGCAGCGAAAGGATTGCGCGACATCGCCTCACGCGTAAGGGTGTCGTCGGCGCAATAAATGAAGTAATCCGAGGCCTCTTGATTTCGTGTAATCCGCATTTTGGCATCAGCATAGGCGTTCACATTGTATTCGTAACGATCCAAATGGTCTGGGGTGATGTTGCACAAAATGGCGATGTG
>CAYSIK010000055.1:0-12960 GCA_964431045.1 uncultured Flavobacteriaceae bacterium
TTATATTTGAGTTATTGTTCTAAAGCCGATGAATTCAAAGACCATGTTTAAAAAGCGGATTTTACTATTTTTAGGATTGTCCCTCTTGTTTTCAATTTCATTTGGACAATCTCCTACAGCCGATATCGTTGTATTGAGAACTGAGGAAGACTTTATGGGTGGCAAACCCGTATGGATTTTTGCAGATGGAAAAAAGATTTGCAGCATCACTGCCGGTCAGCACATTCAATTAAAAGAACCTGCAGGAGAATATGTTTTCTATGTTTCATTTTCGGGGCGTAATAAGCTTAAAAACAAGCAAAAGGCTGAGGCTGTTTCCGTGTCCTGTTCTGCGGAAAAAACCACATATCTGCTCATTGTGAGCAACCCGGCCAACAGCAAATCAGTATCATGCGCCCCCATTGTGAAAAGCAGTGCTGAAAAATTGCTTCTCACCAGCCGAAAACAAGATTGTAATGCTAAATAACCGAATCTGAGGCATTGGCCTTGCTGTGCGTAACAGTAGGCCTGAATGTAACAGTTTTTCTCCTTCACAGCTTTATTCCGTCAACCTTGACAAAACAGCCCGCATGGCAACTTGCGGGCTGAACTTTGTATGGCTGAAAATGCAATATGTGGATTCGGGAAACCCCTACCATGCCTGCTAATAACCAATAAACAACTAAACCAATAAACCAATTCACCATGTGCGAACTGCTTGCCCTTCATTTCAACCAAAACATCAATCCCCAATTTTCATTACAGGGGTTTCGTCAGCGTGCCAAAACACATAGCCACGGCTGGGGCCTGGCATGGTTTCCCGACGGGGAAGCCCAGATTGTCAAGGAAGCCCGCAGCGCATTGCAAAGCAGCCTGTTTGAAGCTGTTTATGACGGACCTTGGGTGAAGAGCAAAAACGTGATTTCACACCTGCGCTATGCCACCCATGGCAGCCATGTGCAGCAAAATACGCATCCCTTTATGCGCTACTATCATGGTAAAAGCATTGTCTTTGCTCACAATGGGGTGCTGAATAACCATGAAATATTACCACTGGGCGCTTATCAGCCCGCAGGGCAAACGGATTCCGAACATGCTTTCTGCCATCTGCTCGGAGAAATGAAAAAGCAGAAACTGCAATTCGACAAAGCTGAGCATTATCTAAAAATTCAGGCCATACTGCAGAACATTAACAAACTTGGCAAGTTCAACTGCATCTTCAGTGATGGTGAGCGGATGTTTGTGTTCCATACGGCCACGCCCGGTTCTTCCCTTTTTTGCACCTTACGCCAATTTCCTTTCAACCGCGTATCACTGGCCGATCTGGATGTGGTGTTGAATCCGGAAGACGAAAAATCACCCGATACACGGGGGGTGGCGGTAGCCACAGCACCTATTACCCGAAATGAGGACTGGAAAATGCTGCCCAAAGGCCGGATGTTGGTTTTTTTCAAGGGAAATTGTATTTTTGGGAAAATACGTTCTCATGACTCCCCGACCTCTTTTTAAACAGATTTCTGAAAGACTCAACTTTTTATTTCCGCCCGACAGCTTTGTTTACATCAACCTGAGTGCCGGATCATCCGGCCGGTTGCCTGCCAACAGGCGTTTCTCACTCTGCGAGCAGTTAGAACGGCGTGGCCTGTCGCTGGCATTTCCACCCGATCTGGATAACGAAACACTGGATTTATCCCAGACGGATGAACATTACTGGACCTACCACTTTCCTGGATTAAAACACCTGCACCGCCGCAAACAGGGAATTCTGGTGGGAGAGCTGCTGCGCGGTGTTGATTTGAAGATGGCCGGGCTGCTTATGCTGCGCAAACTAAATATTCCGGCCAATCAAGAGCATTATTTGCTGTATTTCGGGCCCAACGGAGCCTGGTGTTGCACCGAACCGGAATTTCAGACAGAGGTAAACATGACCAACCTGATGATTCATGTTTCGCATACCGGCATTGTTCCATGGATTTATAAAGAACCGGTTGCAAACTATAGCAGCAGCATGGAAGAACCGGCGTATGCATCAAAAGGATTTGATTCAGGTGGCACCAGATTCAAGCTGTTGCAGCTGTTTGGAATACAATTTAAACAGCAGCAGGAAGAAGATCCCGATTTTGAACAATGGGATAATCAGGCGGTACTCCAGGATCCGGATGTGCTGAACACCTTGCGGGCGCTTCAGCAAACAGAAACAGAGAAGGGTTTCTTCAAAATTATACGCGGACTGCTGCAGGAAGTTTATGAAGAGATGCCACAGGCTGCAAGAAGCCTTATGCCCGCACTGGCAGATGTAATCCAGGAATCCAAACAAAGGCCGTTTCGCCTAAGTATCAATACCTATCACAACCGCATCGATTTTCCTGAGGTGGATGTGTATGTGCCGCTGCAGCCGCTTGACTTTGCCCTATACCGGCTGTTTTATAATCATCCCGGCGGTTTTAGGCTGAGTGAACGCCAGGGTTACCTGGATGAAATGCGCACCATCTACCGTGGTGTTACCGGCAATAACGATACCCAGATTAATGCCGTTCTGGAGCCTATGTTTATTTTGTCTAAAGACAACGGCAGTATGAACCAGGCCATTTCCCGCATAAAAGCAAGGTTCCGCTCCCGGATGAGTGAATGGAATATTCAGCCATACATCATTGCCGGAGGGCGGAACCAGCCCTATCGCATTGCCTGCGACAGAAACTTTATGTTAATGGGGTAATTACGGTTTTTTAAACCGGCTCATGAACGCCAATTTTTTGTTGAACGCTTCATCGTTGTAGTCGTCCATCATCGTTTTCATGCCGGCACTGCTCTTGCTGAAATTGCGGTGGTTTTTGATGTTTAGCTCCTCTGCAGCGCGCCACACATCGTGGTCGGCACCGTAGTAGGTAAATTCCCAGCCTTTCGCTTCGCACTCCGTAATGTATTGCCTGATGCCGGAAGTGGTCCATTCCCGGCTGCAGTTCTCTTCTCCATCGGTGAGAATAAATACACTCACGCGGGTGTTTTCTGCAGACAGATTTTTTACAAACAGGTAGTTTTCCAGTTTCTTAAGTGCCATGCCTATGGCATCGTTCAGGGGGGTGCCGCCCATGGGCCTATATTCAGGGGCCTGCCCATCCCAGCGTTGAATCTCCTGAAAAATAAGGCGTTCTTTGAAACGGTAGTCTTCAAAAGTCCACAGATTCACATACTGCTGCAGCTCGGGCATATCGGTTTGTTCCTGTTTGATTTTTTCCAATAGTCCGGTAAAGGTTTCGCGGGTGCTTTGGGTCATGGATGCCATAGAGCCGCTTTCGTCAATGATGAACAGGTTTACGGCATTTGCGATTTGGGTGTTTTTGGTGTTTGTCATGGTTTTTTGGATAAAAGTGTGAATGAAAAAATGTAAAGTGAGCACAAATTTTATGTGGGTTGTTGGTTTTCTGCTGAGTTTGTCAAGGTTGACAAAAACAGCCGTTTTTTGAAATATCGGCTATATTAATGTGTGCGCGGGGACGCCTGTATGCGTGCACGCGTGTTGTACGTATGGTGTCGCTTTGGGTTCGGCAGTAAAGGTGTGTTATGCCTTAGCCATTGGTATGCCAAAACAGATACCTGCGCACAATCTCTTCCATGGTACATTCATTTTTCTCCATCAGTTTCATGCGCTGATTTCGGATGGTGTATTTTGATTTGTTTGTTTCCTTGGATAGCTCAATAGTGCTTTTCCCTTCTATTTGCGCACGTATTACAATTTCTTCGGCAGGGGTAAATAAAACCCTGGGGGTTTCCTCAGAAATACGGCCTTTTGAATGGGAAATGTCTGCTTGTTGATACCAAGCACCCGGCTAATGTCAATGGCCGAGCGACCATTTTCTTCCTCTTTCAGAGCCTTTACAATCTGACTCTCTGTAAATTTGGATTTCTTCATTGACTTGTTAAATTTAAGCTTTTTTGCCTAATTATAACCAGTCCGATTTTTGGGGATACTTACATTGGATTTAAAAATATTTAATTATACAAACAATTATTTTTAAAAATAAAAATGTTTGCTATTATTTACAACAATAATTTACTACGCGAATAGGATGCGTTCAGCCACTTAAAATTTGCCTTATGGAATTAATCAACCCAATCTTACAGCATTTTGACTCCCTTGCCGACTGCTTCGCCGCGGTGTACCGCAAAACCGTATCAGGTAAAATGGCTGCAGCTCAAAAAGATGCCGACTTGGATACATACGCCGGGTGTTTGAATATGACACGGGATGAACTGGTGGTATTTGCCCTCATTTTTCACCATCAGTTCCGCATTTCTCCCATAGAAGAAAACCGACTCTACGAGTTGGCCGAAAGGCATATGGGAAACCGGGGTGATGCCTTCGATGTGCTCTACAGTTTCAAAAGAATGCGTGTGGTTACCGATACCGAAAATCCCATGACGGAAAGCAAAATCGTACTGCAAAGGGCGGTGTGGAAAGCGGCGCGGAAAAATGACATTGCTTTCATCCGCGATTTAAAGCCCATGGGCGTTTACCGCATGATGGAATACTTCCGGTTTAACCTGCTGGATTTCGATTTTGTGAATGAGCGCGAATTGCACGATGAGCTGGAGTATCTGTTTGCCGTGAATGAAAATCTCACACTGGTGAAGAAAATGGGCAGCAGCAAAAATGTGCTGCATCGCTTTGTATTGCTGGCCATAGTAGCCCGATTTATCATGGACAACAGGCCTTTCGAATTGCGTTATATGGAGCGCTTTGTGCGTTGCGGTGCAGGTTTCGCCACCTTAAAACAACAGATCAACTCAGGAACCTGGCCCCCCATAAAGGCGGGCTTGGTGCAGCTTGCAGGCGGCGCTCTGGTAAATGAGGATATGGAACTGGAGCTTACCGCAAGGGGTGTGGAAGTATTGCTGCCCGAAATTTCCGCCGATCTGGAGGAAAGCCTCAAAGAGCGCTTCAAAACACTGCCTCCCAATGCCATTGATCCAAAAAAAATAAAGCCTGCCACACTTCTGTTCAATCCCGGAGTAGAGGCACAGGTTCACGATTTGCACCGCCTGATTAAACCTACCAAGTTCAGGGAATTTAAGCGCAAAATGCCCGCACAGGGACGTATGAGCGGTCTTACTATCCTGTTTCACGGAGATCCGGGAACCGGCAAAACAGAAC
The DNA here is from genome assembly GCA_964431045.1 of uncultured Flavobacteriaceae bacterium. GTDB lineage: Bacteria > Bacteroidota > Bacteroidia > NS11-12g > UBA955 > RGEC01. The sequence continues at coordinate 5,132 of CAYSIK010000055.1, forward strand.
TGGCACTGCAGCTTGCCAGACTGACCGGCCGTGCTGTGTTTCGGCTGGATGTTACCCAGATTATGAGTAAATGGGTGGGCGACAGTGAAAAGAACCTCAAAACCAGTTTTCAGGATTACCGCAGTGCACTTAAATACCTGCACCCCGAACCCATACTGCTGCTAAACGAGTGTGACGGTTTGCTGATGCGCCGAATGGCCGTAAATTCTTCCGTAGACCAAATGCACAATGCATTGCAGAATATTTTACTGGAAGAGCTGGAGAATTTTGATGGCATACTCATCGCTACCACCAATATGACCCGCAACCTGGACGATGCCTTTGAGCGCCGGTTTTTATACAAAATCAAATTTGAACTGCCCGAACATGCCGTGGCAGCTACAATCTGGCGACAGGCTGTTCCCACCCTTAAAACATCAGAGGCCGAATGGCTGGCATCAAAATTCAGGCTCAGTGCTGCCGAAATTTACAATATAGCCCGCAAACTGGCCGTACAGGCCCTTCTCAATCACCGAACACCGGAGTTTGAGCTTATTCGCCGCCTGTGCGATACCGAAAAGTGGAACCACCAAAACCCGCAATTGCTGGGTTTTTCATAAGCCGGCACTCCGTTTGGTAATCCGTGCATTTACATGCAAATTTGCAGTATATGACGGGTTCGATTGTTTGTATGGGGCTTTATCTTGCCGCACTGATTTTCGCGAGGGTGGTCCTGAATAAGGGGTTAGAGCGTCTTGATACTGAAGACAAGGGACGGTTTTTGGAAATCACACTTTCGGTAAGAAAATGGTCCCTGATTTTTTTGGTCAGCATTATTGCTGTTTTTCTGATTGCCTCGCGCATTGGCAACTTCCCGTTTGCATGGCTTTTTGGCTCTTACATAGCCGCATTGCTGTTTTTCAATAATGGTGTGATTGTTGTAATGGTCTTACGCAAACTAAGAGCCGCCGGTATGCCCGAATCGTTTGTTAAAAAGTTTATCGCTTCCTCTCTGATTAAGTTTGTGGCCATTGTTCTGGTGGCTGCCGGTTTTCTGTACCTGATTCAAACCCATCAATTCCCCTTGTAATGAGCCGCTTCGCAATTTTCGGATTCATTTGCCTGTCATTCATGGCATCCTGCACCGTATTAGATCCCACCAAAACCCAAAAATGGCTGATGATAGAAGAAGGCGGTGGTATTACCGGTGCGTATACCCAGTTTTACTTGCTGCCCGGTGGTAAAATATACCGCCGCGAACAATCGGATTCAATGTATATTCAGCTAAATCCCATGCCGGGCCGCATTGCCCGCGGGTATTTCAGGGATTTGCCCGATGTGTTTACCAATCCCGGCGACAAACCTATGCCCGATAATATTCACAAAACCCTTGTCTGGTATAAAAAGGGCCATAAAAGAACCATCACCTGGATGTATCCCAATGACAGGTCTGAAAAGGCCGATGAGTTCTATAATTTTCTCCTTCGGGAAATGTACGAATACAACCCCACCGCCACCCGATGAAAAAGAATTTGCTTGCCTCTCTTTGTCTTTTGATGTCCTTTATACCTGCAAAATCTCAGCTGCTTTGGCGGGTTACCCATCCCGTCACACAAAAGGTGTCTTTCCTGTTTGGAACCATGCACCTGGCCAATTACCGATATTTCGATAATCATCCTGCACCATTTGACAGCCTGAAAAAGTGCACACGCATCATTACAGAAGTGGATTTGTCGGACCGTGGTGCCATGTTTTCCATGTTTCGCTTTGCTGCCATGCCCGATGGAGTAAAGCTTTCCGACAGTTTAAGCAAACCACAGTGGCATAAACTGGACAGCATATTGCAGCAGGGTGATCAGCCCGTAAAGGCCTCTGTATATGATGATTACAGGCCTGCTCTGGTGGAATCGGTTCTTACAGCCCGTTTATTTGCCGACGCTTACAAAGACCTGGTATATGAGCGCATGGTGCCCATCGATCAGGGAATTGCGGATTATGCCATAAAAAACGGCTACCGCCGCGATTTTCTGGAAACCGCCGAAGATCAGTTTGAGGTGATGTTTGTGAAACCTTCCCTGTCACTGCAGTTCAGGTCTCTCAGGAGACTTCTTGACGGCGATGAAGACAGCGCCACCAGATTGTATATAAGCCGCAGCCTGAAACTGCCCGAATATTACGAAAACCAACAAATGGACAGCATGGAAGCAGTGATTGACCAGTCCCTGACCGGCGACCCCGAAGAGGCAGCGTGGACAACGCAATTGCTTGCAGAGCGCAATGCAATATGGTTAAAAAAACTGGAAGGGCAATTTGAAAAAGAACGCTGTTTTGCAGCTGTAGGTGCCGCCCACCTGATGAAGGAGGATGGCCTGCTGGCCGGACTCAGACGCATGGGCTACAAGGTGTCGCCTGTTATTTACAAATAAGCGCCAGCGTTTCTTTGCGCCGGATTTTATCCGTTTCCGTAAATAAAAATTGTTCTGCGGTCAGTATGGCTTTCGGCCTCAGGTAGGTGGGCTCAAAGGGGATTTTTTGCAAATCAGGAGCTGAAATGCCCTTCTGTATTATCAAAACAAGTTTTTCTCCCAATATTTCATCGGATATGCCCGCACAGAAAAAAGTGCCTTCTGCCAGTTCGGAATGCTTCTGTAAAAGGGCTTCCACACTTTCTGCCGCAATTTTTATGCCTCCGGAATTGATGATGTTGTCCGCACGGCCTGTTATGGAAAAGGAACCATCTGTTGCAATAATCGCAACATCGTTGGTTTGCAGTACGCTATTTTCCGTAATGGCATTGCTGAATTGTAGGCAGTCATTTTCACCAAGGGATGCTTTGGTGGGGAGCAAAAACCGAAAGCCCGGTTCGCCCATGCGTCGCAAGGCCACGTGGCTGTATGTTTCGGTCATGCCATACGTGTGGTAGAACAAGGGTTTTTCTATGGCCATTAATTCCTTTTCCAGCGTAGCTGAAATACCTGCCCCGCCCAGCAGCACAACCCTGAATTTTAATAAAGCATTGCGGCTGTCTACATGGGCCCAAATGTGCGACAGCTGCATGGGTGTGAGGGAAATGATGGTGGCGGTTCCTGCGTAATTTAGCAAAGGATTTGCCGTGGGTTCGGCAACGTCTATTGGCACGGCCCAAATCTCAGCACGAAACAGCTGCATCAGTCCGCCTACTTTGGTTAATGGCAAACAGCAATGGATACGGTCTTCGGAACTCACGCACAGCGCATCGCCCGTAATGCGGCAGCTCAGCTCTATAAGGTTTCGTTTCAGCAAATACAATCCCGGCTCGCCGGTGGTGCCGCTGCTGCTAACAGGGAATTCAGTTTCCCCTGAACGCCACTGGCGGATGATGTTTTCAGCCTCAGGTGTGAGCACTTATCCCAGCGCTTTTTTGACTTCAGAAACCAGCGTGTCAATTTCCTCGCGGCTGTTGTAGTAGTGGGTGCTCACGCGGACGCAATCCACATTGTTTTCGCCCACATAGCGCAGGGTGATTTTTTTGCTGTACAGCCCGGTCACAAACTCCGAACTTGCCTTGGGATTGCCATTGTTGATGCGAAATGCCACCTGTGCACCGCGGCTTTTGGCTTCCGTGGGAGTAAGCATAGTGATTTTGTCGCCCAGTGCCATCAGCGATTCCTGCAAATAGGCCGCCAGGCTGCGCACCCGGTTTTCTATGCGTTCCGGCCCGATCTTTTTGTAGAGTTTTAAAGCTTCCAAGCCGGCTTCGTACATCGGCCCGCAGAAGGTGCCGTAGTAAAAACGGTGGGCCGTGTCCACCAGTTTTCCGCCGGTAGGTGGTGTGGTTGACATATTAAATTCGTTGCTCGAATAGGCCGCTACATGGGTGCATCGGGTTTTTGAAAGCATGTCTTTGCGCACATAGAAAAAGCCCATACCCAATGGCCCCAGGGCCCATTTGTGCAGGCAGCCGCTGTAGTAGTCGCAGCCTATGTCGTGGAGATTGAAGCGGATCATACCGAGTGGGTGTGCGCCATCTATGGCGGTGATAATATTGCGGCTTTTGGCCAGCGCACAAATTTCCTTAACCGGCAATATCTGCCCAATGGTGCATGGAATATGCGGCACGGCAATCACGCGGGTTTTTTTGGTAATGGCTTTTTCCAGGTTGGCCAGCGTTTCGTCGGCGGTTTTGCCCAGTGGGAAGGTTTTGATGACAATACCATCTACGTTGGCCCTGTGCAGCCAGGCAATGCAACCACCGGCGTGTTCGTGGGTGGTCATCAGCACTTCATCGCCTTTGCTCATGGGAATGCCCCAGCAGGCATGGTTGATGCCTTCACTTACATTTTTGGTGATGGCTATTTCTTCAAAATCGCAACCAATCAGTTCGGCAATGGCTTTTTGCAAATCGTCTGTATGTCCGGGGTAGGCGCCTTTGGTGGCGGCATTTTCAAACCCATTTTGCAGGGCTGAAAGAACGGGGAAGGGCGTAATTCCCATGGTACCGTTGTTAAGGAAAATCCGTCCGTTTTCGATGGGAAATAAGGAGGCCCGCAGGGCAGACCAGTATTGCTCGTCGTCGGTGTCTGCCGGTATTGCCGTGAAGCTGTTACGAAGGTTGGCCCTGCTTCCTGCCACGGCCATCATAGCTGCAGCGGTGAGAAATGATTTGCGTTTCATGCCTGTATACAATACAAACATACAAAATTGCGGGCTTTTCACAGCGATTCGGGTTTGCAGTTTAACCCCTATTTTTGCGGCACTAACCACGCGCCTATGAAAGTGATTGGAATAATGAGCGGGACCAGCATGGATGGTGCAGACCTGGCTCTGTGTGATGTGCAATTCAACGGCAGTGAATGGACTGCCCGTGTAGAAACTGCCAAAACCTATCCCTACAACGAAAAGTGGAGGGTGCGGTTGTCACAGCTCAAATACCAGAATCCTGAACTGTACGCCAAAACAGATGTTTTTTACGGACACTACCTCGGTGAACTTGTGAATGCCTTTTGCAAGGAAACGGGCGCAAAACCCGATCTGGTGGCATCACACGGACATACAATTTTTCACAATCCCGAACACCGCCTTACCGCACAGGTGGGCGACGGTGCTTCCCTCAGCGCAATATGCGGGCTTCCCGTGGTTTCCAATTTTCGCAGGGCCGATGTGGCGTTGGGTGGCCAGGGTGCCCCGCTGGTGGGCATCGGCGATGAACTCCTGTTTCCCGAATACGACAGCTGCCTCAACCTGGGTGGTTTCTGCAACATCAGCGCCGAAGCGGATGGCCGGCGTGTGGCCTACGATATCGCACCCTGCAACATTGTGCTGAACCGTGTGGCACGCGAACTGGGTCAATCCTACGATGAAGACGGACATATCGCGGAAAGCGGACAAATTATATTCCCCCTGCTGAACCGCCTCAATGACATTGAATACTATAAGCAGCAAGGCCCCAAAAGCCTGGGCCGCGAGTGGATTAACAAAGGGTTCTGGCATATTGTGCGCGATTTTGATGAAGAGCCCGCAGCCGACCGTATGAAAACCCTGGTGGTGCATATTGCCCGTCAAATTGGTGCTTCGCTCAATGCCCTGCATGGCGATAATGGTGCCGGACGTGCGGTGCTGGTTACAGGCGGCGGGGCGCATAACACCTCACTCATAGACCACCTGCGAGCCGAAACCGAAGCGGAGATTGTGGTTCCCGATGCATCGCTGGTGGATTATAAGGAAGCCCTCATCTTTGCCCTGTTGGGCGCCATGCGTGTGAAAAACATACCCAACATCCGCCATTCGGCCACCGGAGCTTCACGCGCCTGCGTAAGCGGTTCGCTGGACGGCGATTTCTCAAACTTATAATAACCTACACATCGTGAAATTAGACCAACTGATAGCCAAATTCGAAGGCAAGCGCCCCGAAATTGTTTTTGAATGGAAAGACAGCGAAACCGAGGCCGAAGGCTGGGTGGTTATCAATTCGCTCCGTAACGGCTCGGCAGGCGGTGGAACCCGCATGCGCAAAGGGCTTGACAAGAGGGAAGTGGAGAGCCTTGCCAAAACCATGGAAGTGAAATTTACCGTGGCCGGACCGCCCATTGGCGGCGCCAAAAGCGGTATCAATTTTGATCCTGCCGATCCGCGCAAAAAAGGCGTACTGGAACGCTGGTATAAGGCCGTACATCCTTTGCTGAAGCATTACTACGGCACCGGCGGCGATCTGAACGTGGATGAAATACACGAAGTGATTCCCTACACCGCGGCCAACGGATTGTTGCACCCTCAGGAAGGCACGGTAAACGGGCATTTGAAGCACTACACTGCCGAAGAACGCCTGCGCGCCATATCCCGCCTGCAGGAAGGCGTGGTGTTGCCCATAACCGATGAAAGACTGAGTCCGGATGTGGCACGTGGCTATACCGTAGCCGATATGATTACCGGATGGGGCGTGTGCGAAGCCGTGCGCCATTATTATGAAATATATGGCGGCTTTATGAACGGCAAGCTCGCCATCATTCAGGGTTGGGGCAACGTGGCTGCTGCCGCTGCTTATTACCTGACCAAATATGGCGTGCGTGTGGCCGGTATCATCGACCGCGAGGGCGGCATCATTGCGCCCAATGGGCTGGGTGAGGAAGAAGTAAGGCAGTTGTTTTTAAACCGCGATGGCAACAAGCTGGTGGCGGATAATATGCTGAGTTTTGAAGAGGTGAATGCCAAAATATGGGATTTGCCGGTAGAAATTTTCATTCCCGGTGCCGCAAGCAGGTTGGTAACCGAAGACCAGGTGAACCGAATGGCAGCAGCCGGTATGGAAGTGGTGAGCTGCGGAGCCAATGTGCCTTTTGCCGATAAGGAAATATTTATGGGTCCCATCAGCAGGCTGGCCGACAGCCGCATGGCGGTTATCCCCGATTTTATTGCCAACTGCGGCATGGCGCGTGTGTTTGCTTATCTTATGAAAAAAGATGCAGAGGTAACCGATGTGGCCATCTTCAAGGATGTGAGCAAAATAATTCACGGATCGGTGATGCGTTTGCACCAATTTAATCCCAAACAAACAGGCATCAGTGCCAAGGGTTTGGAATTAAGTTTAACAGATCTGGTATAAGTTGTAAAATCGTGTAGGTAGGCTAAATCGTAATATTACGATTTGATTTTTAGGAATTAAATTACTACTTTTTCCTAAAGGTTTCTATGTAGTCAACGAGCAGCTTTAGTTGCTCCTGGTTTAGTGCATTTTTGTAACCAGGCATAGCATTTTTTCCATTGAGAATCTGGTGTTCGGTTTCGGTTCGGCTGAGGGTGGAAGCGGTAAGGTCTTTGGCACCGTTCAGCATGAGTTTTCCGTCTTGTCCGTGGCACACTGCGCAGTTATTGGCTTTGTAGATTTCTTCACCCGTGGTAGCTGCTGCGATTTCTTCTTTGTTGCCGGCAGGGCGTTTCTTGTGCATTTCGGCGAGGCCGTAGGAGGCAATAATAAGCAGCACGCTCAGGGTAGCCAGGATTTTATTGTTGCGCTTAAAACCAACAACGGCAAGGGGGATGGAAGCCAGTACCATGGCAATTTTAATCCACAGCAGGTTGGAGCGCATTTCGGGAGCCATGTTAACCATCAGGTAAATGCCGGTAATGAGAAACAGGGTGCTGATAACCATTTCAAAGATGCGCAGGCCTTTTTTGGTGAAGAATGCTTTCAATCCTTCCATGTTGAAAGTGAGGGCAATCCATTTGAAGAGATACAGGGCCAGAAAGAGGATAACGGCCGTTTTGTGCATGTGTAAGAATCCTGTATACATAGTTCAAAGATAGGAAAACAGTTGTATACCGAATGAAACTGCAACGAACTTTTGTGCAATTGGCAACTTTACCTTAATTTTGCA
>CAYSIK010000056.1:0-1211 GCA_964431045.1 uncultured Flavobacteriaceae bacterium
TAAGCCGCGGAATGATTTGCGCCGACGACGAATGTGGTCTGGGTACCTCGCACGACGGTATCCGGGTATTACCCGCAGATGCGCCTGCCGGCATGCCCGCAGCCGAATATTTTAAAGTCATTTCGGATACGGTGCTGGACATAGGACTCACCGCCAACCGGGGAGATGCAGCCTCGCACCTGGGTGTAGCCAGGGATGTTGCCGCCCTGTTCGGAAAAAGCGTGACCATGCCCGAAATTGCTGAATTCAGCGGCCCTGCATCCGGTTTTGAAATCAAGATTGAAGATCCTGCGCTTTGCAGCCGATACGTGGCCTTGCAAATCAGTGGTATAAGCATCACGCCATCACCGGAATGGATGCAAAATCGCCTGCGCAGCATCGGCATAGAACCCATCAATCATGTTGTAGACTGTACCAATTATGTGCTGCACGAACTGGGACAGCCCCTGCATGCCTTTGACGCAGACAAACTGAAAGGCAACCGCATTTCGGTGCGTACGGCCAAAATGGGTGAAACCCTTACCACGCTTGACAAACAGGACAGAAAGCTATCCGACAAAGACCTCATCATTGCCGATGCGGAGGGTCCTGTGGCCCTGGCCGGTGTGTTTGGCGGCCTTCACAGCGGAGTTTCTTCCGATACGGTAAACATTGTGCTTGAAAGCGCCTGCTTCCATGCCGGCAGCGTGCGCAAAACCGCACGAAACCATACCCTGAATACCGATGCCTCTTTCCGCTTTGAACGCGGCACCGATATGGAAATGTGTAAAAAAGCCGCCCTGCGCGCCGCAGCACTGATAGTGAAAACAGCCGGCGGAACCATTACCGCCCTTTCCGATGAGTATCCGCAACCCTACAAGGCCGCAACCATCACACTAAATACCGAAAAACTACGCCGGTTTGCAGGAATGGATATCGAAGACAAAACCTGTTTGAAAATCCTGTCGGATTTGGGTTTTGAGGTTGCTGAAAACGGCAATGAACTCGCCGTTGCTGTTCCCTCATGGCGCAATGATGTAGACCAGGAAGTGGACCTGGTTGAGGAAGTAATGCGAATCCACGGCTTCGACAAAGTGCCTTTACAGGGTAAAATGCAGGTGTCACTGGGTGGTTTTGGGGGCAACCGCAACCGTGAATGGAAAATCCGTGCCGGGAAAGCCTTGCAGGCACATGGTTTTTATGAGATCATCAATAACAGCCTGGGTGCTGAA
>CAYSIK010000056.1:1221-12637 GCA_964431045.1 uncultured Flavobacteriaceae bacterium
AAGCACACACCGACAATTTTCAGAAAATCCGGTCATTCTCACCAATCCGCTGAGCAACGATATGGCCGCCATGCGTGCATCGCTGCTGCCCGGAATGTTGCTGGCTGCGCAGTATAACCGCAACCGCAAAAACCACGACATCCGCTTTTATGAGTTTGGGCGCACCTACCAAACAGGCAAAGAAGGTTTTGAAGAGACCGAAATGCTGGGTCTGTTGATGCTCGGCAATGATGTAAACGAAAGCTGGCGCAAAAAACCTGAAAATCTGGATTTTTATCATATAAAAGAGGCGGTAACCCTGGTACAGCGAGCATTGGGCAGTCACGGGAAATCCGAGTCGTGGCACATGCAGCGCGTAGAGCCCAGGATTCTGAAGGATTATGACCTTGAAGGAGACGTATGGTACGCTGAAATAGCCTGGAAAACCCTCACGGCCGGAATAACCACCGGAGGATTCAAAGTGACAGAACCGCCCCGGTTCCCGCGTATGCGCAGGGATTTGAGTCTGGTGGTTGACCGTTCCATTCCCTATGCCGATCTGGAAAAGATTGCGCTTTCGCAAAAAATTGATATCTTGCAGGATATGAATGTGTTTGATGTGTTTGAAGGCAAGCCCCTGGAAGAGGGTAAAAAAGCAGTCGCCATCTCGTTTTCGCTGGGTGTTGCAGAGCGCACCCTCACCGACACGGAAGCCGACCAGGCCATGAACACGCTGATGAAAGCATTTGAAACAAAGGCAGGGGCCGTAATTCGTAAGTAGAACCATGCAAAACCTAAGCGCTCGGCTCTTTGAAATCCGCAACAAGGTAGAAAAACTGGTGCACGAAAACCGTTTGCTGAAAAACGAGAACGAATCAATGCGGGACCGTATTGAGGGTCTGGAAAGAACGGTGGAATTGCAAAAAAATACCTTGTCGGAGCTTACAGAACAAAATAAATTGATTAAACTTGCAAAGAATTTAAACCCGGAAGATTCGGATACCGAAGAAATCAAAAACAAGGTAAACGAATTGATACGGGAAATAGACAGGTGTATTGATCTGTTGAACGAATAAAATGTAAGCGTGCGACCTGAAGACAAAATTTCCGTGCGTGTGGCCATAGCAGGCAAAGTTCTGCCACTGAGAGTAGCGCCCCGCGATGAGGAATTTGTAAAAACAGCAGCACGGATGCTGAATAAACGCATGGAAGACTTTAAAGCATTCCATGCAGGAGACGAAACCGACCGCCTGGCCTGGGCGGCACTGGACTTTACCGGAGACCTGCTGCGCCTGAGGGCGGAAAGGCAGGATGAAAATCCGGCATGGGAACAGGACCTGCAGCATATTGAGCAATTGTTGCAGGGGTATTGATCCACACATCCTTTTTATCCGTTTAACGCTTGGTTCACCTTCACTAAAACAAAAAAGAAGGAGAAAAAAAACACATGGAAATCGTAGTATTCAGCCTTGCCGGAATTCTCATCGGTCTGGCCCTCGGATATGTCGTATTTATTTTGCTGAGACGCAAACAAATCGAAGCCGAGCGCAAATCACTGATTGAAGAAGCCAAACTGCAGGGCGAAAATTTAAAGAAAGACCGGATTCTGGAGGCCAAGGAAAAGTACATGGGCCTGAAATCCGAGCACGAAAAAGAAATCAACCGGCGCAACCAGGAAATGTCCAACGCCGAAAACCGCATTCGCCAGAAAGAACAAAGCTGGGATCAGAAACTGCAGAATGCAAAGCAAAAAGAAGAGGAGCTGGCCAAAGCCCGCGAAACCTTCGAAGCACAGCTGGAAGGCCTGAAAACCAAACAGCGTGAGGTAGAAGCGATGCGCGAACAGCAATTGCAGCAACTGGAAAAAATCGCAGGCCTGAGCGCCGCTGATGCCAAGGAGCAAATGCTGGAAAACATCCGCATCAAATCCCACACTGAGGGTCTTGCCATCGCCAAAAACATCGTGGAAGAAGCAAAGCTCAGCGCTACCCGCGATGCAAAGCGCATTGTGCTGCAAACGATTCAGCGCACCGCCGCAGAAACCGCCATCGACAACACCGTTACCTCATTCCCGCTCGAGAATGATGACGTGAAAGGCCGCATCATTGGACGCGAAGGCCGAAACATTAAGGCGTTTGAAGCCGCTACAGGCGTTGAAATCCTGATTGACGACACCCCCGAAACCATCGTGCTTAGCTGTTATGACCCCATCCGCAGGGAAATTGCACGCGTGTCGCTGGAGCGCCTGATTAAGGACGGCCGTATTCACCCTGCCCGCATCGAGGAAGTGGTGGAGAAAACCAAAAAGCAGATTGAGGAAGAAGTAGTGGAATGGGGTGAAAGAACGGTTGTTGACCTGGGTATTACAGGTCTGCACCCCGAACTCATCCGTTACGTGGGACGTATGCGCTTCCGTAGCAGTTTCGGGCAGAACCTGCTGAAACACAGCCGCGAAGTAGCCCGCCTGTGCGCTACCATGGCCGCAGAAATGGGACTCAACGTGAAACTGGCCAAACGCGCCGGTCTGCTGCACGATATCGGCAAAGTGCCCGATACCGATGAGGAAACACCCCACGCACTGCTGGGTATGAAACTGTGTGAAAAGTACGGCGAACACCCCGAAGTAATCAACGCGGTGGGTGCTCACCACGACGAAATTGAAATGACGAGCCTGCTCAGCCCTGTCATTCAAGCCTGTGACGCCATATCCGGCTCAAGACCCGGCGCTCGCCGCGGAGATGAACAGTATGTGCAGCGCATCAAAGATATGGAAACCATGGCCCTCGGATATCCCGGCGTGGAAAAGGCTTTCGCCATTCAGGCAGGCCGCGAACTCCGCATCATCATGAGTGCCGAAAAAAGCACCGACGACCAGGCCGATGTGCTCGCATTCGAAATCAGCAACCGCATTATGACCGAAATGCGCTATCCCGGACAGGTGAAAATCACCGTTATCCGCGAGAAACGCAGCGTGGGCGTTGCCAAATAAGTTTACACCCATACCAAACAATAAAGGCGGATGAAAATCCGCCTTTATTGTTTTAAAAAAGCCGCTACGCCGCTTTGGCCGCGATATAACGGTTCACTTCTTCATTCGGCATCAGGGTGTCGAAATCATCGCGAACGGGTCGAATGTGTGCAGTGCCGTTTTTATAGTAGATTCTAGGATTACGCGATATAAAATTGGCGTCATCATAGTGATACAGCCTCAGCGCTGCCGGAGGCACGGCTTGCGGTGTGCAGAGGTAATGTCGGCTGGACACGCCAAGGTATTTGGCATCCTGTATCATTGCAGGGTCTATATACCAAACATTGTCGCACAAACGTGTATCTATTCGCCAGAAACTGTATACCCTAAGCAATATTCCATCAAAGGCCATGCGGCTTAATCTCCAGTCATATCGATCATCGAAGTAAGGATACATATTTTCAAAATCTGTGAGTCGGTTGTGTGCAAACACACCGCCCAAATAAGGCGGTATCAGGCCTTGTTTGGCAATCAGCCAGTTTAGGTCATGGCTATCGTAGGTAACATGCCAGAGAAAACGGTGGTGAAAAACGGGCTTATCAAGCTCCACAGAGCGTCGCAGCAACGGAATGTAAACAGATGGATTTTTTTTCATGATGTAAAGGATTAATATGCCGGAAACGGGGCGGAAAAAGTTGTGAAAAACGCACCCGGCAATCCCTTGCCTTCACAGTGCTCCCGGTCAAAGAACGAACCCCGGACCCTTGGGCCTCGGTTTCCGACAATGGGGAGCAAAAACTGTTTACTTCATGAATTAACTATATTAAGTAGCTATTCGAATATACGCAAAAAAAAGCGAAATAAAAAATGATTGGGTTATTTTTAGCCGTTTTCGTATAAGTATTTAACCCTTGGAATACTGTATTGCAGGGCTTCCGGACAATCTGCTATGGTTTTTTTAATAAAATCAACATCATACGTTAAATCATCGTGTATACATTCCATGGCTTTGGGATTTTGCATAATGGCAACATAGGCCAGTTCCGGGTTTGCCTTGCAGGCATCGGGCATTTCGGCCAGCATCAATCCGTTACTTTTCAAGATGGCTTCACACAAAACCGACCGGCCTTTCATGTCTTCGGGCAACAGCGTGTTGTAGTATTCCGCAGAACGCCCAACCACTTTTATATAATTAGCCAATGCTACCTCCTGAATTTTTGGATGCTTTTTTACATTTTCAGAGAACGCAGGATATAAATAAGGTACTTTAGCCATCAATTCCAGGTTAAATTCAGCATTGTTTCTGAAATTTTCCGGTAACGGCGAATACGCAATTTCAGCATCACCGGGATTTAAATGATATTCTCTTGGCGATTTATCAAATGCAACAAAAAAGGCTATCCAGAATTCAGGCAGCTCCTGCAAAGTTTCATCAGCAATGGAAAGGGCCAGAGAACCATCATCGCAGGTCATCAGTTCTTCAATAAAATCCCAGTTTCTTGAATAACGGGATTCTTTAATTAAAGATTTAATACGTTCAATTTCTTCATCGCTTCTCGACCATATATCATGTCCCAATGCAAGCAGAATATCCTTATCTGTCAGTAAAAAATCAGGAATAATTTCAAGACCGGGCATATTTATTTTTATATAATCACACAGCGCAAAGACAAAATCGACTTGTTCGTCTATTGTCCAGTTTTCATAGATTTCAGGGGTTAGCAAATGCAAAGGAACATCTTCGTCATTGTTTTCCAGAGGATAGAGGTAAAAGGATACAAGGGTTTCCGGCATAGGCAAATAAGTAAAAATATATTGTATAACGTAAAGTTAATACAACCGAATAAATTAAACAATAGGGCTATAACAAATTGTTAAATCTGCAGGCATTTTGATTGCATATTCCATAACTTCGTGTGAAGAGTTCATTTTCAAAATCAGCTTTCATGGACAAAAACAAATCATTAACCATTGATAATTACTTGGCCCCGCACTACATCCACCGCAGCAACTGGCTGAGGGCGGCCGTGCTGGGAGCAAACGATGGTATCATTTCTGTATCCAGCCTGGCCATAGGTGTGGCTTCAGCCGGAACAGAAAGAGATCCCATTCTGCTGGCCACGGTGGCCGGTCTGGTAGCAGGGGCTTTGTCTATGGCGGCAGGCGAATATGTGTCTGTAAGTTCCCAAACCGATGTGGAACAAGCCGATATCGAAAGGGAGAAAAAAGAACTGGAAGAAATGCCGGAAGAAGAAATGCAAATACTGGCGCAGATATATGAAAAACGCGGACTATCCAGGGAAACAGCCCAACAAGTAGCCAAAGAACTGACAGCTGCCGATGCGCTGGGCGCCCACGTGCGTGATGAGCTGGGCCTCAATGAAGTGAGCCAGGCCAAGCCCATTCAGGCGGCCATGGCCTCCGGGCTTGCCTTTACCGCCGGCGGTATTTTGCCATTGCTTGTAACCTTTTTGGCACCTGTAAAAGGCATGGAATACTACCTATATGTATTTACCATTATTTCATTGATTGCACTGGGTACCATATCTGCAAAAACCGGCGGCTCAAGCGTGACAAAAGCCATCGCCAGAATCGTTATTTGGGGAACCCTGGCCATGGGCCTTTCGGGGCTGGTGGGTTATTGGTTTGGGGTGAAGGTGTAGTCTCAGCGCCTTAGCACCTTAAATGCCATGTTTCTTCCATGCCCCTGCATAATAGCAAGGTTAATCCAGCTAAAGGCAAATTTTTCCAGCAATTCCACCTTATCGCTTTTGCCAAAATCCATGCAGGATCCAAAACCGCAATCCAGGGCAAGTTGCTGCGCCACGCCTTTGGCCGCATCACTGTCGCCGGCCATAAACATGTCTATTCCTTCGCCGTTATATACCGGATTGAGCATGTTTTCAAAGCCGGTGGAGTTGAAGCACTTTACTACCTCAGCCGATGTTTTGTCACACAGGCAATGGTACACCGTAGGATAGGGATCCGGAGCCATGCGAACCGAGTTGGTGGCATCAATGATGGTTTTTCCGGATACATCGCCCATTTGTTCGATGATGCTAAAAATGGCAGGTGGCGGCACTGCAATAAGAATGACATCGGCGGCCTGTGCGGCTTCCTGGATGGAATGCACGGAGGTATTGGCATTTTGCAATAAATGCATGCCTTTAAATTGCGCGGTGTTCTGTACCCCCAGTAAAATCTCGTGGCCTTTTTTTGCCCATTGGGTGGCCAGAGCGCCGCCCACATTGCCTGTTCCGATAACTGCGATTTTCATTCTACCAAGGTAAAGATTCTCCCAGATGTATGAAAGCCCCGCTCGGACCATTTTCATCAATCAGGCAGAGATCTACCAGCGTTTTGGCACCTTCGGGGGTTTCCATGGGTGCGTAATCACCGCCCAATGCAGTTTTTACCCATCCGGGATGTGCCGAATTAACTTTAACACCGGTATCTTTCAACGCTTCTGCCAGGTGAATGGTGTACTGGTTCAGCGCGGTTTTGGATGAATTGTAGGCCAGCAATTTAATACCATAAATAGGCGACTCTGCGGCGCTATGCAGGGCCAGGGATCCCATGATACTGGAAACATTCACAATACGGCCTGCATCAGCATTCTTCAACAATGGCAGCAATGCTTTGGTTAGCAGGATAGGCGCAAAATAGTTGGTCTCAAACGTATTGCGCAACACATCGCCTGTTATATCCGCGCTGTTGTTACCGGGCATAAATGCCGGAAAATCAAGTTGCACCCCGGCGTTATTCACCAGCACATCCAGTTTGCCGAAACGGTTGGCAATAAAGTTGTGTGCATTTGATATATCGCTTTCCCTGTTCACATCCAGTTTCAGCGCATGTGCCTCAATGCCTTGTGCTTTCAGCCTTTCGGCAGTTTCGTTGGTTTTTTGTTCATCGCGGGCTGCTGCGATGATGATGTGACCCATTTTGCCCAGTTGAAGGGCGGTTTCCCAACCCAGTCCGCGGTTGGCTCCGGTGATTAAAACAATTTTTTTCATAGCGCTTCAGGATACAAAATTGCATTTGAATACTATTTTTGCCAACAGTATAACCCAAAAGTGCGGTACATACTTTTTAGAAAGTAATAAGAATATCAAATACTTACAGCTATGCCCGATTTTATTTATAAAGGAAAAGTGTATTACAATCCGGTTCAGCTGGTGATGGAACAGATTGGCGGAACCTGGAAAGCGCCCATTTTGTGGCGACTGAATAAGAATATTTTGCGGTACGGTGAACTGCGCAAAGACATTCCCCATATTTCGGATAAAATGCTCACCACGCAGCTACGCGAGCTGGAACAGGATGGCTATATCTACCGCAAAGTTTATCCCGTGGTGCCACCCAAAACCGAGTATTCCCTTACCGAAAAAGGCTTGAAAATGATGCAGCTGATTAAAACGATCCGCAATTATGGCCTGAAAATGATGGAAGAGGAATTGTAAGAACATTAAACCTTTGTATGCCAATTGCATCTAATACATTAACATTGTAAAGTGAAAAACCTGATTGTTGGCTTATTCCTTTTGTTTGGCGCCACTGCTGCCTGCAAGAAAAAATCACATACTACAGACCCTGTCATCAATGACAGCGCCTATCAAATCACCAAAACCATTATTGGCGACAGCCTAACAGTGGATGTGGTAATTGACAAACCCAAGGGAACAGCTTTTGACGTACTTATGGTGTTTCATGGCACTGTTACCTACGACAGCCTGATACTGGATGCCGCGTACAATACCCTCGATGGCTTCAAGCGCATACTGGACCGCAAGGACATGATGATTGTGAGTGTGGCCTATCCCGAAGAGAATTTGCTGTTTGGCGACAATGTAAAACACGCCGAAGCCGCGTTGCTCTGGGTTAAAAACAAAGCCGCTGCAGAACTGGGCATTCAAATAAAAAAAGTATTTCTCGCAGGCCACTCGCAGGGCGGCTATGTTGTCACCCGCTTGAATACGATGCACGAAACCAACGGTGTCATTGCCAATGCCCCCGGACCGCTGAACCTGGTATTTCGCTGCCAGCTGGAGGAAGAAGGCAAAATTGCCAATGGGGCTGTTTGTAACCTGTTAAAAACCAAATACGGCACCACCACCGTCAATCCCGCTGCATACCAGGCGCGCTCGCTGCTGAAGTTTACCACCGGATTCAAGTCGGATATCCTGTTTGTGCAGGGTTTGGATGATACCCAGATACAAATGACTTCATGGCCCATTTTCAAGCAAAAGGTAACAGACTGTACCGACTGTAAACTTGTGAAAGTGCATGAGGTTGCCGGTTTTGGTCACCAGTCATTATTTGAAAACGCGGGTGCCAAGGTAGAGTTCAACAAGTTTATCGCGGAGCGGTAATCAATCCTGCATCCCTTTGCCCTGCAGAATCCTGTCACGGCATTTTGCTATGCGCTCCATACGTGTTTTGGCTTGTTTGGCACCACTAAAAAACAACATATAACCCCGTTGTCTTCCGGGCGTGAGTTTTTGGAAAGCCGACGCCATCTCTGCATCATCCCGCAAGGCCTGTGCTAATTCTTCGCACATATCTTGTTCTTCGGGCTGCATAAACACCACTTTTTGGCCGGATTCTTCTATTTTAATGGCCTCCTTCAAATAGTTGGCAATATGCCCGGCTTGCTCTTTCACCTGCCCTGCTGCGGTAAATTTCATGTAACGGACGGCCTGGCTGTTTTCACCGGGTTTGTGCAATAAATTCTCCGGATCATGCATCAGCGCACCTTTGAAAAAACTGAGGGTGGCACAGGCATTCAAGGCGCCCAGCAAAGCTACATTGTGTTTACCGTGCATGTAGCAGGCTACTCCCCATTTGCGGGTTTCTGTAAGTCCGCTTTGCAGCAATATTTCCCTTAGCAACGCCAGCTCATCGTGCCAGGCATGCACCTTACAGGCAGGAGTTCCGCCAAGCGCACAGCGACCACAGCCTTCCATAAAAAAAATATCGGCTTCTGAACCTGTCATTACAATGGCAAAATTATGTTTTTGGCCGAAGTGTTTTCCCCGTCAAAAAACTGCAAACTGTCACATTTATTCCAAAAAGCCATTGTTTTTAGGCGCTTTCCCGCCTGTTTTGCTATATTTGTTATTGTGAGAAGACTAATTACCGGATTGTTTCTGCTCTGCAGCGCCCCTCTTTTTTCCCAGTTTGTTCAAATCGGAGAAGGCTATTTTCTGGGAACTCAGGCCGGTCCGCTGGTTATTTCAACAACCTCCGCCAACTACGGATGCCGCTTCGCCTACATATTCCCAAAATCTGTGCTGGGAAACATGAAACATGGTGATAGCTTGGAAAGCATGGAATTTTTGCGCAGTTCAGGCGCTGCCATCGGCACAGGCACACAAATGTCCATATGGCTGAAAAACACGTCCCGCAGCGATTTTGGCAGCGGCAGAATTTCATTTTCCGGCGAAACCGGCTCAGCCGCAAAGGTTTATAGTTCCGTGCCCGCCATTGATTTGGGTTCCAATGAAGAATTTTACCGTTTCCCATTCTCACTCCGCAAATATGTATTCGATACCACCAAAGGCGATAATCTGGTAGTACTGATTGAGTTTTCACAAAGTATTATTCAGCCTGGCACCGTTAACTTTTACTTTGAAAGCAATGCAAGTATCACGGGGTATTCGACAAACCAAACCAAAAGCTTCACCGGCTGGCCCTTGCCCGACAGCCTGGGCACCTCATCCGATTACCACCCAACCGTTATTTTCAACTATCCGCGCTTTGATTTTGATGCAGCTGCCATCAAATTGTATACCTTAGGCAAACTGCCCGTCCCCCTGGGCAATCCGGACAGCGTGAAACTGCTGGTGCGCAACGTAGGCAAGAAAAACCTGAGCAGCGCCAAAGTTAGAACACTGCTAAAAGGAACCAATACAGGGTCGGACAGCGCCACATTTAACCTCGCCCGCGGGGCTCAGGCATTCCTCAATTTACCGAGTCTTTCACCCTCGAAAAAGGGACTGGACACAGTTTTCGCAACAACAGTAGACAACAACAGCAGCAACAACACCGTGCGCAGCTATCGCCAAAACAACGAAAATATTTACAGCTACCGCGATGTGACCTTGCCACCGGCACCCGGCGGGATTGGTTTCAACGGCACTACAGGTGATTTTGTAGCCCGGTTTTTTTCCAATAAGAGCAAGGCTATTAACCAGGTTACCGTTGCCTTTGCAGTGGCAGGACGCTCATTTAGGGTGGGCATCTGGGACAACAGCGGACGTAAAGGCAGACCCGGCAGGTTGCTATATCAAAGCAACTTGCTCACCACAGTTGCAGGCAATTACATTCTGGACCTAACCACCCCTGTCTCAGTGAACGGAACTTTCTACGTAGGTGTGAGACAACTGGGAACTACCAATGTTGCCTTCGGCTATCAGGAAGAAAATCCAGTGAGGCCCAATACTTTTTTCTATGCCGCTCCCACCGGCGATACCAACTGGGTTGATTTTGCACCCAATGCACCGTTTAAATTCATTATTGAGCCTCGCCTACAGGGCGATACAGACCTGATGGCCGTTTCAGCGGATTTTCCAAAAGACAGCATTGACCGCTTTACCATGGATACGATGGCGCCGCAGGGCACCATCTCCAATATCGGGGCCAAAAGCCTGAAAGACAGTTTCAGTATTCGCTGCGAAATCAGTGTGTTTGGCAAGGTGGTTTACCGGCAAACCCTCCGCGACACCCTCTCTGCCGGAAGAAGACGCACCTATACATTTCCAAAAAAATTCTATCCCCAGGATTTTGGCGAGCACCTTATAAAAATCATTGTATCTGCCAAAGGTGATTTTATCAATGACAATGATACAGCCTCCCGTAAATTCTTTGTGGGCTTGAAAAAGGATGTGATGGTCTCGTCTGTTTTTGATCCTTACTCCGGGGCAATTTATGAATACATGCGGGATACGTTTATGCCCATTGCCACCATTCAAAATCCGGGCTATGACAATACAACAACGTTCAATGCCCGTTGTAAGGTTGTGAAGGGCAGTACAGTGCTGTATGATAAAACCATCAGCCTGTCTTTGCCTAAATTTCAGAGTAAAATACTATCGTGGCCCACCTACCGCTGCGCAGATACCGGAAGACTTACGGTGATTTTCACCACGGAAATGACCGGCGACAAGCAGCGACTAAATGACACCCAGAGGTTGAGTGTTTTTGTCATGAAATCATATGATCTCGGGGTAGACAGCGTGGCGTCGCCCATGAAAAACTTCTTCTATCCCGTAGCCAAGCCCATCTTGCTGAGGCCCCGAGTGTACAACGACGGATTGCTCAATATAGGGGCTGCCAGGCTCAGCGTACGCATCAGCTCTGCCTATACCCAGTCGGTTTACCACGATACATTTGTGTATCCGCTGGCCGGTAAAGACGGCTATGTTGTGAGTATGACACGAACTTTTACGCCAACCAGAAAAGGCATTT
>CAYSIK010000057.1:0-12482 GCA_964431045.1 uncultured Flavobacteriaceae bacterium
TTCTATAAAGCCCTGCAGGCTGAAACCCTTGCTGTTGTTCAAAAAATCTTTAGCGCCAGCCACGTCGCCCTCACCCAGATTAACGCCTACGCCGGGTTTGAAAATGTTCACAAGGACCAGACCCAGCAATAGACTGATAAGGCTGGCACTCAGAAACCACAGCATGCTTTTGCCTCCAACACGTCCCACCGCTTTCAGGTCGCCCATTTTGGCAATACCCGCCACCAGGGTGCTGAATACCAGCGGTGCGATGATCATTTGAACCAGTCGCAGAAAAATGGTAGTCAGCAGTTTCATGCGCTCTGCAAACAAAAGAGCGTTGGGTTTGGTGCTGCTGAGGTAAATCCATTCGCCCAGCGCAATGCCAATCAGCATGCCTGCTATAATGAGAACGGTTAATTGATGTCGTTTGGCAATCATTGAAATTTCGGCTTTGCAATAATACTCACTTTGCCCGGCAACCCGTATGCATTTCAGGCATAAAATGGGTCTGATTCCGTGCAAAACCGCTGTGAATGCCGTATTTTTGACCCAATGATAGTAGTTACCGGAGCAGCGGGATTTATAGGTTCGGCCATGCTGGGACATTTGCAGGCACTGGGTTATGGCGATCTGGTGGCTGTGGATGATTTCTCGAATCCGGAAAAAAATCCCAATCTGGAGGGGAAAAAACTCAGCCATTGTGTGCACCGAGATGATTTTTTTACCTGGTTTGAGCACCATGCAGACCGCATTCAGTTCGTGCACCACATCGGCGCCCGCACCGATACCGCAGAATTTGGTGAAGATGTTTTGAATCACCTAAACCTGGAATACAGCAAGCGTGTTTGGGAATTGTGCGTAAAATATTCTGTGCCGCTAAACTACGCAAGCAGCGCAGCTACCTATGGCGCAGGCGAATGGGGTTTCTCAGACAATCCGGAAAATTTGCAAAAATTGGAACCGCTCAATCCCTATGGACTCAGCAAACATCGTTTTGATCTTTGGGTGATGCAGCAGGAGCGAACACCTCCTTTTTGGGCAGGGTTTAAATTTTTTAACGTTTTTGGTCCCAATGAATACCACAAAAAACGCATGGCCAGTGTGGTGTATCATGCGTATAATCAAATCTGTGAAACGGGCTCCGTAAAGTTGTTCCGCAGCCATCATCCCAATTTTGAGGATGGTAAACAACTGCGCGATTTTATCTATGTAAAAGACGTTTTGAAAGTACTTGTCTTCTTCATGGAAAACCGCAAAAACAGTGGCTTGTATAACCTGGGTACAGGAAAGGCAAGAACATTTCAGGATCTGGTAATGCCCATTTTCCTTGCATTGAATGAAATGCCGCAGATAGATTTTGTGGATATTCCGCAAGATATACGCGAAAAATACCAGTACTACACCTGTGCAGATATGGACAGATTGCTGAAAGCCGGCTACAATGAGGGTTTTTATGAGCTGGAAGACGCCGTTGCTGACTACCTCGGAAACTACCTGATGGCAGGTAATTATATGTAAAAACAAAATGGCAAATTGGTTTCGCAAACCCGGATTGTTATGGATGATTGCAGGTTTATTCCTTGCAGTGACGGGTTATGTGCTTACCCTGAGAAACCAAAATCTGGGACCGGAAGCCGCATTGCAGAAAGAGTCTGCACGGATTACGGATGTTTTGCAGGAAGCCCGCGACCTGATTCGGGAAGAATGGACTTTTGCAGCCAACCCAAAGCGGATAGATGAGCGCAGTGAAACTGCACTTAAATTCAGGAAGGCCGGTATTGAAATTTTTATATTCAAGGCGAACAGCCCTGTATACTGGACATCCAATAGCTATAACCTGCAGCCAAAAGGCAGCAACGGAATTGAGATTCAGAAACACTACAGCCGTTATCTTGCTGTGTGGAACATACACACCGACAGTCTGGATTATGTATTTGCCAGAGATCTGATACGGAATCCGGAGTTGAAAGCGCTGGGAACCGCCATGCTGGCCGAAGAAAAGGACAATAAGTTCTCTCTGTCTGCCAACCCAATTGATAACAGCATCCCTGTAGAAATAGCCGCAATGCCGCTTTTCTACCTGGTCATTGATGAATTTAAACCGGGTATCCCGTTTGATGTAATGGTGGGTTTGGGCTTAATTATGATGAGCCTGGGCTGGGCCGGATTTGCGTCAAGACGTAAGTGGCATCTGCTGAAACTGCCTGTAAATCTGATTTTGTGGATGGCGGCTGCAGTTCTGTATCAACAGGGCCTTGCATTTTGGAATTTGTCATCGACTGCACTTTTTGCCCCCGAGGTTTATGCTTCATCCGCATATTTTCCCAATCTGGGAGTCTTACTGTTTCTCAGCATCTGGGGATATTATTTCATCTCTTGTCTCAATTTGCTTGCGGCTCATTATGCCGGCCGGCTGCCCGCCTGGCTCAGGATTTTTATACTGGTTTTTACACTCATTACGCTCTATGTTGCAGCGCTGTTTATACTGAATGAAACCGACAGGCTGGTGCGTGACAGTTCTGTAAATTTCAATTTTCACGATATTCATCTGGTCAATGTTTTTTCTTTACTGGGGCTGGCTGCCATCGTAATCTGGTATGTGTCGCTGTTCAGATTGCTCCAACAGGTTAGACAGTTTGAGGCGTTTTTTAGCTTAAGGATTCGTCGGTGGATTGCGGCTACTTCTTTTATCGTGTTTTTTTCCTGGGTATTCTACACTCAGCCTCTTTGGATAACCGTTTTTCTGCCCGTAGTTATTGCCGGACTGCTGCTTTACGATCTTGTTTTTACCGAGCATAAGGAATGGATTCGTGTAGGCCTGAAAATTGTAATTCCTAGTTTGGTTACCGGACTGATATTCAACCGGCAGATTTCTATCAAAGAATTGGAAGTGCGCGAAATTTTGGCCGCAAAGTTGCTGCTGCAAAACGAAAAAGAGCCGTATAATCTGCTGGTGTCCACAGAGCAAAAACTCTTATACGACAAGGGTGTGGTGGACTATTACACCTGCACCGATGAAACAAAAAATGAATTTGAAAAGCGTCTGAGGCAGTTGTATTTTTCAGAATATAGTGAAGATTTTGAAATACTGGTGTTTGACTACAATGCAGCAGGACGCGGCTATCGTGAGCAAAATCCTTTCGATTACACTACCATCAACAACCTGTTTTACAGCGATGTGTGTAAACCTATTACCACAAGGTTTGCACTGGTGAATGAACGCAAACTCAAGGGCAGTTACCTGGGTCGCTTTGATGTGGGGGATAAAGGCATTTACCTGGGGACCTATTTTGTTCTGTTAAAACCCCGTATATCTGCCACACAAGGTCGTCTCGCAGATATGTTTAACAAATCTCCCCTGGAAGGATTGTTTACCGAAAATGGTTACAGTTACGCCATATACAGTAAAAACAAGCTGGGCAGGAGGTATGGACAGTTTAACTATGCGGTTTCTTTTCCCGACTGGGGAAAGGATACACTGCTCACCAAAGACGGTTACAGCCACCTTACCTATTCAGATGATCTGGGCAACGAAATAATTATCAGCAAACCCTCAGGATCAATACTGGAATCGGTTTCAGGGTTTACTGTGCTGGGTATAGCGGGTTTGTTTATCACGCTGCTGTATTATGTGGTAATTCTGCTCAGGCAATTTATCCTTAGCCTGCAAACGGCTACGGTGACGCGGCTTCGGGTGTTGAAAATGCTGAAAAACCGCATTCCGTTTACTTCAGGCAAGGAACTGTTTCTCAGTTCCAAGTTGCAGGTATATGTTACCTTGGTGGTATTTGTGACCTTTGTGGTGGTTCTTTTTGTAACCATTAATTATTTCCGCAGCAATTATACACTCAGACAGAAAGAGTCTCTCTGGAATAAAACTTCGGAAATTGCCAATGCCATAGGTACGCAAGCCAGTCTGGATGCGCTGTTTAATAACTTCCAGACAGGTCTTGTTTACGATTTGAGCAGCTACTACAATACCGATATTAATTTGTATGATGCGCGGGGAAAATTGCTGATTTCGAGCAATGATAAAATCTACGAGCAGGACATTTTGGGCAACCTGATGAATCCTCAGGCATACCGACAGTTAAACAATGGCAGCTCAGGGTTTGTAGTAGATGAACAAATTGGCGATTTAACCTATATTTCAGCATATTACACCATTCTGGACAACGACCTCAATATCAAAGGCTACCTGAATTTGCCTTATTTCTCAAATCGAAAGGATCTATACAGGGAAATTTCCAACTATGCGGTAACCATTATCAATCTTTTTGCCCTGGTATTTGCCCTTGCGGCACTGGTTGCATACATCCTGGCGCGCCGCATTACAGGGCCGCTGAATTTAATACGTCAGCAGATGGGTCTGGTGAAACTGGGATTGCCCAATTCTCCCATCGAATGGCAGCACAATGATGAAATCGGATTGCTGATTTCACAGTATAATAAGATGATTTTGGAGCTGGAGGAAAGTACAGCCCGTCTGGCAGAAGGAGAACGTCAGGGTGCGTGGAAGGAAATGGCAAAACAGGTGGCACATGAAATTAAAAATCCGCTAACGCCTATGAAACTGAGCCTTCAGCACCTGCAATATGCCATCCAGCGCAAGGATGAACATCTGGAAGAAAAAATCAGAAAAACAACCGAACTGCTGATTACACAGATTGATTCCTTATCAGCAATGGCGGAAGAATTTTCTTCTTTTGCCAAAATGCCGGAACCCAAAATGGAGAAAACAGACCTGGCCACAGTGCTGGATTCGGTAATACATCTTTTTGACAAAGAGCAGAATGTTACATTTGATTACATAGCACTGCCCTCAGAAACCTTTGTGATGGCCGATCAGCATCAGCTGGGACGGGTGTTTACCAATATCATCAAAAATGCTGTGCAGGCCATTCCTGAAGACCGAAAAGGATTGATTCGGATTAGGGCAACTATTGATACGGGACGTGTGGTTGTTTCTTTTGAAGACAATGGCTCCGGAATTCCTGAAAACCTGCGCAAGCAGATTTTTAGTCCAAACTTTAGTACCAAAAACAGTGGTATGGGCCTGGGATTGGCCATAAGTAAGCGTATTGTGGAACTTTTCGGCGGTGTTATTGATTTTCATAGCATAGAAACCAAAGGAACCACCTTTGTGGTTCAATTGCCACTCATGGAAACTGCGTAATGCGTGAGGTACAACAAGTCGATATGGCGTTTTTTATTTGTATGCACACTGCTGTTATCTGCATTTAAGCTGTCTGCACAGCAGAAGCAAAGATCAATCACCCCCACAGATACGCTGGTATTTGTTGATTCAGGGTATGTGGTTGCTGCAAACATTCTTTGCGGTGATTCTGTGCTGAAAGAAGGGATAGATTATCGATGGACCACCCATCATCAATCCATCATGATTAGGGCTAAGTGGCTTCTCAAGCCTGTTCAGATAAACTATTACGCAGTAAACCCCGCTTTCTTTCGAATGCGACAGGTTTATCCCATGCGGACGGAGGTCAACCCAAGTGGCCTGCAGCTGGAAACCAGACCACCAACTGCAACGCAGGAGGAAACTTCGGGGCTGTTAACAGATGGTGTATTGCTTAGGGGATTGTCTTTTGGCAATGCCCAGGATCTGGTCCTGAATTCTGCACTCAATCTGCGTATGAGCGGCAAAGTCAACAACAACCTTAGCATTGAAGGGGCGCTCACGGATCAGGAATATCCTTTTCAGCCCGAAGGTACCAGCAGCAGCATTCAGGATTTTGACAGGATTTATGTGAAAGCGCAGTCTGCCAAATCTTCAGTTACCCTGGGAGATTATGCATTCAATGGGCTCCGTCAGGCATGGTTCTCCAAGTATGCCAAGAAAAACAGGGGGATTCAGTTGCAATGGCAGGATACCGTAAAAAAATGGCGTGTGTTTTCAGAAGGTAATGCGGCACTGGCACGCGGGCGTTTTGCGAGGAACGAACTGCAGGGGCAGGAAGGCTTGCAGGGCCCGTATCGGCTAACCGGGGCCCGCAACGAAAATTTTATCATTGTGGTTTCCGGAACTGAGGTAGTGTATCTGGACGGAAGGCGGCTGGAGCGCGGATATCAGGCCGATTATACCATTGATTACAACCTGGGTGAAGTTACATTTACCCCCAAACACCTGATTGCCCAGAACAGCAGAATAGTGATTGAATTTCAATACACAGACCGCTTCTACACCCGTATGGTGGGAGCCGCACTTGTTTCTGCCGAAAACCAAAATATTACCCTTTATGGATCCATGTTCAGGGAAGGTGATTTGCCCGCACAGCCATTGCAGCAGGATCTTACCCTGTTCGACAGTTCCCGCATGCTCAGTGCCCGGCAAATCATGGAGGTGGCTGGAGATAATTCTTCAGCGGCTGCAATGAATGGCGCTTTCAGGCAAACAGACTTCAATCCGTCAGCTCCCAATTATGTGAAAAAGGACAGCGCCGGGTTTACATTTTACATTTATCAGTCTACACCCGATTCGGGTAAAATATACTATCGTCTTTCCTTTGCCTATGTAGGTCCCGGGAAAGGCAATTACCGGCTTTCTGCTACCACTGCCAATGGCAAAACCTACAGGTTTGTGCCACCCTCCGGAACTTCGCTGCAAGGCGATTACGAACCCATTCAGGTATTACATACCCCCAATAAAAACAGTTTGAGTGAACTGGGGATGATCTGGAAATTCAGACCCGGAAATCAGATAAAAATAAGCAATGCCTTTTCCCTGCAGGACAACAACCTTTTTTCTCCGCTGGATGATGCAGATAACAGAGGCAGGGCACTTGGGATTGAATGGAATCAGCGCAACCGTATTGGAAAGTCAATCAAAGACTCAGCAAGGAACTGGCAGTTGCAAAATGATGTAAAAACCGAATGGACCTCAGCCAAATTTACCACCGTGGAACGCTTCAGGGATGTGGAATTCGGGCGTTTATGGAACCGACAGTTGTTCAATCCTGAAGGTGGGGCAACTCCCTCAGGAAGCCGCTATGTCACACATAGAATGTACCTTGGTAACAGAAATCTGGAAACTGAGAATCGATGGGGCGTAAATCGTTTTGGCAGCAATCTTTCAAGGTTTGCATCCATGCGGCTGAAAGCGGGCAAAAAGGGCTGGTTTGCTGAGCCTGCCGCGGAAATCTCCAAAGCTGAACTTGGGGTTTTAAGCAATGATTTTCAACAATGGCGGTTACAAGGCGGTTACCGTGGTCAGGCGCTGGGTGCGGTGGTGGAGCACTTGGATGAAAAGAGCACATTCAACCACGATACCGGCCGTGGAGCCTACCTTACCAATTCATATCAGTTTGATGAGACACGGGTAAGGCTGGATGCAAAAAAAGGGAAATTTACCCTTTCAGTGAATGGAGCCAGACGAACCAATTACTTGCCTTTAAACAATGCATTTACAAGAGCCTCGCAGTGGCAATCAGCAGGATCAGATTTTTATATAACCGGCAAAAAAGCGGCGTTTCTGAAAACCGGATGGCAATATCGTACCATGCATTTATTGGATAGCACATTTGCAGGCCAATTCGCCGATGAAAAACACACTTCGGCCCGCGTGGAATGGTCTTTCCCGGCCCTTACCAAAAATTTGTCAGGCAATATGTTTTACCAAACCCTGTCTGCACGCGAACAGCAACGGCAGTTTGCCTACTTTGAAGTTCCAGCAGGGCAAGGCTATTACACGTGGATTGATTTTAATGAGAACAAGGTGCAGGAGGTGAGTGAGTTTGTGGAAACCCCTTTCCGCGATCAGGCAAGGTTTGTGCGGTTGTTATTGCCCACGGGAGCCTTTATCCGGGCACAATCGGTAGAATGGAACGGAAACCTCCATTATCGCCTAAAAAACAAAAAAGAAACCGTCTTCTTCAGCAACCGGCTTGGGTGGAATTACCTGGGACGCAATACGTTTTCATCCTCCCTAAACCGCTATCTGCCGTTTACCGAAAACCTACAGTCGGACGAAATCATAGCGGCCAATTCCATGCTGCGAAATCAGGCAGAAATAGAGGGTGCCAAATGGTCCGTGCAGTACACAACTTTGTTTCGCGGCAACAAGAATTTCTTTGGGCAAGGGCCTGAATTGCGAAGTGTTCAGACGCATACCCTTTTTCACCGCCGGGATTTTGGCACGGCCTGGCAACTGCGCACCACCGCTGATAAAAAGCTCCATGAAAATCAATCTGCTGTGCAGCCGGCCAATAATTTCACCTACAGCGCCCTTTCCGCCGAACCCCAGATTTTGTGGCAGCTGAATACGCGCATGCGGATAGCCGTTTCAGGAAAAAAAGAATGGTCTGACTCTTCAAACGGTAGCCGTCTGTCAGAACGCAGTGAAATTACAGCCACCATTACCCGTAGCATCGGCAGCACCGGCATGCTGGATTTGCGTTTCACACGCATCGGCTTTGAATACAATGCGCAACCCAATTCAGCATTGGCTTTTGATGTAATGCAGGGTTTTACGCCCGGAAAAAACTATCGGTTTAATGCGGAGATTCGCATGTCGGCCGCCAACAATGTGCAAATATTGCTGAATTACGAAGCCCGCAAAACCGCCAATGTGGGTATCATTCACATCGGCAGGGCAGAGGCCCGTTACTTGTTCTGAGGCGTAATAAATTCCAGGTTTTTTCGAATTTTGGTAAAACCGGCGCGGGTCACCGCCGATTTATTAAACTGCTCATCAAAGGAGGTTTCATCCATATTTTTCCAGGTTGCTTCATCCCAGTTTATCCATTCACCTGCATCAAAGCGGGGCTCGGTATGTGGCGTTGAAAAATGATTCCATGGGCACACATCCTGACAGATATCGCAGCCAAAAACATAACCTTCCATATTTGGCTGAAAGGCTTGCGGTATATCGCTTTTACGCTCAATCGTGAGGTAGGAAATACACTTAGACCCATCAATTACACCTTCCTGCACGATGGCCTGTGTGGGGCACGCATCAATGCAGGCAGTGCAGGTTCCGCAATGGCTGGTGGTGGGTGCGTCAGGCTCTATATCCAGGTCACATACTATCGTTGCTATAAAAAAATAAGAACCCACGCCCTTGCGCAGCAGCAGGCTGTTTTTACCGGTCCAGCCCAGCCCGGCCAGCGCGGCCCACTGTCTTTCCATCACCGGTGCGCTGTCCACAAAAATCCTGCCTTCTAACGGTCCGGATGCTGATTGCATTTCTGCTACCAGGTCATACAACTTATCTTTGATTACACGGTGATAGTCTTCCCCGTAGGCATATTTGGCAACCTTGGGCGCATCGGAGTTTTGCTTTTCGGCAGGATAATAATTGTACAAAAAACAGATAACACTTTTGGCACCGGGGACCAGCAATGTTGGGTCCAGCCGCTTTTCAAAATGGTTTTCCATGTATTGCATGGTTCCACGATAACCCTTTTCCAGCCAGGTTTTTAAGCGGTCTTCTTCTTCGGATAATTTGCGCGCAGCGGCCACCCCCACGGCTATAAAGCCATATTTGTCAGACAAATGCTGAAGGTGTGACTTTAGCGCAGCGCCTTGCAACATGCTTTTACTTCTTCAGTTTGTCGGCAAAAAGCTTACGAAATTTGGCCGCTTTTTCACCCACAACGGCCACGCAATAAGGCTGGTCGGGATTGTTGGAATAATAATCTTGGTGGTAATCTTCGGCAGGATAATAGCATTCCAGCGGCATAATTTCCGTAACAATAGCATCCTCCCACAGTTTGGCTTCTTCGGCTGCCTCCCGGCTTTTCAGGGCTATTTCCTTTTGCGAGTCATTGCGGTAGTAAATACCGCTGCGGTATTGGGTTCCGATATCGTTACCCTGGCGGTTCAGCGTGGTAGGGTCGTGGATTTTCCAGAAAACGGTGAGGATTTCTGCATAGCTGGTTTTATCCGTATCAAATACCAGTTGGGTTACCTCAGCATGGCCTGTAAGTCCTGAGCAAACTTCCTTGTAGGTCGGATTTTTAATTTTTCCGTTGGCATAGCCGCATTCAATGCTAACGATGCCTTCCATCTGCCGGTAAACAGCATCCAGGCACCAGAAACATCCGCCGGCCAATATGGCAGTATCGGTATTCATATTTTCTTGTTTATGTGAAATATTTTTCGTATCTTTATGTTTAATTTGATTGCCGGCACAACCTGCTGAAATAAGCAAACCTGCCCAAAGCCATAATTGTTTAGTGCGCATGCAGTTTTGTATTTAGGTAAGCAACTCCTGTGCCTAAAAGCGCACCTGCCAGAACGTCGGTAGGAAAGTGCTTTCCCGCTTTAATGCGAAGAATACCGGTGCCAATACTGAGCGCCGTTAAGCCCAAGGTAACGGCTGGTTTTCTGGCATTTGCAGGCAATGTCCGATCATAAAAGTAATGGCTGGCTGCCATGCAGGCTGTTAGGGATGTATGTCCGCTGAAAAAACTGTAGGCATCATCATTTTTTCGTGCGCTGAAGCCGGCTTCGTTGGCGTAGGGTCTGGCACGCATGGCCAAAATCTTGGTGGTTTGGGTAATATTCCATGTCATCCACAAGTTCTGCGTCACAAGCATGGTTGCCTTGTTTCTTTCCTGTGATTGCTTTTGTGTAATTCCGTACAAAGCGAGCAGGCCGGCAGAGGCAAAGGTAATGTCGGATATGCGGGCTGTGTTTGGGTTGAAATACAATGGTGCAGCTTTATCTATTCCCCTGATTTTCCAATAATGGATGTTTCCAATAGCTTTGTTCGATTCCAGTTTCAGATTCACGAGGCTGTGAACAGCAAGTCCGGCGATAATGCCGGTTTCTCTTGCTTTATTGAGGGTTACGGTGGGCTGTGAAACTGCAATGCTGGAATGTAGAATCAGTCCAAATAGCGAAAAGACTGGCAATACAGACCTGATTTTTAGGGCTTGATATCTAAATGTGGAGAAAGTGAGCATCAAAGGTTGAACAATTAAAGGTAATTTTGCAGCTCCGAAATTAGCGGATAAAACCCATGAATAATCAGGAAATCATTTCTAAAATTAAAACAACCGCAGCTGCGGTCTATGAAAATCTGACTACAGAAGAACTGGTAAAAAAAGCCCTTGAACGCAACGAGGGTAAGCTCACCAATACAGGAGCACTTGCTGCAGATACCGGCGAATTTACTGGCCGCAGTCCCAAAGATAAATTTACCGTAAAAGATGCAACCACTGAAGATGTGCTTTGGTGGGGCACTGTAAATCAGCCTTTTGAAAGTGAAAATTTTGATAAACTGCTTAACAAGGTGGTGAATCA
Source organism: uncultured Flavobacteriaceae bacterium (assembly GCA_964431045.1). Taxonomy (GTDB): domain Bacteria; phylum Bacteroidota; class Bacteroidia; order NS11-12g; family UBA955; genus RGEC01. Next base: position 11,245 of record CAYSIK010000057.1, read on the forward strand.
CCTGGGTGGCAAAGATATTTTTGTGCGTCATGCCTATGCTTGTGCCGATCCTGCCTACCGTTTGAATATTCGTGTGGTAACTGAAAGTGCTTATCAGAACTTATTTGCCAAGCACCTGTTTCTGCGTCCCACAGCTGATGAAATCGCCTCAGCACCCACCGAGTGGCTTATTCTGGCGGCTCCTTCATTCCGCGCCAATCCTGCTGAAGATGGTACCCGTCAGCACAATTTCACCATCGTAAATATGTCGCGTAAAATCATCCTGATTGGCGGTTCCGGATACACCGGTGAAATCAAGAAAGGCATATTTGGTGTACTGAATTACGTGCTGCCCCATGAGCACGGTGTTCTAAGCATGCACTGCAGCGCCAACATAGGCTCCAAAGGAGATACCGCTGTCTTCTTTGGACTGAGCGGAACAGGAAAAACAACCCTGAGTGCAGATCCCAACCGCAAACTGATTGGCGATGACGAGCACGGTTGGTCGGACAAAAATGTATTCAACTTTGAAGGTGGTTGCTACGCCAAATGCGTAAACCTGACTGAAGAAAAAGAACCGCAGATTTGGAACGCCATCAAACCCGGTGCGCTGGTAGAAAACGTGCGTTTCTTTGAAGGTACCAATACCCCAAACTACGACGATATTTCTGTAACAGAAAATACCCGAGTGGCTTATCCCATCGATTATATCGACAATATCGCTGTTCCCAGCGTGGGTGATGCTCCCCAAAATATTTTCTTCCTTACAGCCGATGCATTTGGAGTATTGCCTCCCATCAGCAAACTCACACCCGGACAGGCCATGTACCAGTTTATCAGCGGATATACTGCCAAGGTGGCAGGTACCGAAGCCGGTGTAACTGAGCCTCAGGCTACTTTCTCAGCTTGCTTTGGTCAGGTTTTTCTGCCTTTGCATCCCACTAAATACGCCGAAATGCTGGGTAAAAAACTGCATCAGCATCCGAATGTAAACGTATGGCTGGTTAATACCGGCTGGACCGGAGGACCATATGGTGTTGGAAGCCGCATGAAGTTGTCATACACCCGTGCCATGATTACCGCAGCGCTGGAAGGCCAGCTGGACAACGTTTCTTTTGAAAACCATCCTGTGTTTGGCTTTGCCATGCCCACAAACTGTCCGAATGTGCCTGCCGAACTGCTGAACCCCCGCAATACCTGGGAAGACAAAGGAGCATACGATAAACAGTGCGAAAAGCTGGCTGAGTTGTTTAATACCA
>CAYSIK010000058.1:0-8801 GCA_964431045.1 uncultured Flavobacteriaceae bacterium
AAGCCAGCTGCGGGTGAGGTAGCGAACCATAAGGCCGCCAAAGAATATACAAAAGAAACCCATTACTGCATTCCAGAAATGACGGAGTTGAAATATTTCATCGGTTCCGGTAATGCGCACCAGCATGGCGGTGAAAGTATCAAAGCTACTGCCATAGTTTTCCATATGGTTGTCACTTTTGTCAAACAAAGCAGCATCCTTATTATCGGTAAAATAGGGTATGATGGCAGTATCGGCCCAGCGGTACTGGATGAATTCGTCACCGCTTATTCCGGCATCCTTGCTCAGGGAGGTAATGGTAATGAGCGCAAGAATGGCAATGGCCGTAAAAAGATGTCGGGCCGGATTTTTAGCAAAATTCAGCGGATTTAGATATTGCGCCGATGCGGAAATCCGATTTTTAAAATTGGGTAATTTTTCAATTTTATCCGAAGCATTGCTGTTTATAAAGTTCCAGTCTCTGGCATTTTTACGCAATCCAAAAAGAAGGCAATACTTGTCTTCCGAATTCAAACCCGAATTGAAAACAGACTGCAGGGTTTCTTTACTTAGACATATAAACGGTGTTTGCAGTTCCTGCTCCCGAAGTCCTGTTAAATAGGATGACAGGCTGTTTTTGATTTTGGAGGGAATTGCAATGTGGATGTCAGCATCGGTATTGCTGTTTTTAACTTGATTGCTGAAATCGTGAATACCGGTGGTCGATGCAGGTGCGAAAGAAATGATGAAATGGATTTCATCGGAATTTTCCGATATAATTTTATTTGCCCTTTCGGTAAAAGAATTACCCTGATTTTCTGCAGCGTGTTTGTTGTAGAACGGAATAACGGGAAATGCAGCGATTTCTTTTTCGGGAGCTGGATTCTGAACTTTTTTGTGCATGCTTGAAGGCAAAAATAAAGCATACCCCATGGGTTTTTTGCTTTCCTGCGGATAAAAATTCAAAGTTTGTAATGCCGCTTGATTTTCAGCAATTCAAATGGCACTTTGAGAAAGTCCAGGGCTTTCAATTTGCTCCCTTTCACCTCTTCCCATTGCTTCAAAGGCACTTCAAGTACCTTTTCATAGGTTTTACTATGCCCATTTATTTTAATAAAGCGGGCGAGGAGCTCTACATCAAAGAACCATGCACTCCTGAAAGGTTTATTAAACAATGAATCTGCAATTTCCCGTTTGAAAAGTTTGGCGCCACACTGTGTATCGTAAACCTTTAGTTTTAATATGACCGATGTAAAAGTGGCGAAAACCCTGCCCAGATAGTGGCGCATTATTTTGCGGTCAATGTTGCTGCCCAGCCGCGAAATGCGGCTACCCATAACAATGTCGTGTTGGAGATTGCCGCCGGAAAATTTAATGAACCAGTTGATTTCCTTCAGTGGTGTGCTCATATCGGCATCCCAAAAGCCAATATAATCGACGTTGGTTTCTTTGGCAGCTTTCAGGACACCGGTTCTTACCGCTTCAGCCTTTCCGGAATTTCTGGCCATATCTAAAACGGTAAATTGTTCAGGAAATGAGTTTTGCAAGGATTGAAGAACCTGTATCGTTGAATCCCGGCTTCCATCGTTCACCCCGATAATTTGAATGTGCGTGTGGGCTTCCAGAAAGGTCATAATTTGCTCCACAGGCAACCTGGATGCTTCATTGTAGCAGGGTATGACAATACAGACTTTTTGCAAGAGAGGATTCAAATGCAATGTTAATCTTTTTTATCCAATTTGCCTATGCAGATTTTATATGAAACACGGCTGTGAATCTATGCCTCACAGGCATTATCTTTGCCACAGCGTTGCCCGGGTGGCGGAATAGGTAGACGCGCAGGACTTAAAATCCTGTTGTCAGCAATGGCAGTACGGGTTCGATTCCCGTCCCGGGCACAAAAAGCCACGCCTACGTGGCTTTTTTTATTGCAGCATTCTGATGCAATCCTTTCCGGCTACACTTAAATTTGCATAATGTATTTTAGATTGTTTGGGATGGTCACATCCATCATTTTTTTCTTATCCTGTAAACAGGGTAGTCCCGGCCGCTATATTTCCGAAACCGATACGGCATTCACTAAAGATATTCTGGATGTATCCGCCAAAATCAACAAGGATCCCTTTAATGCGGATTTGTATTACAAGCGCGGCAATACTTTTTATTATCAAAAGAAACTCAATGACGCCATCATTGATTTTGAAACCGCAGTAAAGCTTGACAGCAACAATGCATTGTATCATTTTCGTTTGGGTGAGACATGTCTGATGCAGGATACGGCGAATCCCATTAAAACCTTGCAACACCTTCAAAAAGCCACTGCGCTGAAAAAGGATTTTTATGAAGCAGAGTTTGCGCTTGCCAAGCTGTATCTGTATCGGCAGATGTACGACAAGGCCATTAAGGCTTTTGAAAAACTTGAGAATCAGTCAGAATACGCAGACAATGCAATTTTCTTTAAAGGAATGGGTTATAAGGAGCAAAAAGACACTTTGCGCGCCATGCAGCATTTTGAAAGGGTTTTACAGTTGAATCCCCAGCATTACAATGCCGTAATACAAATTGCTTCCATGTATGCTGCGAGGGACAATGATCTGGCACTGCAGTATTATGACCGTGCACTGTCCATCAATGAGGCATCGGATGAAGCTTGCTACGGAAAGGGTTACTTTTTTCAGCAGCGAGGAGATTATCCCAAAGCCATGGCCATGTATGATAAAACACGGCTGATTAACGCTGCACATAAACTCGCTCATTACAATTCTGCATTTATAGCCCTTGCTCAAAAAAACTATCAGAAGTGTCTGGAATTGTGCAATAGTTATATGGAGCTGGAAAGCAACAACGCCAATGTATTTGCCATGCGTGGCACCGCTCATGAAAAAATGGGCAATAAAAAAGCGGCGTTGAATGATTACAACGCCGCTTTGGGTATCGATTCGAAGAATTTGCCTGCCACAACCGGCAAGAAAATCCTATCGGGAAATTAATTAAGGACGTGTCAGAACCACTTTCTGGAAGTGCTGTTCGGTACCGTTAACAATGCGCCAGAATATCAGCTGAGTATTGCTCTTGTATTTAAGTTCCCACTCGTTTCCATCAAAGAAAGTAACCAGGGGCGAATTGTCTGAAGGCATAGAATAATCTACTTCATAATCAGTAGGGTAGCATTTATTGCCGTTTTCTTTAACCATGTATTTGGTGTTGCTGAAGAAGCTGTAAACATCGTCCTTCATACAGAGATCCATTTCGTCAGTCCATTTGGTGTCATTCTCGGCACTGTCAGCCCATGCGCTGAATTTCCAGTCCTGCATCATAAGGATCTGTCTTACCGTTTTGCCCGCAATATCTGGATAATTGGGACCTTCTGATTTCTTGTCACACGATACTGCAAACACTAAAAGGCCTACAGAAAAAAGGAAGATGATTTTTTTCATGTTTTAAAATTTGATTGTCGATTGCGAATATACGAAATTTTCTATGCTTCCCTCAAGTCGTTGATGACCTCGGCCGCCATTCTAAGGCCAAAAAGGGCTGGCATGAATGAAATAGTACCATAAAATGACTTCTTAAAGTTGGAGCCATCGGTAAGTTTTAGGCTGTTTTTGTACAGAGGGCCGTAATTGTATACAACTTTAAATCCTTTATAAATGCCTTGTCTGTGCAGTCTTTTTCGAACCAGTCGTGCAAACGGACAATTGTAAGATTCGCTCACATCACCAACGGTTACGGCAGAAGCATCGGTCTTTCCACCTGCACCCATGCTGCTGATAAAACGCTGTTTGTTTTCAACACAGCTCCTTATTAGGTAAACCTTTGGAGATATACTGTCTATGCAATCCATAACGTAATCATAGCGGTTTTCATTGATCATGGCACTTGTGTCTTCCGGGCGCTGAAAGGTGTCGATTACGTTTAAATTAAGCTGCGGATTGATATCTAACATACGCTGCGCCATAATGGCTGCTTTGGATTGGCCCACGGTGCTGCTGAGTGCGGGAAGCTGCCTGTTTTTGTTGGTAACATCCACGATATCTCCGTCTACAATCGTGATTTTTCCTATGCCTGCACGGCAAACAAATTCCGCAGCATAGCTACCAACACCACCAAGGCCCACAATCAAAACGCTTTTACTGTTAAGGCGCTTTAGTTGATCTTCTCCAATCAAAAGCTGTGTTCTTTCCAGCCAGGACAAATCATTCATGTTGCAAAAGTAAAAAGCAAAGAGGCTAATTTCGCAAAATGGGTTCACGAACCAATAAAGGATTAGGTATATTCATTACCGCATCGATTATACTGATTTGTATCACGCTCGTTCTGTTCCGGGGCTACTGGTGGCGCAGCCTTGCCGAAGGTCCTGTAGGTGAGTATTTTGGCAAGCAGGCTGTTATTGATAATTACGGACAGGATTTTAAAACACTGGGAAGGGAATTCAACATTGCACCGGAATATCTTGCCGCATTGTGTATGCTGGAATCTGGGGGCAGAAAGCCGGCCGGATCACGTTATGAAAAACACGTGTATGCAAGACTGCGCCTGGTTAAAATGGGTTTAAAAGCACAGTATGAGCATGTTAAACCTGCCGATCTGTCTGAAGCCGGAGATGAGGCATTGCAAAATCTGGCCACCAGCTGGGGACCGTTTCAGTTAATGGGTTATAAATTTCTTCTTTACGATGTTAAAATTAAAGATTTGAGGGAGAATAACGGAACCTACTGGGGCGTCAGGTGGATAAATGAGGCCTACGGAAAATTTTTACGAAAAGGTGATTATAAAAATGCCTTTCATTATCACAATACCGGCAGAACCATACCGGCAAACGGAGTAAGTAAAACGCATGACCCCAATTACGTAAAAAGAGGCATTGAACTGATGGCTTATTTCAAAGGCAGATTGTAATGGTGCTGTAAAAACAAAACTCGCAAGATTAAAACCACTTTTTTTAGACGAAATTTGCCGTTATGCTTAAGTATGTAAGCCTTTTGTGTTTTTTTATTTATGGCTGTATGCAAGGGTTGGCCCAACAAGCATTAATAAAGCCTTCCCAAAATATATTGTCGCCCTTCGCTGCGTTGTTTTTGGAAGAGGGCCCGGGTAAGCTTTTTCCTGCGGATGAAGATGGAAAACATTGGATAACGATACAATGGAAGGATAAAAATTGTATCGAATCAAAAACCGGAAGTGTTTATTTAGATGTGCAGTTTATAAGACTTGATTATCATCAGTTTAAAGATCTAATTTCAAATCCATGTGTTGCTTATTGTGATGTGTCAGGACGGTTGAATTCACCCCGTTTACTCAACGATACAGCACGTATACACAGCCGAGTAAATCAGGTGCATGACGGAATCAACAATGGACTACCGGCTGCCTTCAAAGGCAGAAATGTAGTGACCGGTATTGTGGATATTGGTTTTCAGACCAACCATCCCACGTTTTACAATGCCGATGGAACGGTTTTCAGGGTAAAGAAATTCTGGCATCAGAGCAATAAAAGTGGCACGGCACCGACCGTTTTTGGTTATGGCACAGAGTTTTCGATGCCTTCAGCCATTCAATCGGCAAGAGACGATGATGGAACGCATGGAACGCATGTTGCGGGTATTTCGTCAGGCTCCGGATTTACCACACCACTGCAAAAATTCAGGGGCATGGCGCCTGAGTCAGATCTTGTATTTGTAACCATTAAATACAGCAATGACACCCTGCAGGGAAGTGCCCTTGGAGATTATGTGGTAGCCAATCCCACCATTATAGATGCATATAAATATGTTTTTGATTATGCCGCTTCTCAAAAGAAACCGGCTGTAACAAACCTTAGTTGGGGTATGCATACCGGTCCGCATGATGGAACTTCCATCTTTGACCGGGCAGTAGAGACGTTTTCAGGGCGCGGAAAAATTATGGTTGGTGCCAACGGAAATGATGCAGGAAACCAGATGCATGTATCAACGGCCTTGAAAGGTGATACTGCCTTCACATTTATAGTGGACAGAAACCGAAAGGATTATCCCGATGAAAGCGTGTATTGCGATTTTTGGGGGGCAAAGAATCAGGATTTGGGCCTGAACGTCTCCCTGTTTGACACACTGGGTAATTTGCTTATAGATGAACCTTTCATTTTTGCATCCTCCGGCGCTGTGGTTAGGCGAAAAGCAGTAAATGGCGATGATACCCTGGAATATGTGTTTTCGTGTCAGAAAAGCTATGTGAACAACCAAAAACCCAATATTCTGGTGATGGTAAGATCCTCCAATTCAGCCAAATGCAGGATCAGAATTGGGATGACCGGACAAGGTGACATACACGGCTGGAACAGCGGGCAAGTCTATCGCTGGACCAGCGGGTCATTTCTTGACAGGGTTAAAGGAAATGATTATTCGGGAAAATATCTTACCGGCACTGCTTCGGGCAGTATGAGCGAAAATGGCGGTACCGGCAAACAGACGCTGTCTGTGGGATCTTATGTAAACCGCAACAACTGGGTGGATTTTTCGGGAACCTATCGTGCACAAAGCTGGCTGAAAGTGGGAGAGATATCCGGATTTAGCAGCCGGGGTCCTACTCCGGACGGAAGGATGAAGCCCGATATTGGGGCTCCCGGTCAAATGATTGCTTCTGCTGTTAACAACAAACAGTTTGCAGGCTGGATGGGAGATTATACGCTGTATCAAAGTCAGTTTAACGGTGAAACCCAATACTGGACTATGTTTAGCGGAACCAGCATGGCAGCGCCTCATGCTGCCGGGATTGTGGCGTTAATGCTCGAGGCAAACCCAAATTTGAATCTGAATGAAGTGCGACAAATTCTCCGCTCAACTGCCATACGCGATGATTTAACCGGCAACGACAGCAACAATAATTTTGGTTTCGGTCGTATCAATGCGTTTGATGCCGTGAAAATGGCACTCAACATGAACCATACGCAGGTATATGGCAGCGCTGAAAAATTATTTTTAATGTATCCAAACCCTTCAGGTGGCAAAGTCAGTATCAGAGGGGCAGAGCCGGTTTCTCAGCTTTTAGATGTTAAAATTTCAGATGCGCAGGGCAGAATCGTTGCGCATTTTTCTTCACCTCCAATTGGCGGTGGGACCATAGATGCTGATTTAACAGGAGTAAGTAACGGTATTTATTTTTATACAATACAAAGCGGGAGTTATTTGCAAAGCGGAAAGCTTATTCTCCGGCATCCATAGTTCCTGCAATGTAATCCAGGTAAGACTTGATGTGTCTGTCTTTTTTCGAAGGATAAATATCTTCAATGTTTACCATAATGCCCGTCTCTTCCACATCGCCAAAATGGTGGTTGATGGCGGTGCCAAACGTACGCATGCTGGGGCTCAGGTTCATATAAGAATTAAATAAGGGCGGAATATTCTCACCAAGATCTCTTACTTTTTGATTTAACAAACGGTGACCGTCTTTGTAGGGTAAGTTTGCCAGCTCAGCAAGAAAAGCAGTACAATCTGTTTCGCTCACAACCGCGCTGGGAACTTTTACCAGATTCTCCCTGTCAGGAAAATAATGCTGCATAAAACAAAGAATCAAATCTCTGGCGGTCCTGTTAAAATGTGTGTACATGGTTACCTTTCCAAAGAAATATCGGATGTGTGGATAGATTACCACGAGGGAACCCAGACCATCCCATAAATTGTCAAGTGAGAATAATCCTTTACAAAACTTCTTCCCAGCTCAATGGTGTAAGGGAAATATTTTGATTTTAACGTTTCGCTGAATGTGAAAATTTCTGTGGTACTGAGATGAAACTTTCCATCACTTCTGAGGGCTTCATTGCAAATCTGAAATCTGTATCCACCCACGATTTCATTATCTTCCGGATTCCATACAATGAGCTGCTTGTAAGGTTTTTCACCCAAGTCGAATTCATCAATATCGGTTGGTTTTCCGCTGCCTCCGCCTGCCTCCCGGAAACTCCATTCCCTGAGACGGCCAACCTCTTTCATAAGGGCGGGTTTTTCGTTTCCGTCAAAGATGTAAATATGGTTGCCAATATTATTGGTGGGTCTGATGAAAATATCTGCTGTCAGCTCTTCCAGCAGGCTTTCCAAAGGCACTTTGTTTATAATTGGCAGCATCTTGTTTGCAAGTTTAAGAAAGAATCACCAAACCATTATGGATTTTTGGCAACAAAGGTTTCAAAATCTATGGGGTTGTGCCGAAGTGTGTATACATATTCCCTCAGTAGCTGCGCCCACTGGTGCTGGCTGTAGCGGTTGTCAAAGACGGTATGGGGAATGGGTTTTCCAAAACGTACATGGATTTGTTTTCCCTTTTGCTTAAACATTTCATCTGCAAGGTAAAACATTTCCAGGTTGGCTTTAATTCCAATGCGTTTTCTCAAGTTGGAAAGGTTGTAGAACCAGTTTGAATTTTGCCCCGTAATATGAGCCGGAATTACGGGTTTTTGATATTTTACGGACCTGCTAATGAAGGCTTTGTTCCACTCAAGGTCTTTGATAACTCCCTTGGATCGTCTTGAGCATAGACCTGCAGGGAAGATAAGTACCAGACGGTCTGATGCATATATTTCTTCAATTTTTCTTAACTGCTCACGGCCTTTGGTTCCTGTTTTATTTACTCCAATAAATACATCACTGAATTGAGGAAAGTTTAGCAGTATGTCGTTCACAATAAAGCTTAAATCCTGCCGGGATTGTGCAGCCTGACAAAGCATAATCATACCGTCCATACCACCCAGCGGATGGTTTGCTGCTACTATGGCACCGCCCTCTGCCGGCAAATGTTCGTGACCGTCGCTATCGTGATGCACGCCAAAAGCATTAAGAATATTACACGCA
>CAYSIK010000058.1:8811-12477 GCA_964431045.1 uncultured Flavobacteriaceae bacterium
TGCAACACCGGTTGTAGAGGTCTCTGCACGAAGGAAGCCGTTTATTTCCGATTCATGGAGCGTTTTCTTGATCCATCGGAAAATAAAACCCGGGATAAGACGGGCCAGACGCGGATTTTTGTCTCGGAAAACCTTCTCAACATCTATCTGCACGGGCTTATTCATTTGTTTGCAATGTTAAGACTTTATAGGGAAGTTATCACCAGTACATCGGATGAAAAACCCACGCCTTTTTACCATTAAACTCAATAACAGGTAGAGGAAGTCTTATTTTATCGGTAATATGCGCTAAAATACGAATGGCTTTTTTGGGGTGTTTTTTTAGGTATCCGAATGAAATGCTGGGCCCTATGTAGTATTGTCTGTATCTTGTTATATGGCTGTAGTTCTGAATTTTACCATCCTCTGCAGTCCAGATATTGTCGTCGCCTCCCAGCAAGCCATCCGCGCCATAGCCTACATTAATTCCAAGCCACCTTGGCCATTTTCCTTTCCTTGTCTGCAATCTTTCGGGATTTAAGTCCAGCCAGTAAGTCTGGCCGTTGTAGTCTTTGAGCATTCTTTCAGGAAGCCTTGTGCCCAGCATATTGGGTCTGTAGGATGCAAAAGGAGATTTGTGAAAGGTAACGCGAACAGGGATCCGGGGGGTGCCCCAAAACCAGTTTTGCAATCCGGCAGCCAGGGTTCCGGTTGCATTGGCTATAATATCCCCGCTGCTTGCGCCCCAGGCACTGCTTTTACCATCAAAATACTCGAATGTCATTTGGAAGGCGAGGCTGAAACCGGCACCTAGTAATGCGCTTTTTTGACGGTTGTACCCGGAATAACGAAAAGAAGCAGACGCAGCAGTGGCTGAAAAATAGGCGCCAAAAACGTGCCCGGCTTTGTCCATCTGAAGCCAGTTGTGATTGTCATTTATCCAGTGAAAACGTGACCGTGGCTCATTTTTATACCAGGTTTGATACAGTGCCAGGTGTGTTCCTGCAGTGGCTGTACTCAAGGCTATCCAAGTATTTTTTTTTCGCGCTGCGTAGTTTTTGCAGCCAAGGACAAGATCCCTTCCATCGCTTGAAACGGAATCCTGTGAATGTAAACTATTTATTGAAGTTAATATCAATAAAACATTGAATATATTATATTTAATAATATATTTCACTTAGCTGAGTATAGCATTTTTTACCGCATCCAGAATGGAGAAAGCTGCTGCTGAATTCGCAGATTCCGCATAAACCCTGAGTACGGGTTCTGTGCCGCTTGGGCGTATCATCACCCATCCTGCATCCCCCAGTCGGAATTTAAAACCATCCGTATCTTCAATAGACTGCACTATATAGCTGCCAAAAGTGGCATAATCTCCGGTTTTGCACTGGTTAACGATACTGTCTTTGGTATCGGGATCCAGGTGAAGGTCATAGCGCTCTACTGCAAAAGAACCAATCGAACTGTAGATATCGGCGATAAGCGCTGATATGCTTTTACCTGTTTTGGCCATGTATTCCAGAAGCACAAGTCCCATCCAGATTCCATCACGCTCAGGAATATGTCCTTTTATGGCAATCCCACCGCTTTCTTCTGCCCCAATCAAAACGTCATCGGTTACCATGTATTCGCATATGTATTTGAAACCGATTTTGGTGGTGATGCTTTCCAGTCCTTTTAACTTACACAGTTGCTCTACTTTGTCACTTACACTGAAACTCTTTACTACCTTGCCGGAAAAACCTTTATAGGTGGTCAGATAATTGATTAACAGAAGGATAAGGTGGTGGCTGTCTACAAACCGACCTTTCTCATCAAAGAAACCAATTCTGTCGGCATCGCCGTCTGTGGCGAGCCCGCAGATAAACCTGTCATTCTTTTCAATCATTTCAGAAATTTCAGGCAGATTTTTAAGAATGGGTTCCGGTGCACGGCCTTCAAATCCAGGATTGTGGATGGCATGCAGGAGGGTGGCGTTGGGCAATAGTTTTTTGATTACGTTTTGTCCTGCTCCATACATGGCATCGTACACCAGGCCTGATGAAATGGATTGCAAGGCCTCCATATCGAAGTGGTTGCGCACATGGTCAAGGTACATTGTTTCAAGATCTACCCAGACTATTTCTCCCATTTTCTCGTAATGCTTTAGTGGCAAGGCAGGTGATATTTCTCTGTCACTTATCAATCCCTCAACTTCATCAATCACAGCCTGTGTAGCCGGGCCTCCATAGCCGGCTTTGATTTTGTATCCATTGTAGGAAGGAGGGTTGTGGCTGGCAGTAATGATAACCCCGGCATGTGCGGTTAAATTTTTTGCCCCCAGGCTAACCATGGGAGTACTGACAATACCCTTGGCAAGGTGAACAGTAACGCCCTGAGACGCCAAAATGCGCGCAGTTTCTTCAGCAAACATTTCTCCGCCAAAACGACAATCGTGTCCTACAACACATACGGGTTTGTCTGATAGTTTCTGAAGCCATTTGGCTGTGGCCATAGCCACTTTTCGAACATTGGCAGTGGTAAATTGATCGGCGATGATTTCTCGCCATCCGTCGGTACCAAATTTGATTTTATACATGCTTAAATTATCGATTGTTAATAGAATTGAACATAGCGGCTCACCTGCGACCAGTTGTAAACATTCAGTGCCTTTAGGTATTTGTGTGACTCCCATTCAGGAATCAACGTGCTGTTGATGCGGGTAAGTACCAAATCATACGATTTTTCCTGAATCAGATCTTCCATCGTTTTAAAACGATAAAGCAAATCCCATCCATACACAATATCTGCTCCAATGCTGTTGAGGGGTTTGTTGTTGACATAAATAATGATGTTTTTAACTTCATATCGTATGCCTTTGGATACTTGTTTCCACTCTTCTTGAAACTCAATACCCGTGACCAGTATGTCGGATTTTAGCGTTTTGTAATCATAATACTTGTCTCCGCCGATATTAAAAAAGACATCTTTATTCTCATTCAGGTATCGCTGAATATTGGACATTATCATATTTCCCGGATCATCGGCATCTTCGGTATGGGCCACTATTCTGTAATATACATCCTTGGTTTGGGGAATGATAAACTGACCTTCAATTTCTCTACCGGCATAGAAAGCCTTGTCTCTGATGCGAATTGCATTTTCAGGTTTTTTGGCAAATTTCTGCTTGCCAAATTGCACTACGTTAAAATTATAGTTTCTGCTATACAGAGCGTCCGTAAGTTTTAGGGTAGAAGGTCCATTGACATTGCATTCCAGCGAAATACCCGATAAAACATTCCAGCTTTCTTTCAGGTCAATGTATCCGTAACTGACTGTGCCGTTGGCGCCATCATTAATGAAAGAGATACCTACGATGGTAAAGGATGTTTTATTTCTTCCGCTGCTCCAGAATTCATGAAGGAAAACATTGGCAGTTTTGTTAAAACGGGTGTTGGAGGATTGTTCAATAGCCTGAAGGGCACTGGGAGAAATACGGATGTTTTTCTGAGGTGAATCCCACAATTTCAGGGTTCCTGCCATGATAGATTCATAGCAGTGGTTCTGCAGCTCATAAACCAAATTAAAGCCCATGGAATCGGTCTGCCTGTTAATGTTCAGGTTTACCAGTACAGGCTTGTTTGTATAGCAAAAAACATCGGTCGCAATAAAAACCGTGATAAACCCCAGTAAGCGATATGGCCTGCA
>CAYSIK010000059.1:0-12153 GCA_964431045.1 uncultured Flavobacteriaceae bacterium
TGCGGCGGAATGGCTGATGACCAGGGTTTTGAATATGGGGCTACATTCACTGGCAGATTTACCCTGCCTAACTAAGAATCCTTTATTTTAATTCTTTAAATTCACCTGTCACGCAAGGGGAGCTTGCTCTCTAACCTATCAGTTTTTTAACTCTACACTGTAAACTCTACACTGTAAACTAAAACATATCCTTCATCCTGTCAAAAAAGGATTTATCCTTTTCTTCGGGCTTGAAGTTCTTGCTGTCCTGAAGTTTTAGCAGTTGGTCTTTTTCCTCTGAACTCAATTTGGTCGGCACATACACTTGTATATGGATCATCTGATCGCCGGTGCCGTAGCCGTTCAAATCGGGGAAACCTTTGCCTTTCAGGCGCAGCACTTTGCCGGGCTGTGTTCCGCTCTCAATCTTGATTTTGGCCGCGCCATCCAAAGTCGGAACCTCTACTGAAGCGCCCAGTGCGGCTTCGGGGAATGAGAGCCACAGGGTGTAAATAACGTGGTTGCCATCGCGCTGCAGTTCTTCATGCTCAATTTGTTCAATCAGCACAATCAGGTCGCCCGCAGGGCCGCCACCCGGACCCGAATTGCCCTGCCCGTTTACGCTGAGTTGCATGCCTTCGGCTACACCGCCAGGTATTTTAATGGTGGTTTCAAATTCCTGTCCCACCAGCCCCTGCTCATTGGCTTCGCGGGGTTTTGAAGTGATGGTGCGCCCCATGCCCTGGCAAACCTGGCAGGGCGCTGTCGTGGCCATCTGGCCCAAAAAGGTATTGGTTATTTTGCGCACACTTCCTGTGCCTCCGCAGTTTTTACAATCGCTGTATTGCACGCCCTCCGCCTCAATCATGCGGCGGTATTTTACCTTTTTCTCCACGCCATGGCGCATTTCGGCCAGGGTGAGTTTGATGCGAATACGGATATTGCTGCCGGGCTGCCTTCTGGGGCCACCACCGCGTCTTCCGCCTTGTCCGCCAAAGAAGGAACCAAAAAAGTCGTTGTCCCCGAAAATATCTCCAAACTGGCTGAAGATATCGTCCATATTGAAACCGCCACCGCCGCCGGCTCCGCCCATGCCTGCATGGCCAAACTGGTCGTAGCGCTGTTTTTTATCGGGGTTGCTCAGGGCATCGTAGGCTTCGGCCGCCTCCTTGAATTTTTCTTCGGCTTCCTTATCATCCGGATTTTTGTCGGGGTGATACTTGATGGCAAGCTTGCGGTATGCCTTTTTGATTTCATCCGCACTTGCATTGCGTGAAACACCCAGAATATCGTAGTAATCGCGTTTTGACATGGTTTTTTATTCTCCTACAACCACTTTGGCAAATCTAAGCACGTGGCCGTTTAATAAATAGCCTTTTTCCACTTCGTCAATGACCATGCCCTTGTCGGCCTCCGTGGGAGCGGGGGAGCGGGTGATGGCCTCGTGAAATTCCACATCAAAGGGTTTGCCCTTGCAATCCATGGGCTTTACGCCGCGGCCTTCCAGTTGTGAAACCAGTTTTTTATAAATCAGTTCAAAGCCTTCCAGCCCTGATTTTACAGTGCTGTCAGCGTTTTCAAGAATTTTCAGGGCACGCTCAAAATCATCCACAATTTCGAGCATCGACAAAATGACATCCCGTCCGGCTGTCTGAAGCAATTCAAAACGTTCTTTGGTAGTGCGTCGGCGATAGTTGTCAAATTCGCTGTACAGACGCAGGTATTTGTCCTTTTCCTCTGCCAGCAGCTGCTCGGGTGTTTGAGGCTCGGGCGTTTCAGTGGCCGATGTTTCTTTTTCAGCCGGAGTTTCTGTTGCCTGGGGCTCTTCTGCGGGATTTTCGGGTTCGGTATTCAACGTTTCGTCAATCATTTGCTGTCTATCTCTCAAACCCTTTGCCAAACAGGGGAGTGTGTCAATGTGTCAGTTATTTCCGAAATTTGTGCGTCCTTTGTAGTCATGTTTACAGGTATCATTGAGGGTATGGGCAAGGTATTGCAGGTCGAAAAAGAAGGCAGTAACCTTCATTTTTGGCTGGAAAGTCCTTTTACCTCCGAATTGAAGGTGGATCAAAGTGTCAGCCATGACGGAGTTTGCCTTACCGTAACCAATCTTGACGCGGGGAGATACCGGGTAACTGCCGTAGAAGAGACGTTGAAACGCACAAATCTTTCAGGCTGGGAACCCGGAGCCTTGGTAAACCTGGAAAGATGTATGCCTGCAAATGGCAGATTTGACGGACATATTGTACAAGGCCATGTAGATGCGGTAGCTGTTTTGGAAAATGTGGAAGACCGCAATGGCTCATGGAAACTGACATTCAGGCACGATCCAAAGGCAGGGATAACCGTGGAGAAAGGTAGTATTTGTATTAATGGCATCAGTTTGACCGTGGTAGACAGCCATCCTGATTCTTTTTCCGTTGTTATTATTCCTTTCACCTGGGAGCATACCAATTTGCGAACATTATCGGCGGGAGATGAGGTAAATATCGAATTTGATATTCTCGGGAAATACATGCAGAAATACCTGGCATCAAGCATGTTATCCGGAAATTGATGCAATTTGTGTAAGCCTTATCGAAAAAAACATTCCCCATTTCATGGTTTGTGGGTAATTGGACAATAATGCTTGTTTGTGATTTGTTAAATTTGCAAACGAATACAACAAGCTTACGCGAGCATGAAATTATTTTCTTTTCTATTCACATCCACAATCGGCCGCAAGTGGCTGATGGGGTTGACAGGGTTGTTTCTCATTTCATTTTTATTGGTGCACTGTGGCGTAAACGCCTGCATCTTTTTTAATGACGGAGGAGAAACTTTTAACATGGCTGCCGAATTTATGGGCACCAACTGGATCATCCGCACCATGGAATTTGTGCTGTTTGCAGGTCTGCTGCTGCACATTTTTCAGGGATTGTATCTGTGGAAATTCAATACAGATGCGCGCAAAAAACGCTACAGCGTGAGTGCCGGCAGTGCCAACAGTACCTGGTATTCGCGTAGCATGGGCATTCTGGGAACACTGTTGCTGCTGTTTTTGGTGGTGCATCTCAAGGATTTCTGGGTAACCAGCCGTTTTACCGATGTGATTACCTCGGGTGAAAAAACCCTGTTTCAGGAAATGAAGGAAGTGTTTGCCAATCCGATGCCCGTGGTAATTTATGTGCTGGGATGCATTTCTCTTTGCTATCATCTGCTTCACGGCTTCCAGAGCGCATTTCAGACCCTGGGCATCAACCATAAATCGTATACCCCTATCATTCAGTCTACGGGCAGGCTTTTCTCCATCGTGGTTTCGCTTTTGTTTGCGGCCATGCCGGTAGCCATGCATTTGGGTTGGATTCAATAATTTGAGAGAGACATGAGCAAGAATATCAAACTCGACTCCAAAATTCCCGCAGGAGAAATATCACAGAAGTGGACACAGTACCGCAGTTCTGTGCCACTGGTGAATCCTGCCAACAAGCGCAATCTTGAAATTATCGTGGTGGGAACGGGTCTGGCCGGTTCCAGTGCCGCGGCTACCCTGGCCGAAATGGGCTACAAGGTAAAGGCATTCTGTTTCCAGGATTCTCCCCGCAGGGCCCACTCCATAGCTGCTCAGGGCGGTATCAATGCAGCAAAAAATTATCAGAATGACGGTGACAGTGTGTACCGTTTGTTTTACGATACCATCAAAGGCGGTGACTACCGCGCCCGCGAAGCCAATGTGCACCGTTTGGCCGAGGTTTCTACCTCAATCATCGACCAGTGTGTGGCACAGGGCGTTCCCTTTGCCCGTGAATACGGCGGAACCCTCAGCAACCGCTCATTCGGTGGAACCCAGGTGCAGCGTACTTTCTACGCCGCAGGCCAAACCGGACAGCAATTGCTGTTGGGTGCGTATCAGGCGCTGGAAAGACAGGTAGGTCTGGGCAATGTGAAGATGTACAGCCGCCACGAAATGCTGGATGTGGTTGTGATTGACGGCAAAGCCCGCGGTATTATTGCCCGCAACCTGATTACCGGTGAACTGGAAAGACATTTCGGACATGCTGTGTTGCTGTGTACCGGTGGTTACGGAAACGTATTCTACCTGAGTACCAACGCCATGGGCAGTAACGTTACCGCCGGCTGGAAAGCCCATAAGGCAGGTGCACTGTTCGGCAATCCCTGCTTTACGCAGATTCACCCAACCTGTATTCCCGTAAGCGGTCACTATCAGAGTAAACTTACCCTGATGAGTGAATCGCTGAGAAACGACGGACGTATATGGGTTCCCAAGAATAAGGACGACAACCGCCATCCCAACGATATTCCGGAAGAGGACCGCGATTACTATCTGGAGCGCCGATATCCGGCTTTCGGTAACCTGGTACCCCGCGATGTAGCCAGCCGTGCCGCCAAAGAGCGCTGCGACGCCGGTTATGGTGTAGGTTCGAGCAAAATGGCGGTGTATCTGGACTTCCGCTACAACATGATCAACAAGTACGGCCGTGCAGAAGCCAGCCGTTTGAATATCGAAAACCCGGATGAGGCTACCTTGCTGAAACTGGGTCAGGACGTGGCCAAAGAGAAATACGGCAACCTGTTTGACATGTACAAACAGATTACCGATGAAGATCCATACGAAGTGCCTATGCGTATTTATCCTGCTGTGCACTATACAATGGGCGGTCTGTGGGTAGATTATGAACTGATGACGAATATCCCAGGATTGTATGCATTGGGCGAGGCCAACTTCTCTGACCACGGTGCCAACCGTCTGGGTGCTTCCGCGCTGATGCAGGGTCTGGCAGATGGATACTTTGTGATTCCCTACACCATTGGTTCTTATCTGAGCAACGAAATCCGCACCAAGAGCATGCCCACAGACAGCGAAGAGTTTGTGGCAACGGAAAAGAAAGTGCGTGAGCGTTTGGAGCAGCTCATGTCAATCAACGGTAAGCAGTCTGTGGAAAGTTTCCACCGCCGTTTGGGTCTGATTATGTGGGATAAATGCGGTATGTCGCGCAGCGAAGAAGGCCTGAAACAGGCAATCGCCGAAATCAGGGCACTCCGCGATGAATTCTGGAAAGATGTGCGCGTACCCGGAACCATGGACGGATTCAACCCCGAACTGGAAAAAGCCGGTAGGGTTGCTGATTTTCTGGAACTGGGTGAGCTGATGTGTATTGATGCCTTGGAGCGCAATGAAAGTTGCGGCGGCCACTTCCGCGAGGAATACCAGACCGAAGAAGGAGAAGCCAAGCGGGATGATGACAACTACATGTTTGTTTCCGCATGGGAATACAAGGAAGGTAACGAATGGGAACTTCACAAGGAAGCCCTGGTGTATGAAAACATTAAAATCGCTCAGCGCAGTTATAAATAAAGGAAAACGAGTATGTCAAACAGCAATATGAATTTAAAACTCAAGGTCTGGAGGCAGCAAAATGCCAACGATAGCGGACATTTTGAGGATTACACGGTTCAGGCCAGCCCTGATATGTCATTTCTGGAGATGTTCGATGTGCTGAACGAACAGCTGATAACAGAAGGCAAAGATCCTGTGGCATTCGATCACGACTGTCGCGAAGGAATTTGCGGTATGTGCAGTATGGTTATCAACGGAAGGCCTCACGGGCCAAAAGGCGGAGTTACCACTTGTCAGCTACACATGCGCAGCTTCAAAGATGGTGATACCATTGTGGTGGAGCCGTGGAGGTCCAATGCGTTTCCGGTTATCCGCGATTTGAGTGTAAATCGTTCGGCTTTCGACCGTATCATTGCCGCCGGTGGATATGTGTCGGTAAATACCGGCAATGCAGTGGATGCCAATGCTACTTTGATTCCCAAAGAAATCGCTGACGAAGCATTTGAAGCTGCAACCTGTATCGGTTGCGGAGCTTGCGTAAGTGCCTGCAAAAATGCCAGCGCCATGCTGTTTGTGGGAGCAAAAGTTACTCAGCTGTCCTTGTTGCCGCAGGGTCAGGCTGAGGCTTCCAAGCGCGTGGTAGCCATGGTGAACCAGATGGATGCAGAAGGTTTTGGTGCCTGTACCAATACAGGTGCCTGCTCTGCCGAGTGCCCAAAGCAGATTCCGTTGAGTGTAATTGCTACGCTGAACAGGGAATATATTAAAGCAAAACTTAAAGGATATTAATTTTGCTAAATCGGTAATCGTCGATTTACGATTTAGTAATACAGAAGGGGCTTTCAGCCCCTTTTTATTTTGTCGGGATTGTTGGCAATAAATTGCTTCCAGCCACCACCGGAATTGTTTTTTACCCCGAATTGTTTTGGGTTTAATTGAAAGAAATGACAAACGGCTGCCGCTACTGCATCGGATGCGTCGCTGGTTTCGGGCTGTTCGGTGAAGGTGAGCAAGGTTTGCAGCATGGCGCTCACCTGCTCTTTGCTGGCATTTCCGTTTCCGGTAATGCTCTGCTTTATTTTCCGGGGTTCGTATTCGTAAACTTTCAAACCCTTGCTGATGGCAGCGGCGATGGAAACGCCCTGGGCACGTCCCAGTTTTAGCATGCTCTGAACGTTTTTACCGAAAAAGGGGGCTTCGATGGCAACTTCGGTAGCGCTATAGCCGTCAATGAGTCCTGAAATACGTTCAAAAATGTGGTGGAGTTTTTCGCCGTGATCGGCCAGTTTAGACAACCGAACCACGCCTACAGATAACAGTTCCATCCTTTTTCCGTCAATGCGGATGATGCCATACCCCAGCAAATTGGTACCCGGATCGATTCCCAGAATAATGCGTGGGTCAGACATGTGGCAAAAGTATTCAATAAACAGTAGATATGCTTGTCAGGTTTATAATTTTAAGTGGTTGAATAAGGTTTGGTAAATCCCATTAAAAAAGCCGAAATTTGCGCTTAAATTAAAAACCATGTTATTCGATCTTGACCTTATCGCCAAAGTGTATGAAAGAATGCCCGCAAGGGTAAATGCAGCCCGCAAAATGCTGGGTAAGCCTCTAACCCTGACTGAGAAGATATTGTACAGTCATTTGTGGTCGGGCGATGTGAATGAGACCTTTGAGCGTGGAAAGAGTTATGTTGATTTTGCTCCCGACCGTGTTGCGATGCAGGATGCAACCGCCCAAATGGCACTGTTGCAGTTTATGCAGGCGGGAAGACCCAAGGTGGCAGTACCCTCTACCGTTCACTGCGATCACCTGATCAATGCTAAAGTGGACGCGAATACGGATTTGGAATTCGCGAACCATGAGAGCAAAGAGGTTTTTGATTTTTTAAGTTCTGTTTCCAACAAATATGGCATTGGCTTCTGGAAGCCCGGAGCCGGTATTATCCACCAGGTGGTGCTTGAAAACTATGCATTCCCCGGTGGTATGATGATTGGTACGGATAGCCACACGGTAAACGCCGGTGGTTTGGGTATGGTTGCCATTGGTGTGGGCGGTGCCGATGCCTGCGATGTAATGGCCGGCTTGCCCTGGGAGCTCAAGTTCCCCAAACTAATTGGTGTAAAGCTGACCGGTAAGCTCAGCGGCTGGGCAGCTCCCAAAGACGTTATTCTGAAAGTGGCCGGAATCCTTACTGTAAAGGGCGGAACCGGTTGTATTGTTGAATATTTCGGCGAAGGTGCCGAAGCCATGAGCTGTACCGGAAAAGGTACCATTTGTAACATGGGCGCGGAAATCGGTGCTACTACATCTACTTTTGGCTATGATGCCAGTATGGAGCGCTACCTGCGTGCCACAGGACGTGCAGAAGTTGCCGATTTGGCAAACGGGGTGAAAGAACATTTGACTGCAGATTCCGAGTGCTATGCCAATCCCGAGGCTTATTTTGATCAGGTTATTGAGATAAATCTTTCAGAACTGGAACCGCATATCAACGGGCCTTTCACACCCGATTTGGCAACACCCATCAGCAAAATGAAAGAAGTAGCTGCCGCCAACGGCTGGCCTGTTAATGTTGAAGTGGGTTTGATTGGAAGCTGCACCAACAGCAGTTACGAAGATATTTCGCGTGCCGCAAGTCTGGCTAAGCAGGTGGCTGCCAAAAACCTGAAAACCAAAGCGGAGTTTACCATCACTCCTGGAAGTGAGCAGGTGCGCTATACAATACAGAGAGACGGATTTATTGATACCTTCCATGAAATTGGTGCAACTGTGTTTGCCAATGCATGTGGACCTTGCATTGGTATGTGGACGCGCATGGGTGCCGAAAAGAAAGAGAAAAACTCAATCATTCATTCATTCAACAGAAACTTTGCTGCACGTCAGGACGGAAACCCCAATACGCACGCCTTCGTGGCCAGCCCGGAAATCACTACTGCCATCGCCATTGCGGGCCGTTTGGATTTCAATCCATTGACAGATACGCTTACCAATGAAGGCGGTGAGCAAGTGAAACTCGACGAGCCAACAGGAATGGAACTTCCACCCAGCGGTTTTGCTGTGGAAGATGCCGGATATCAGGCGCCTGCGGCTGATGGAAGCGGTGTAGTGGTAAATGTATCACCTACCTCCAGCCGTTTGCAATTGCTGGAACCTTTTGCGGCATGGGAAGGACAAGACCTAAAAGGATTGAAACTGCTTATTAAGGCTAAAGGCAAGTGTACTACGGATCATATTTCTATGGCGGGGCCGTGGCTGAAGTTTCGCGGTCACCTCGACAATATTTCCAACAATATGCTGATTGGTGCCATTAACTACTTTAATGAAAAAGCCAACAGTGTGCTGAATCAGATGACCGGGGAGTACGATGAAGTACCCAAGGTGCAGCGCATGTATAAAGCTGCCGGTGAATTTAGTATTGTGGTAGGCGAAGAAAACTATGGTGAGGGTTCATCTCGCGAGCATGCCGCTATGGAGCCCAGACATCTTGGGGTAAGGGCAGTGCTGGTGAAGTCTTTTGCACGTATTCACGAAACCAACCTAAAAAAGCAGGGTATGCTGGCACTGACTTTTGCAAACAAGGAAGATTACGACAAGATTCAGGAAAAAGATACCATTGATATAGTTGGGTTAACGACGTTCACTCCCGGGCAGCCGCTGGAGTTGGTTTTCAATCATGCTGACGGTAGCACAGATAAAATTTTTGTAAACCATACCTACAACGAACAGCAGATAGAGTGGTTCAAAGCCGGCGGTGCGTTGAATATTATTCGCAGGAGTATCAAATAAAATTTGAAAAAAATATGTTTGGGTTTTGATTGACGGGGAAAAATGACTAAATTTGTCATTGACTATAAATGTCAATTTTATGAAAGCTTTTGGATTGTTAATCAAAGAAGCCCGAATGAAAAAAGGGTTTTCACAGAAGGAACTCGCGGGGTTATTGGGTATCGATTCCTCTTTAATAACCCGTATGGAGAAGGGAGAGCGTTTGCCTGTAAGAGGGCAGGTTG
The DNA here is from genome assembly GCA_964431045.1 of uncultured Flavobacteriaceae bacterium. GTDB lineage: Bacteria > Bacteroidota > Bacteroidia > NS11-12g > UBA955 > RGEC01. The sequence continues at coordinate 9,334 of CAYSIK010000059.1, forward strand.
TTCAGATGGCTGCATTGCTGGGTGTTGATGAGAAAAAGCTATTGGTTCGGTGGTTGAGTGAAAAGATAGTAAAGGAACTGGAGTACGAACCTTATGCAAGAGAAATACTCATAGCTGCTGAAGAGCAGGTCAGGTATCAGGCAAAGCCTGCAAAACGGGTGTCCGGAGGATTGCAGAAAATTCTTAAAGAAATTGACCAATATAAAAAGCGTCTGGATCAGGTAAGGCATATGGGAAGTGCAAAAATTTCCGAGGCTTACGAAGTTGAATACACCTACCATAGCAACCGTATTGAAGGGAACACCCTTACCCTTCAGGAGACAGATCTGGTCATTAATCATGGAGTAACTGTTTCAGGTAAAACGATGCGGGAGCACCTGGAGGCTATTAATCACTATGAAGCCATAGCTTTAATACAGGAATTTATTACAGAAAAAAAACCTTTGACCGAGCGGTTTATACTTGATATACATGCACTTGTGCTTCGTGGTATTGACAAAGAAAACGCAGGCCGTTACAGGGATGTGCAAGTAAGGATTGGAGGCAGTGAGCACATACCCCCTAATGCAATGGTTGTTCCCCAGAAAATGGAAGAATTATTTGACTGGTATTACAAGAACATTCATATACATCCGGTTTTGCTATCTGCGGAGATGCATGAACGTCTGGTTTCTATTCATCCATTTATTGATGGGAATGGCCGTACTTCCCGTTTGCTGATGAATTTGATATTGTTGCAACACGGTTTTGTGATTGCCAATTTAAAAGGAGACAAGGAGCATCGTTTCCGTTACTATGATTGCCTTGAAAATGCCCGAAAGGACAAAAAGGAGTCGTTTTTGGAGTTAATTGCTGAAACGGAGTTGCGCTGTATTAAGGAATATGTAAGTTTGCTGGAATAGTTTTTACGATTACAGAATCATGTCAGATGAAGCCGAATCCCTACAAATAAGAAAGCTATATCGGTTTACGCTGCTGATTTTTCTTGTGTATAAAGTCGTATGTATATCGGCTTTGGGTTTTAAATACACAGACAGCGATCAGACGGTGATGTGGCAGGCTGCACTGGATATGGCCGGCGGGGATTTTCATAATTTGTTCTGGTATGGCCAAACCTACAGCAGCAATCTCGAATCTTTACTTGCGGTGCCGCTGCTATGGCTGAAGGTGCCGGTATACCTGGCCCTTCCCATAGTGAGCGGATTGCTGTCTTTATTGCCGATTTGGCTGTTTGCTGATATTGCTGCCAGAAATAACCGTTATGCGGGAGCCATACTGGTTCTGCTTTTTTCAATTGCTTTCCCCCTTGAGCATTGGCAAACCAGCATGCTAAGCCGCGGTTTTATTCAGGGAATTGCCTGCGTTTCTCTTGGTATTTATATTATTTACCGAACGCGCATGAGTATTATGTTTTCCCTGGCGGGACTTCTCATTGCAGGTGGTATATGGCAAAATCCCAATGCAGTTTTTTTACTGTGTGGATTGCCGCTGATGGCACACCGATTCAGACCATTGAGCCGAATAACCATAGCTTTGAGTGGCGCTGTGGCGGCGACCCTCATGTGGTTTGCCTTGCGAGCACTGGCGGTAAGGCATATGGAGTATATCGTGCATCCGGAGCCGGCGATGGACTGGAGGCCTGAATATTTTATGGATCACATAGTGCGATTAAAGCCACTGCTTTCCCATACTTTTTACCTGGAAATTTATGGAATCATTTTTCTTGCTTTGTTTATTGTGGTAGCGCCAAAAAACAAGTATTTATATGTTTCTGTTTCTATATTGATTTTACTGTTTTTGGTTGTCATAGGATTTAAGAAAACAGGTGATTTTTCAGACAATGTTTTTTTTGGTCCAGGGCGGTTTTTTCTTGCGATACCTTATGTGTTGCTGTTTTTTATTTCATTTTCAGAAAAAGATATAAAAAAAATAAGCAGCAGGTTATTGGTAGTTGGGCTGTATGGAACAGCAGGATATATGATCGTGCGACACAGCAATATTCAATTTATGTGCAGGGAATATGCTCCGGTTTTTGTAGAAAAGATTTCAGAACTCCGTAAAAACTGCAGTGAAATAAATAAAATAGCTAAAGATAATCATGCCGAATTTGTTTTAATGGGCGATCATTATATGCTGGAAACGGCTACCTGTGGATGCGTTGGTTTGGAAAAAGATTTTCCGGTAGCATTAAGACCCAAATACGAGAGGCGCGGCTGGTTGTGGTCTGCATACGGAAAGCAAATCCCGGGCAGGGTGTTGTTTATGGAAAGTCATATGCCTATAGATACAATACAGAAGCAGTTCACCGCAGAAAAAGTGCAGGTTCGGGGAAACGGATATTTATTGTCAACAGGAAACCTGAATAACCGGGAAATTATGCAGCGGTTATTTCCTTCCGAACATTTTCACTGATTCATTCACATACAGCTGAATGCAATCCGGTGTTGGCATTTCTCCCCGTTGCTGTCCGGCGCCGGTGCGCACAATTACCAGGTTTTGGGAAGGAACCACAGCAATGTATTGTCCCTGAAATCCATGCATAAAGAAAAAGGGATTTTCTGATTTATTGGCAATCCAGAAAGAGTGACCATAATGATCGGCTTTAAAGGGTTTTCTTGCTTCGAGCATGAAATTGCTGTCTACAATGCCCATTCCTTTGCGCTCTAATAAGATACCCAGCCGAGCATAATCTCGGCTTATGGCATTGAAACAGCAGTAGCACAATTCGGAGCCGTTTGCTTTATCCAGGTGCCAGTAGGCTGGCTCTTCCATCCCAATTTTTTTCCAGATTTTTTCCGAAGCATAATCAGCGGGAGATTT
>CAYSIK010000060.1:0-12095 GCA_964431045.1 uncultured Flavobacteriaceae bacterium
TGTCCGTCATCAGGGGTACCAATTTGTGCCATTGGACCGTATTGCCCGAGGCGCACCAGCACGGTTCTGCCGGACTGTGGGTCTTGGCCCAGTATGCGCTCTCCTGTTACAAAAGTTGCCGTTTCCTTAGCACGCTGTATATTTTCTGCAAAAGGATCATAAAAGGTCTGCAGCATGTCCTGCCAGCCTATGTTACCATCTGCAATTTCATCAAATTCTTTTTCAACGGAAGCGGTAAAACCGTAATCCATAATCTGATCAAAGTGCTGCAGCAGAAAATCGGTTACGAGCATTCCCATGTCTGTGGGAAACAGTTTTTTCTTTTCGGCACCATAGTTTTCGGTTTTTACGGCCCTGCTGATGCCTGTTTTATTCAACAAAACCGACACAAAATCGCGGGTTTTGCCGTCGCGGGATTCCGTCGTTACGTAACCCCGTTTCTGAATCGTACTGATGGTAGGTGCATAGGTAGATGGACGACCAATTCCCAGTTCTTCCAACTTTTTCACCAAAGCCGCTTCAGAGTATCGAGCAGCGGGCCGGCTGAATTTCTCTTCGGCCTTGATTTCGCTGTAATATAATAAATCATTAATGTTTACGCGGGGCAACACACCTTCTTCGTCCTTTTCATCATCGTCATCATTGCTTTCCATGTAAAGCCTCAGAAAACCATCAAATTTAATCACTTCACCTTCGGCAATAAAGATTTCGCTGTTGACTGAATTCCCGATACTGATGGTGGTTTTTTCCAGATCAGCGGTCTTCATTTGCGAGGCCACGGCTCTTTTCCAGATGAGGTCGTACAGTTTTTTCTGCTGAGGATCATCACCGGCGGCAGTTTTGTCAAAATACGTGGGTCGTATGGCTTCGTGCGCTTCCTGGGCACTTTCGTTTTTGTTGCTGAATTTTCGAAACTGGCTGTATTCTGCACCAAACATAGCTGTAATCTGGTCTTTGGCGGCAGCCGTTGCCAGCTGACTCATATTTACAGAATCGGTACGCATGTAGGTGATGTGACCATTTTCATAAAGGCGCTGGGCAAGCGACATGGTTTTGGACACATCATATCCCAATTTGCGTGAGGCTTCCTGCTGCAGGGTACTTGTGGTAAATGGCGGCGCCGGATTTCTGTGCGTGGGCTTTACTTCGGTGTTCAGCACCTTGAAAGATGCCGGCTGTACCTGATTGAGAAAAGATACCGCTTCCTGCTCAGAGCTGAATTTCTTGTTCAATTCAGCCTTCAGGGTTTTCCCTTCCTGCGTTGTGAACAGGGCTGTAATTTTAAATTCCGAGCGGCTTTCAAAAGAGTGAATTTCCCTCTCGCGCTCCACAATCAAACGAACGGCTACAGACTGAACGCGGCCTGCAGAGAGGCCTCTGCTCACCCTTCTCCATAATATGGGCGATAATTCGAAACCTACCAATCGATCCAGTATGCGTCGGGCCTGCTGGGCATCCACCAGGTATTTGTCGATGGTGCGCGGATTTTCTACAGCCTTTAAAATGGCCGGTTTGGTAATTTCATTAAAAACAATGCGTTTGGTGTTGTCTTCCCGAAGTCCCAGTGTTTCGAACAAATGCCAGCTAATGGCTTCCCCTTCGCGGTCTTCGTCCGTTGCCAGCCATACCATTTCGGCTTCCTGGGCCATTTTCTTGAGCTTTTTTACCAGTTCTTTTTTGTCGGAATCAATCTCGTACTTGGGTTTAAAGCCATTTTTAATATCAATGGCATTGTCTCCGCGGCTTAAATCGCGGATATGCCCCATGCTGGAGGTAACGGTGTATCCGCTGCCCAGGTACTTTTCAATGGTTTTGGCTTTCGCCGGTGACTCAACAATAACGAGGTTCTTCATCTTCAAAAAAATAACGGTTAAACAAAAAATCTAGGGCGCAAAGGTAATGGGTTTGGTGATGAACCCGTTCCTTGTTTGGATGCGAACCAGATAAATTGTACCGTTATCCACAGAGGGATTACCCATGGTAATCAATGATTTACCCACAGGCATAAAATTTTTGGAAATGGACTTAACAACCCTACCCTGAACATCGCAAATATCTACAGTAATCGGCATAGCCTCGGTCAGGTTGAGCTCCAGTGTGGCATGATCGCGGGCAGGATTGGGATAGATTGCTGCTTTTACTGCATCGGTTTCAAGGGTCTGGGTTCCTGAGAACCACTGGCTTACATTAATATCATCAATCCAAACGGAGTTGCCTGCATTGCTAATTACATCAAAACGAAAAATGGCATTCTTTGCGGTATCCAGCCTGTTGAGGGCAGAAAAAGATGGAATGCTGAAAAGTTTCCATTGCGAAGTATTGGCCGGCACAAAGCCGGGCTTGGAAGTACCCCCGGAGTAGGCAAGTCCGGTTCCGGCGCGTTCCAGAATCTGACGGTAAGAGTTTCCGCAATCTGTGGACACATATACCCTGAGGGTTTCTGTAACCGCTGCGTCAGCTGTAGGTAATGCATATGCAGCGTAGAAAGAAAGGCGGGCAGGTAAGCCAAGTTTTCCCAATTTACTCAGGTCATAGGAAGGCGTGCGAAAACTAAACACGGTTCCGGCTGTGGTTGAGGACGTAATGGCGGCCTGATAGCTTTTAGTACCCGTATAAGCCACAGTCTGGGCAAGTGTCCAGCGGGAACCTGCGGGTGAAATATGCAGGTAACCACGACCTGCAGGATCGCTTTCAAATTTTTCTTCGGCATTGGGGTAGAGTGCACTCTCCTGCCCAATTACTTCAATATAATCGGTTACCGTTGAGGTATTGCTTCCTTTGGCATTTTGTACAGTGAGTGAAACGGCGTATTTTCCGGGGGTTTGGTAAACCACAAGTGGAGATTCAGCCGTAGAGGATGGTGAGGAAGATCCTGTAAGTGTCCAGCTGCGGGCAGTAACGGTGGCTTTACAGCTGACATCATAAAAAGTAACAGGTTCGCCCGCACAAACAACACGGTTCGAAGAGGTAAATGCCGCTGTCGGCGGGGTGGCAGTATTGGGTGTAATACCGGTTGCCAATAGATTTGCTGCCGAAACGTTATTTGAACGCGGTGTTTTGCCCAAATAGTTGTGCATGATGGCCTTTTGTTGCAGGGTAAACATAGCCATACAGCCACCATCACTGTAATCCATATAGTTTTCCCACTGATCAGGCAGATTGGGGTTGTCGGTTGCACAGCTGTTGCCATTGGCCGGGCAATTGGCGTTGGTAAAAGTTGAGGCAACCGGTGGTGTATCATCGCAGTTATCCTGAGAATTGCATCCTCCCTGAAATGTATGGAACAGACCCAGCCAGTGTCCTACCTCGTGGGTAAGGGTTCTGCCGCTGTCGCCGGGTACGGCAGTTCCAATGGTTCCAACACGGTCATGGCGCATCACGATACCGTCAACAAGGGCCGAGGTGGCAAATGGAAATACAGCATAGCCCAAGGTAATTCCCTGGCCTGAAGAGCCAATACTTGTAACTACCCAAATATTCAGGTATTTGGTATAGTCCCAGCGCACCAGTGATTTCACTTTGGCATTTGCCTGATCTACTTCTACTCCAAAAGGACTGTATACACGGTTGATGCCATCGGTGCATTTGCCGGCAGGATCGATATTGGCCAATTTGAATTCAATCTGGCAATCGGCTGCCACAGCGGTAAACTGACTGCGAATTTTACTTCTGTTGGGATTCAAAAAATTATAATCCTGATTGAGAACGCGCATCTGATCCAGAATTTGCTCACGGCTAATATTTTCCGAACCACCGGTATGAATAACATGAAAAACTACCGGTATGGTATATTTGGCGGCGCGGCGTGATGGATTTTTCGCAGCTGCGCGTGCTTCATTCGAATATGCCTCACGCTTGGCAGCAAGTGAGGGATCATCTTTCAGCATCTGCTGATACAAAAGCTCTGTTCCGCATGAATGCTCATGGTGAAACTGGGCGGAAAGTTTGATAGAAAAGACACCTACAAGTGCCAATGCAGTAATTATTCTCTTCATGTTTGGCTGCAAAAATAACCTTTTTGATACAACATGGTTTTGAAATTTTATACGGATGACAGGAAAATGACCTCAGTCTCCCATAGGGAAAAAGGCATCCGGGTGATAGAAAAGATGCTTGCTGTAAGGTGTGGTTATCACAGAAATCACATCAAACCTAACAGAACTTTTCGAGGGATATTTTTCCATAAATCGCTGTGCTGCTTTGATTAGTTTTCGCTGTTTTCCGGAATTAACCCAGTCCTCCGGATGCAGATGACCCTTATTTTCAAAACGGGATTTCACTTCAATGAATATAATTTTATTTTCCTCCCTGGCAATAATATCGATTTCAAGGTGACCTGCCCTCCAGTTTCGGTGTATTATCTCAAAACCTTTAAATTCAAGAAAGGCAGCCGCATAATTTTCTCCATCATCACCTACAGCGCGAGCAACACCCATATTTCAAATATACGAATTATTCTACAAAAAACCAAATAAAACGGAAATGTGTAATTTTGCAACCATGCACAACTGCAACCGGGTAGATCTGGGGATAATGGATTATAAAGAGACCTGGGACCTGCAACTGGATTTATTTCAACAGAAAATTACGGACAAAACAATGGGCCTAAAACCTCCACATGACCTTTTGTTTGTGGAACACCCGCACGTTTATACTTTTGGTAAGAGTGCGGAGCGAAAAAACCTGCTGGCCGATACCGGTACCCTTTCATCGATTGGAGCCGGAGTTTATGAAATAGAACGTGGAGGCGACATTACCTACCATGGCCCCGGGCAGCTGGTTGCCTACCCTATTTTTGACCTGGAACAACTGGGCATTGGGGTAAAAGCCTTTGTGGAAGGAATAGAAACGGCCATTATCCGAACCCTTGCAGAATGGAATATTGTGGCTGAAACGATTCCCGGAAGAATTGGAGTGTGGATAGACAAGGATAAACCCAACGAGAGAAAGATAGCCGCCATTGGCATCAAATGCAGCCGTTTTGTCAGTATGCACGGACTGGCGCTGAATGTGAACACAAACCTGGAAATGTTTAACCACATTGTTCCCTGCGGCATATCTGACAAGATGGTGTGCAGCATGGAAGGAGAACTTGGCCGACAAATTGACATGTTGGTCGTAAAAAACACTTTGGGCAAGCATTTTGCTTCTATATTTGGACTACAATACAACGATGAACCGCAATAACATTATTTTACTTTCGGTGATTGGCTTTTTTGCTATCATCTTCTTCCTGGGCTGTAACAAGTACAATGGAATTATCAAACAGGATGAAAACGTGAAAAATGCCTGGGGCAATGTGCAAACCCAGTACCAGCGCAGGGCTGATTTGATACCAGCATTAATCAGAACCGTTCAGGAAGCCGGAAAGAACGAAAAAAGCATACTTGAATCTGTTACCAAAGCGCGTGCAGGAATTACCGATGCTAAAGAAGACATAAACAACGCCAAAACGCCAGCAGATCTTGAGCGCGCCAATGCAAAAATCAGCAGCGCCTTTACCCTGGCTGTAGAAGCGTATCCTCAGGTAAGAAGTACAGAGGCTTATCTTAAATTACAGGATGAAATGCCCGGAACGGAGAATAGAATTTCAACTGCAAGATCTGACTACAATAAAGCTGTTAAAGAATACAATATATCCGTTCGAACCTTCCCCGGCAGCATAGTAGCAGGTTTTGGCGGATTTACCGTCAAGGATGAATTCAAAGCCGAAGAAGGCAGCGAGAAAGCGCCCGATTACGACAAGGCCTGGGACAAAGGCAAAGAATAAAACAGGTGTTCTCACTGTTTCGTAAAAATTCAGGTATTGCGCTCGACGAAGCGGCTGTAGTTAATGCAATTCGTCAGGCAGAGTCACTTTCAAGGGCTGAAATACGGGTACATATTGCCAAAAACACAGGTAAAGAAGGTGCTTTAGATGTTGCAAAACAGGTTTTCACCAAACTGGGGATGCATCAAACCGAGTTGCGCAATGGGGTTTTGATACTGGTTTGTTTTCGCGAAAAGAAATTTGCCATTCTTGGCGATATCGGTATTCATCAATACGTGACCGAGGCTTTCTGGGAAACCGTAAAATCCGAAATGCAGGAGCTGCTGAAGCAGGGCAGATACACGGATGCAATTTGCCACGGCATACAGCGATCGGGCGAAAAACTGCAGATTCACTTCCCTGCGGGGAACCACAATCCCAACGAACTTAGCAATGAAATTTCAAGGGATTAAATTTTTACTGGCCACTTTTCTGTTCTTCGGAAGCTTTGTTGGACTAAATGCCCAAACCAATGAAGACATTTCCCGAAAACCGGTACCGGATTACCGAGGACTGGTGAATGATTTTGCCGGGGTTTTAACAAAAGAAGAAGCCGCTGCACTGGAAAATAACTTAAGAATCTACGAAGACAGTACCAGCACGCAGATTGTAATTGTTACGGAAAAAAGCCTCAATGGCCGCGACCAGTTTGACCGTAGTATGGATTTCGCCAGGCAATGGGGTGTTGGTCAAAAAGACAAAAACAATGGCGTGGTGATTTATCTCGCCATCGATGACCGCAAACTCAGCATCAGAACGGCCAATGCCACGCAGGGCGCACTAACAGACGGCGAAACGGGGGAAATACGCAGAAAAATCATGCAACCCTTGCTTAAGCAGGGAAAATACTTCGAAGCGCTGGATAGTGGCAGCCGGTCTGTAATGGTTGCGCTGAAAGGCGAATTCAAAGCCAACGGCAAAAAAAACAAGGACGATGCGCCGGGTTGGGTAATCATCGCGGTGGTTTTGTTCATCCTATTGATATTATCTGCTTTTGGCAGAAACGGCAGAAACCGAGGCTACGGCGGCATGGGACCCTATTTCTGGGGCAGCGGTTTCGGCGGTGGATTCGGTGGCGGCGGAAGTTCCGGAAGCAGCTGGGGCGGTATGGGCGGTGGTGGTGGCTTTGATGGCGGCGGCTCGGATGGTGGCTGGTGATTTCAACCACCTTTAAAGTCTGTGATAATTGTTGCCAAAACCTAATTTCAGGCCTGCTTTTTCAGTACCTTTGCACCCCCGATTTTGGAACCCGAACTCAATTATATCGACAAAGGTGAAATAACCGTAACCGGTGCCAGGGAACACAACCTAAAAAACCTGGACCTGGTCATTCCCAGAAATAAACTGGTGGTTTTTACGGGATTGTCCGGATCGGGCAAGAGTTCCCTCGCATTTGATACGCTTTTTGCTGAGGGACAGCGCCGCTACCTGGAAAGCTTCAGCGCCTATGCGCGGCAGTTTATCGGCGACATGAAAAGGCCCGATGTTGACAAAATCACCGGCTTGAGTCCGGTTATCAGCATCGAACAAAAAACGGTATCGCGAAACCCCAGAAGCACAGTGGGTACCGTGACCGAAGTGTATGATTTTTTACGCTTGCTCTTTGCCCGTGCAGGTGAAGCTTACAGCTATGTTTCTGGTGAAAAAATGGTTCGGTTTACCGAGGCTCAAATCATTGAATCCGTTATTGAAAGGTTTAACGGTGAAAAAATCACCTTGCTTGCCCCTTTGGTAAAAGGCAGAAAGGGCCATTACCGCGAACTGTTTGAACAAACGCTGAAACGCGGCTACAACAAAGTGCGGGTGGATGGCGAAATTGTGGACATAAAACCCGGCATGCAGGTTGACCGCTACAAAATCCATGACATTGAAGCTGTTATCGACCGTATTATGGTAAATGGTCTTGACACGCAGCGATTGACTGATAGTGTAGCTACCGCACTGAAGATGGGACACGGCTATCTGATGGCTCTCACTGAAAATGGGGTACACCCCTATTCCCGATTCTTGATGGACCCGGTTTCCGGCATCAGTTATGATGAACCCCAACCCAACAGCTTTTCTTTTAACAGTCCTTATGGTGCCTGTGAGCATTGCGAGGGACTTGGAGAAGTGGCTGAAGTGAATATTGACTATATCATTCCCGATAAAACCAAGAGCATCAACAAAGGTGCTATTATTCCTGTGGGAGAGCTTCGTGATAACTGGACATTTACCCAATTGCGGGCTGTGGCCAAACATATGAATTTCAGCCTCGCGGATACCATTGAAAAGCTCAGCGGGGAGCAGATAGATGCCATTTTGTATGGTTTAAAGGATAAAATCACCATCGAATACACGGGCAATGATGGTAAAAAACACAAATACCAAAGCCAGTGGAAGGGTGTGGTACACTACATCAATGAAAATTTCTTTGAAAGCGAAGATGACAAACTCCGTCAATGGGCAGAAGAATTCATGCACACACAGGCCTGCCCGGATTGTGGAGGAAGCCGTTTAAAGAAACAATCCCTGTTTTTTAAATTCGGAGAAAAAAACATTTCTGAGGTCGCTTCCATGAACCTCGGAGACCTTGCCAATTGGATAAACAACATAGAAAATAAAATTTCCGAGAGGCAAAAAATTATTGCAGCCGAACTTCTCAAAGAAATTGGCGCAAGGGTAGGCTTTTTGAATGCTGTAGGTTTGGATTACCTGAGCCTGAACAGTCCTGCCAGAACCCTCAGCGGTGGTGAAGCGCAGCGGATCAGGCTTGCAACCCAGATAGGCAGCAAACTGGTGAATGTATTATACATTCTCGATGAACCCAGCATAGGGTTGCACCAGCGCGACAATGAAAAACTTATTGACAGTCTTAAGGAGTTGCGGGATATGGGAAATACGGTGCTGGTAGTGGAGCACGACAAAGACATGATGCTGGCCAGTGACTGGCTGGTGGAAATTGGTCCGGGTGCAGGTGCGCACGGCGGTCAGATTGTGGCTTCTGCTCTCCCCGAAGATTTTTTGAAGTCTGACAGTGTCACAGCGGCTTACCTGGCCGAAAAAATCAGCATTCCGGTTCCTTCAAAAAGAAGAAAACCCGGTAAGGAAAAATTGGTTCTGAAAGGTTGCAAAGGACACAACCTGAAAGATGTGGATGTGGAAATACCACTGGGCATTTTGGTTTGTGTAAGTGGTGTAAGCGGAAGCGGTAAATCATCCCTCATCAATGAAACCCTCTTCCCTATTCTGCACAATTATGTTTACCATACGCACTACAGACCGCTGGAGCATGCCTCTTTTAAAGGGCTGGATCATATAGACAAAGTTATCCGGATAGACCAGAGCCCTATTGGCAGAACCCCGAGAAGCAATCCTGCCACCTATGTGGGTGTTTTTACGGAAATCCGCAATCTATTTGCTGAGTTGCCTGAGGCGAAAATCCGAGGGTACAAACCCGGAAGATTCAGTTTCAATGTAAAAGGCGGACGCTGCGAAGGCTGTGGCGGTGGTGGCAAAAAGGTCATTGAAATGAATTTCCTGCCCAATGTGGAGGTAAAATGCGATGTTTGCCAGGGAAAGCGCTATAACCGCGAAACACTGGAAGTCCGATACCGGGGCAAAAGCATCTACGATGTGCTGGAGATGCCCATTTCACAAGCGGTTGGTTTCTTTGAGCACTTACCCCTGATTAACCGAAAAATAAGGACCATGGTGGATGTTGGGCTTGGTTATATAACGCTGGGGCAAAGCAGCACCACCCTGAGTGGCGGAGAGGCACAACGGGTGAAACTGGCTACAGAACTCAGTAAAAAAGACACAGGAAAAACTGTTTACATTCTGGATGAGCCTACAACAGGGCTGCATTTTGACGATATACGGCAATTGCTGTCGGTTTTGCAGGAACTTACCGACAAAGGGAATACGGTAATTGTGATTGAGCACAACATGGACGTGATTAAAGTGGCTGACCATGTTATCGATCTGGGGCCGGAAGGCGGCACAGGAGGCGGTACCATTCTTGGTGCGGGGACTCCGGAGCAGATTGTCAAGGTTAAAGCAAGTCATACCGGACGCTTTTTGAAAAAAGAGTTAAACCACTAAAACTCCATTTTTATTATTTGTTAATTAGAATATAGCTATTTTCGTTTTTTCAAATCAATGAAAAAGCGAATTCTTACAATCATATTGGGAGCTGCCGGATTCTTTGGAAATCTCCGGGCACAAGCCCCCGGTTTATTCTCTTACCAGGCAGTAATCCGCGATGGCAGCGGCACACTGGTCACAAATACAAGCATTGGGCTTGAATTAAAAATCAGACAAGGAAGTTCTACGGGTACGGTTGTGTACAGTGAAACCCAAAAGCAAAACAGCAATGCAAACGGTCTTGTGACAGCCCAAATCGGTGCCGGTACCGTGATAAGCGGAAGCATCAATACCATTGACTGGAGCAAAGGCCCATACTTTCTGGAAAGCAATACAGATCCTGCGGGGGGCAGCAATTACAGCATCAAAGGCAATACCCAGTTGCTATCTGTTCCTTATGCGCTCTATGCTTCCAAATCAGGAAATACCACTACCACACCTGTCATTGCCGGAAAAGGCATGACAAAAAGCGGTGATACCCTCCATGCACAAACTGAAACCGAATTGTGGAATGCAGGAAAAATCAAGGGCAAGCCTGTTTCAGGTACAACCCCTGTAAAAGATGATGTGCTGCAATGGAATGGCACAGAATGGGCACCGGCCAAAATAAGCACCGGTGGCGGAGGAGGAAACCTAAACGTAATAGCCGGCAATGGAATGAAAAAAAGCGGTGATACCCTGCACGCGTTGAACAAACAGTCTATATGGAGTGCAGGTGATTTGATGGGACGCAGTATATCTGCGGGTGCACCCATTAAGGATGATATCCTAAAATGGAATGGAACCGCCTGGGCTCCATCGGCCCTTTCAGGAGGAGGCGGAAGCAACCCTGTGGTTGCGGGCTACGGCATGACCAAGAGCGGTGACACCCTTTCAGCCAGGGCAAACTATGCTTTGTGGAACGCAGCTTACCTCCAGGATAATTCAATTTCATCAACAAAACCCAAAACAGACGACGTGCTTCAATACAATGGTTCTGTATGGGCCCCTGTGGCTCTAAAAGGAGTTAATATCTATGCAGGAACCGGTTTGAGTAAAAACGGTGACACACTGGACGCGCTGAACAATACCGCCATGTGGAATGCCAATTTGCTGCAAGGAAGAAGCGTTTCAACTACAGCACCTGCTACCAATGATGTATTAAAATGGAACGGCAGTTCATGGACACCCGGAACGGCTGGTGGAGGCAGCAGCATCAGTTGCGGAACTTCATCCAATACGAGCTACACTGTGCGCGGCACCGGGAGCGGAAATTGGGAATGCACAGACGCCATTTGGATCAACAGCACCAAGAATGTGGGCATTGGAACCACTTCCCCATCTTCATCCTATGATTTAACCATCGGAACTTCCGGGTTGCTGGTAAATGGAACTACCACGACTTCAAACTTTGCGGGCAGGGTGCGTATTGGAAGCACTTCCACAACCTCATATGATTTGCAGGTTGATGGAGACGGCTATATGACCGGCAGCCTGCGTATTGGCACCACAACAACCCCTGCCACAGGTGGAATCATGGCCAATGGTATCATTGAAACCAATTCCCGGTACATTATGAATTCAAGCACAACAGGAACCGGAACAACCGTGGTAAGAACTTCTGCCGGCGAATTAAGACCCACTTCTTCCACCATTCACGTTAAAGAAAATGTTAAAAACCTGCATTTCTCAAAAGAAAATTTATTCGCGCTGAGACCCGTTTCCTATAACCTTAAACCCGCTCTGGGTGGTGATCACGAAATTGGTCTTATTGCAGAGGAAGTGGCTGAATATATGCCTGAACTGGTGGTTTTTGGACCTGAAAGAAAATGGAAAGGCAATTCAGGCATTGCTGAGACAGATGCTACAGGCAAAGAAATTCTGAACCACAACAAGATGGTTCCATACTCTGTTCACTATGACCGCCTGCCTGTTTACTTGCTGAGTATCATTAAAGAACAGGAATCAAGGATAAAAAATCTTGAAGAACGCTTGGAAAAACTGGAGAGACGCTGATACATTTGAAAAAATGTTATGCAGAAAAACAATACCGGTGCTTTTGTCACGCTAATTTCCGTTTTCTTCTTCTGGGGTTTTGTTGCCGCCAGCAATGATATTCTGATTCCTGTTTTTAAAAAGGCATTGAATCTGAGTCAACTTCAATCACAATTGATATCTTTTG
>CAYSIK010000061.1:0-12018 GCA_964431045.1 uncultured Flavobacteriaceae bacterium
CCCATTACCTCCAGCGCGTCAATTTGTTCTGTAACCCGCATATTACCCACTTCCGAGGCAATGTTGGCCCCTACTTTTCCGGCCAAAACCAGACAAGTGATGGTAGGCGCAAATTCCAGCAGTGAGCTGTCGGAAACAATGGTGCCGATAACTTTCATGGGAATAAGCGGAGATACGAGCTGATAGGCGGTTTGCAGGGTGGTAACCGCACCTACGAAAACAGAAATGATGGTGACGATACCAATAGATCCCACCCCAATGTTGTTCATCTCATGAATGGTGCGTTCAAAAAAGACCTTGAAACGCTCGGGTTTGAAGAACATGCTGCGCACAAACAGAATGTAGCGTCCCAGTTCAAAAAACAGCTTGTTCATTTTTCAGCGGTAAAATTAGGGATAATTCGGCAAAGCCGCTAACCTCATTCATCATCAGGCTATTTTGCTCCACACGGTTCGGTGGGGAATCCTGGCCAGTTCCTGTCTCACCCCGAAATGTTCCGGTTTCATCAGCAGCGGGTCGCTGTTGAGCAAATCTTCCGCGCGGGCTCTCGCCAGCAACAGCAGATTTTCATCGTGGCGTATATCGGCCAGTTTGAGGTCCAGTATGCCGCTTTGTCGCGTTCCATCCATTTCTCCTGGGCCGCGCAGTTCCAGGTCCACCTTGCTGATTTCGAAGCCGTCCGTGGTTCTGACCATCGTTTCCAGCCTTTTTTTGCCATTGGCCGATAATTTGTGTCCGGCAATCAGGATGCAATAACTTTGGTTGCCGCCACGGCCCACGCGACCGCGCAGCTGGTGCAACTGAGATAGCCCGAATCGCTCGGCATTTTCAATCACCATTACCGTTGCATTGGGCACGTTTACACCCACTTCAATCACTGTAGTGGCTACCATGATATCGGTCTGACCATTGCGAAACTTCCGCATCTCATCGTCCTTTTCTTCAGGTTTTAGTTTACCATGCACAATGCTATACTTAAATTCCGGTGCGGGCAGGTATTCGTTCACCATATCATACCCCGACATCAGGCTTTGCAGTTCCAGTTTATCGCTGTCTTCGATCAGCGGAAAAACATAATACACCTGCCTTCCGGCTTTGATTTCCTTCCGGATAAAATCCATAATCAAAGGGCGGTTGGAACCCGGTCTCATGGCAGTTTGTATGGGTTTTCGTCCACCGGGCAGCTGGTTGATTACACTCACATCCAGATCTCCGTATACGGTCATGGCGAGCGTGCGGGGAATAGGCGTGGCGGTCATTACCAGCACATGGGGCGGAAGGCTTGCTTTGGAACTCAGTTTGGCCCGCTGGGCCACTCCAAAACGGTGTTGTTCATCAATAACCACCAGTCCCAGCTGCTGAAAGGCAACATCATCTTCAATCAGGGCATGGGTGCCAATCAGAAAGGGTATGTCTCCGTTTTTTAGGCCTTCAAGAATTTCGGTCCTTTTCTTTTTGGGTGTGCTGCCCGTGAGTAAAACAGGTTTGATATGCATTCCTTCCAGCAATTCGCTTAGGCTGTAGTAGTGTTGTGCTGCCAAAATTTCGGTGGGAGCCATCACGCAGGCCTGAAAGCCATTGTCGGCAGCCAGCAGCATACTCATCAGCGCTACCATGGTCTTGCCGCTTCCCACATCGCCCTGCAGCAGACGGTTCATTTGCCTGCCTGTTTTCATATCGGCCCGAATCTCCTTGATTACCTTTTTCTGGGCATCGGTGAGGGTAAAGGGAAGGTGCTCTTTGTAAAAGGTGTTGAATAAGGTTCCAACCTCACTGAAAACGGGCCCTTTAACCACGCGGTTTCTGTTGGTTTTCAGCTGAAGATGCCGCATTTGCAGAAAAAACAACTCTTCAAATTTTAAGCGTTTTTGCGCCAGTTCCAAAGATTTGAGATCAGCAGGTGCATGGAGCATGCGCAGAGATTGGGTTCTGGCCGGCAGTTGCAGTTCACGAAGCAAATGCAGTGGCAGATTTTCAGGGACTTCGAGTTTGGGGTCTGCCAGGGCTGCCCTCACTATCTGCACCATAAAGCGGTTCTCCAGCCGGCGTCGGCGCATGCCTTCAGTGAGCGGATACACCGGAACCAATCCTTTGGATTGAACCGCCGTATCTCCATTTTCCAGCTCAGGGTGTGCCATGGATAGTTTGCCTTTGTAGTCGCTTAGTCGCCCGTATGCCAGGTATGTTTCACCGGGTTTTACCGATTTGGCAACCCAGCTGACGCCCTGAAACCAGATGAGTTCCAGAAATCCGGTTTCATCCTGCAGCAGGGCGGTAAACCTTCTTGCCGCACCGGCGCCGATAAGGTCTGTTTTTACAATCCGTCCTTTCACCTGCACATTCGCCTCGGCGCTGCCCAGTTCAGCCATTTTGTATACCCTGGATCGGTCTTCGTGCCTTGCAGGATAATGCATCAGCAAATCGCCAACGGTGTGAATATCAAGCTCGTTTTTCAATGCCTCGGCACGCTGGGGACCCACACCTTTCAGGTATTCAATCGGCGTTTCGAGGAATGATGGCATATCCGCGAAAATAATGAAATAATGCAGGGTTGGTTCTGTCTGTTTATTTGGAAATATGAGAAAAATTCCGTATATTGAGGTTCAATGTAAAATGTCGCTTGCTGCGCAAAAGCGTGAATTTGACTATCTTCGCCCCATGCTTAACGGAAAAACTGCCTTGATTACCGGTGCCTCCCGCGGAATAGGGAAGGGCATTGCCGAAGTATTTGCCAAAAATGGCTGCAACATTGCTTTTACCTTTGCTTCCTCTGTGGAAAAAGCCCGTGCTTTTGAAGCGGAACTCTCATCCGCCTATGGCGTGAAAGTAAAAGGATACCAGAGCAATGCCGCTGATTTTAAAGCCAGCGAAGAACTTGCCAATGCCGTGGTAGCTGAATTTGGGAAAGTAGATATCCTCATCAACAACGCCGGTATTACCCGCGATACGCTATTGATGCGCATGACCGAAGAGCAGTGGGATGAAGTGATGAACACCAACCTGAAAAGTGCCTTCAACCTTACTAAGGCATTTCTGCGCCACTTTCTGGGCAACAAGGCCGGCAGTATTATCAATATGACCAGCATTGTAGGTTTGACAGGAAATGCCGGACAGGCAAACTACGCCGCTTCCAAAGCCGGTATGATTGGTCTGACTAAGTCTGTAGCCAAAGAGTTGGGAAGCCGCAATGTGCGCTGCAACGCCGTAGCACCTGGATTTATTGAAACTGAAATGACTGAAGCGCTCAATGAAGATGTGAAAAAATCCTGGATTGACACCATCCCACTGAAACGTGGCGGTACCACCGAAGATGTGGCCAACGCCTGTCTGTTTCTGGCTTCCGATATGAGTACCTATGTTACCGGACAAACCCTGAACGTTTGTGGTGGCATGGTTATGCAGTAATTGCATTTACATAGTCCCGTTTCCACTTTCTGAAAGTATCTTTGCACCCCTATGGCGCTTGATCAAACCGGTCCTGATTTTCCCTACGAGAAGAATATGGGATTTTTCGACCACATTGATGAGTTGCGAAAGCGCTTGGTGCGTATAGCTTTTGTGGTTCTGGTACTGATATTTGTTTCCTTTTTTTATGTTTCCGAAATTTTTGATCTGATAATTCTTTCGCCCTTCAAGGAAGGTTTTTGGGGTTATGAGTTTTTCTGTAAGGCAGGAAGGTATTTCACAGGCAAGGATATTATGTGCTGGCATCCTCCGGCGCTGGAAATGCAAAGCCAGCAAATTCAGGGACAATTTGTTTCGGCATTCAAAATTTCCATGGTGGTTAGTTTCACATTGACTTTTCCCTATCTCATCCATCAAATCTGGCAATTTATTAAACCTGCCCTCAGTATCCGGGAAATAAAGCGCACCCGCAGCAGCCTGTTTGTGGTTTCTATGCTGTTTTTTACCGGTGTTGCATTTGCCTATTTTTTTCTGGTTCCCCTGTCCAGCAATTTTCTTCTGAACTACAGCCTGAATCCAAACATTAAAAACATCATCACCATCAGCAGTGTAACCGGATTTGTGACTTTTATGTGTCTGGCTACCGGGCTTGTGTTTGAATTGCCCGTGCTTATTTATGTATTGGCCCGAATTGGTTTTGTAAGTTCTTCGTTTCTCAAAAAATACTGGCGGTATGCGGCTGTTATCATCTTTATCATAGCAGGTATTGCCACACCTTCTCCCGATATTTTCAGCCAAATGCTGCTGGGTTTGCCGTTGATGCTTCTTTATGTGCTGGGCATTTTCATTGCCAAAAGGGTAGAGAAGCGCCGGGAAAAGGAAGAGTCGTAATTTTCCACAAATCATCATCATCGTAGTTTAAGCTGATGGGTCCTCTTAATTTTGAGGCAAATACAAAAATTATGAATTTAGCCATTGGATCCGACCACGCCGGTTTTAAACTTAAAAATGAGTTGCTGGTGCATTTGATTGAAAAAGGCCTTGAACTGCAGGATTTTGGCCCTGATACCGCAGACAGCGTGGATTATCCAGACTATGCCCACAAGGTGGCCGAAAGCGTGGCTTCAGGCGAAAATGACCTGGGTATTCTCATTTGCGGCAGTGGTAACGGTGTTTGTATCACGGCCAATAAACACAAAGGTATTCGCGCCGCGCTGGCCTGGGAAGAAGAGATAGCCGCGCTGGCAAGGCAGCACAACAATGCCAATGTATTGTGTGTGCCGGCTCGTTTTGTGAGCAAGGCCAAGGCCTTTAAAATTGTGGATGCCTGGCTGGATGCTACGTTTGAAGGTGGTCGTCACCAAAACCGGGTTTCCAAAATAGAGGATTAACGGAATGGAAGAGAGCATAGAATCGGAAGGCTTAAGTTCGGTTCGGATGCTGGGATTGAAACTGCCCACCGACCCGCGCTGGGTGAATATTGCCGAAAAATCGCTGGAAGAAATTCTCACCGACCATGCTTTTTGCGAACAAAAAGCGGCCAGCAGCGGGATTAGTCTTATTATCAAATACCCCGAGAAAAAGCGGGTGGTGGAAGAGGTAACGCCTCTGGTGGCCGAAGAATGGGGACATTTCAGGCGGGTGTTGAAAGAAATGGATAAACGCGGTTTTTCACTGGGCAATGCCCGCAGGGATGAATACGTGCATCAGTTATTTGCCACCAAGAAAAAAGGCGGCAGCCGCGAAGACCAGCTGGTGGAAGATTTGCTCATTTGTGCCATGATAGAAGCCCGCAGTTGCGAGCGGTTTCGCTTGCTGAGCCTGTATTGCAGCGATTTGGATTTACGTAAATTTTACCATGAGTTTATGGTATCAGAAGCAGGGCACTACCGTATGTTTCTGGACCTGGCCAAAGAATACCTCCCCGAAAAGGTGGTAAAGGAACGCTGGCAAATCCTGCTGGAGCAGGAAGCCAACATTATCGCCGGACTGGAGTACAGGGGTGATAGGGTGCATTAAGAAATTTAACACGTGTAAAAACCGCTGCTCCTTTATTGAAACCTATAATGAGCGTACTTAAAATTGATATAAAGAAAATTAAATTTTTGAAATGAGTAAACCTATGAAAGTTAAGAGCAACAGTCCTGGTTTTAAAGCTATTTATGTAGCCATATTTTTGTGTGTTTGCGTTACAGAACTGTGCGCGCAATCCACAGGAAGCAGCTTGTCAAATAAAGCCATTGACGGTGGGATTGGTTTAGGATCCATCATTGCTGTGGTCGCTTCCTGGTCGAGGAATGAATCAGTTTTGTATGCGATTCTGCACGGATTCCTGGGTTGGGCTTATGTGATTTATTTTGCATTAACCAGAGAAGAATAATGGTATTCTGCTGAAAATTAGGCTTTTTGCATGTGTGAGTTTGTAAAAATGAATACACGCATATATTTGTATTTCAACTTACTACTCTAATCTATGACACTTCTTCTATCCTCTATGGCCCCTGCGCTGTTTATCATGTATTTGATTTACCGCCACGATCTTGAAAAAGAGCCCCTAAAAATGTTGTTAAAGGCGTTTTTGGGTGGTATTCTGTCTGTGTTGATTACATATATTCTACTCTATGTTTTGGGTATTTTTACAGGAGAAATGCCCTCCGCTGAGGTTCAGCCTTTTTATGCAGCATTTTTTTCGGCTGCCATTCCCGAAGAATGTGCCAAATGGATAGTTTTCTTTTGGCTGATTCAGCGCGCCAAGGATTTTGATCAGTATTTTGATGGAATTTTATATGCCATCTTCATTTCCATGGGTTTTGCGTTCCTTGAAAACATCTTGTATGTAATGGATGGTGGAATGAGTGTGGCCATAAACCGCGCAATTTTTGCAGTTCCCGGACATATGCTGTTTGCAGTGCCTATGGGCTATTATTTATCACTGTCAAAATTTGAATCGGGAAAAGATGCAAGTTATCACAGGATATTAAGTTTAGTGGTTCCCATTTTTATGCACGGTACCTATGATTTTATATTGATGTATGCGGCTGCAACAGAACGTTTTAATCCAACATTGGCTGTTTTATTAATACCCGTTTTTATAATATTCAATATCTGGATGTGGCGCGCAGGGCTCTCAAGAATCAAAAAGCATCGGGAAAAAGACCGAGCAACTATTTGATTAAGCCGTTAATTAATTTTAGCTAATAATAGAATTATTTTGATTAATTTCGGTAAATGAAGAGGCCGGTGTTTTTGGTATTGGCATTATTATCATGGATGAACCTGATGGGCATGTGCGCCAACAGAGGACTTTATGTGTTTCCTTCTGAGAAAATGATTTTAAAAAACACCCTCATCATGATTGAAGGATATGCAATCAGTCAGGACATAGTGACAGGTTTGGAAGATAAATATCCTGCGTATCTGGTTTGTAAAAAGCAGAAAATCAAATTAAAGGTTAAGGATGTCTTTGTAGGTCAGTTTCGTCTCACCCAGGCGGTTTTGGTGCCAGAAACCGAACCCACTCCCGGAAAGAAATACCGGCTTGAAATTGAGAATTTGCCCCGTGAAGAGTTTATAGGCAAATGGAACAAAGAGTTACGACAGTATGAACCTATTGTATACGAAGTGGCAGAGGGCTCGGATACAAGCAAACCGGAATTTATAAGTGCACCTAGGGAATTAAAGAAGTCGCTGGTACATTATGGGTGTGGACCTGCCGTATTAGTTCATTTTGAGTGCAAGGCAAAAGATTCTTCACTGTTTTGGGTAAAGACATTGGTAAAAAGCATAACGACGGGAAAGGAAACGGTTTATTGTTTAAAAGCAGTGGAAGGTGAGTTGAAAATAGGTCACGGGATGTGTTCAGGGGCCTTTGATTTTAAGGAAGGTGAACAATACGAAATAGCCTTTACCTTGATGGATGCATCCGGCAATGAAACTCCGTGGTCGGGAGAACACATTCTGTTCACAAGACCCGAGGGGTAATCCCAATATTTTTACTTATTGTACTGTGCACGAGGCAAGCGGTTGTGTTATAATCCGCTGATTATCGATTACTCAAACCACGCCGGGCCATACATATCAGGATTGGCGTGGCACAGGCGGTATTGTATGCGAATTTTCCTTCCCGGTTTCTCCGTCTTTAACAAAACAGAAAGCTTTGTGTCGTAGCAAACACCGGATATATCAGCGGTTTTTATGAATAAAAAAAGGCTTCCGTCGCCCACATTTTTAAATTCTGGTTTCTTAGCACTGCGCCAGTCAATTTGTTTGTCTCTATTGTGCAAACTGCTAATAAGCTCAACATTGTTTTCGGCCAACGAATCAGGGATGTGAATGACAATCAAATCGTTTTTCTGATAACCCGCTTTCCCAAGTGGGATGTCGAATGCTGTATTCGTTTCGATAAGCCGGGTTTGATATTCAACCTTTGTGTCCGTTGCGGAGTCGTTCAGGTAAACCAGTTCACCGCCAATAAAATATTGATGCTGTGCCGATTTGCCGGTCCAGTGTTCCACCAAAGGAACAATACCCGGATGGCTGCCTGAATTAATGGCCAATATTATTGGGTTGCTTTTGAAGGGCCAATCATTCCATTGCTTCCATAAACGATTGTAGGAAAATGGTATTTGTGAATGGCTGATGAATTTGGGCACACAAACATCGTGCTCGTGGAAAAGGTGATACATCAGCACATCCTCCGGGCCGTCGGCCAGCAATAGTTTCTTTTGGCCACAGGCGGTTTTTAGCGCCTTGGCCTGCTCATGGTAAACATCATTACGACCATCGTCGAAATATCCGCTTTTCAATAGTCCAAAACCCAATAGCAGTGCAATAATGGGTGTTGCGTATTTTAGTTTTTTATCGGGAAAAAGGCCAATGAAGCCCAAATAGAAAAAGGGTGCGCTGAATAGCAAAACCGTATGCTGCAAAACGGGTTTATGCAGCCATGACCAGGCAAATCCGATTGCCATAGGGAATAAAAACACCGAAATGTACAACAGGGTAAACCTTAGTGTACTTTTCTCAATCGGCTGGCGGTGCCAAAAAAGGGCGGTCATCAATATACCCAGCGCGGGATACAGCATGCCGTTCAGCAAATACTGCAAATGTTTTAGCGGGAAATCCAAACCGGGTTTGCCCAGCCACTCAAGTCCGCCCACGCTGAGCTGATGCATAAAAACCGGCAGGGCAGGGGCAAACAGCAATAGACCTGTAACTGCGCTCAATAACCATTTTTTTTGATGTTCTCTTTGTTTCACAAGCCCAAGAATCCAAAGAATGGAAATGGGAAGCAATGTGAAATAATGCAGCCATGCGCAGGCAGCGGCTAGCAAACCCAGTATAGCAAAGGCTTTTTTGCCGGTTGTTTTTTCGCTCCAAATCAAACTCCATTGCCAGAAAAAGGCATTGCAAAAAAACATTCCCAGTGCATAGGGCCTGATTTCATTGCCCCATACCAACGGCAGATAAGATAGGCTGTACAATAGGGTTGCGGAAAGCGCCTTAGCGGGTGACGTTACATTTCGGGCAGTTTTATAAACCAAATAAACAGAACCCACGGAAAACATCACCATCAGCCCATGCATCAGCGGTGCGTGTTCTCCGAAATTTTGCACCCAAAGCCAGATCAGGGTTTGCATTCCGGGTGGGTGACCGTCGGGTATTACACCCAGCTGCCAGTGTCCGTGCCAGGTAGCAGCCCTGGCCCTGAATATGGCACTGAGTTCATCATATGTGAAAGGGATATCGGCAATGCCCCAAAACCTTATGCATGCTGAAAGTATCAGTATGCCTAAGAGTCCAAAGCGCAGATAATGGGTTCCCACCTGTGCAATGATAAAACAAAAACCATTAGGTTTTCATTTTGTTCTTTTTGGCGCTGGGGAAGAGGATGTTGTTCAGAATTAACCTATACCCGGCCGAATTGGGATGCAGGTTCAGATCCGTTGGCGGTTCGCCCACCAGGTGCTGGTAGTCTTCCGGGTCGTGGCCGCCGAAGAATGTCCAGGTGCCTTTGCCCGCCTCGCCGTGTATGTATTTGGCTTCGCCCATAGCGGCATTTTCACCCATCACCAGCACATCGCTTTTGATTTTTTCTTTGTGAAAAGCCGTCGTTTGGCCCATAAAACCTTTGATGGTGCGGGTGTGGTTTTGGCAAAGTATGGAAGGAATGACATCCCACTTGGCGCTGTAATCAAATAGGGTAAACAGGTCGTTTTCTTCTGTAACGCCGCGCCTGCGAGGATCTACGTCTATATCGCTGTGCTCGTAGATGTAAGGATTTTGTTCCAACATGAAGTCCTTGAATGCGAAGCAGTTTTCAAATTTTAAACGGTTCTGGCACTCGGGATCTGAAGGAGTTCCATCAAACATGGGCCCGCAGATATCGGTGCTTTCGGCAGCCAGGGAAATATCGTAGGTGTCGGTGGCGCTGCACATGGCAAACAGGAATCCGCCACCCAGGCAAAAGTCCCTGATTTTTTTGGCCACTGCCAGTTTCAGTTCGCGGTTGGAAGTATACCCGTATTTGGAGGCCATTTCTTCGGCTTCGCGCACTTCATTCTGGTACCAGGGAGCACTTGCATAGCTGCTCCAGAATTTGCCGTACTGTCCGCTGAAATCCTCATGATGCAGGTGCAGCCAGTCGTACTCGGGCAGCTTGTTTGTTAAAACTTCATCATCAAAGATAACCGTGTAGGGGATTTCAGCGTAGGTTAGTACCATAGTTACGGCATCGTCCCAGGGTTGCTTGGTTTTGGGACTATACACAGCCACTTTAGGCGCAGTGAGCAGTTTGACCATGTTCATATTCACCTCCGGATTGCTGATGGTGGCCTCGATGGCGTTAGCGTCGCTTTCGGTAATTACATCGTAAGAAATTCCGCGAATTTTACATTCGCTCTCTGTTTGCGGGGTGTGGGCAATCATAAAACTGCCGCCCTTGTAATTCAGCAGCCAGTTTACTTCGCGTCCTTCCTGCTGCAGTACCCAGAATGCCAGTCCATAACTTTTAAGATGGTTTTTCTGTGTTTCATCCATGGGAATAAGAATGCGGGAAGCATGCAGTCCGCAGGATAAGGGAATAAGGATTGAAAACAGAATGGTGCGCATCATCTTACAAAACATCAGCAAATTTCCTGCCGATTATAACCAGGGTATAACCCAAAGATACGGAAAAAAATGCATATAACAAAGCGCGAACGTGTTCCTGTGCCTGCGCGTATTGATAAAGTTCATATCCAAAGCCCGAAAAGGTGGTGAATCCGCCGAGCATGCCGGTTACCAGCAGCAGTTTTAGGTTTTCATCCTGAATTTTTCCCATTCCCAACCCAATCAGCAAGCATCCCAGCATGTTTACGGCAAAAGTGGCCCAGGCAAATCTGTCGGTATCAAAGGGCAATTGGGTTCCCAAAGCGTACCGCAGCACACAACCTATGCATCCGCCAAGCCCAACCAATATCACGCCCTGAAAGTTCATGTGTGCAAATGTAACACAGGGTTGTAAATTTGCGCTTCATCCATGCAGGCGGTAATTGAGAATATTATTCAGGAGACGGAATCCGTAAGGCGTTTTTTTTTGAAACCGCAGTCTGAGGATGGATTTCATTTTCTACCGGGGCAATTCATAACCCTTCGCATACAGGATTCAGAGCGCAGCTATTCTATCGCCAATCCGCCTGACGATAGCGGCCTGATTGAATTGAGCATTGTGCTGAATCCTGAAGGTAAGGTTACGCCGCTGTTATGGCGAATGGAACCGGGGAATACCATAGAAATATCCGAAGCACTGGGCAATATGGTTTTACCTGAAACTTGGGATAATGATTTGTGCTTTATCTGCACCGGAACAGGCGTGGCACCGTTTCGCAGCATGATTGGGCATTTACTAAGACAAGCAGAGTTGAAACACAATATCTACCTGATTTTTGGTAACCGCTACAGTGCAGATATTTTATACAAAGCTGAATTTGAAGCCTGGTCGGGACAAAATGGCCGTTTTCAGTTTATTCCTGTTTTGAGCAGGGAAGAGGGTCTGTACAGAAAAGGTTATGTGCATGCTGTATACGAAGAAGTATTTGCAGACAAACGCGATGCCCATTTTTATGTGTGCGGCTGGGAAGCGATGTGCAGGGAAGCGAGGCAGCGCCTAAAAGCCATGGGTTATAACCGGAAGCAGTACACATTTGAACAATACGACGGCTGATGTATTTGGGTTTGAAAGATAGCTGGCGCCTCGTGTGCGCACACGCGAAACCTTCCAGGTCTTTTAATACCTTCCAGGTCTGGCTTTCCTATTTGATGTCCCGTTTCACCCCAAAACCCATTTTCTGGGGCATGCCCACCGCCATCAGTATCGAACCCACCACCGCATGTAACCTGGGCTGTCCGCAATGCCCCAGCGGATTGAAGCAATTTAACCGCCCAACCGGAAAGATGTCCTTGCAACAGTTTAACGCCATTCTGCCTCAGATCAGCCGCACGACCGGTTACATCACGTTGTATTTTCAGGGGGAGCCCTACATCAATAAGGATTTTACCGGCATGATTGCCGCAGCGACGCGAGAAGGAATTTACACTGCTACCAGTAGCAATGCCCATTTTCTTACGCCTGAA
>CAYSIK010000062.1:0-5121 GCA_964431045.1 uncultured Flavobacteriaceae bacterium
GGTAAGTGAGACTTACACGCAACACTCCGAGTCCGTATTTGGTGCTTCTTGCAAAATTAATGGAACTCGCTTCTTCAAAGTATTTGGTGGGACAAGTAATCTCGCCTATTTCAAACCCACTCATGAAAATCTGTCCTATCATTTCATTGTCAAATACAAAGTCATCGGAATTGAGTTCGTATTTAACTGTGTTGAGAACCTCGCCTGAAAATGCCCTGTAGCCGGTATGGTACTCCGCCAGTTTCTGATTCAGCAATATGTTTTGAATAAGTGTTAGCATTCGGTTGGCTATGTATTTATATAATGGCATGCCGCCCTTGAGGGCTCCTTTTCCCAGAATTCTGCTGCCAAACACAACAGGATAAACACCTTCAGCAATGAGATAGGCCATACTCCTAATGAGTTTTGGGGTGTATTGATAATCGGGGTGGAGCATTACTACCACATCGGCTCCCAGCTGCCTGGCAGTGTCATAGCAGGTTTTCTGATTGCCGCCGTATCCTCGGTTGTCTTTATGAACTACAACATGGCCGATACCCAATTCTCTTGCCAATTGCGAAGTGTTATCCTTGCTGGCATCATCTACCAGAATAACATCATCCACTATGTCAAACGGAATTTCCCGGTATGTCTTCTCCAAAGTCTTGCCTGCGTTATAGGCGGGCAGTACTATCACGATTTTTTTTCCAAGTATCACAATGCAAAAATCACATTCTTTTTTCAGATCTGTACCATACCTCCTGTGTGTATTAACTTTTGTACATCTTTATAAACTCTCCAAAGCGAAAATATCAAAATATTGAAATACAATAATTTAAAACACATATTTAGAATCTTTTTAAATTGATTCCAATGTGAACAATTTGTTTTAACCGCCTTGATACGCTTTCTATATTTGCACCGCGAATAACAGCGTTCAAATTAGCATGCAAAGACAAATGAGAACTTTGGTACTGGCAGCCGCACTCTCGCTTTCATTTTCATTGAAAGCGCAGTTCAAGGCCAGCGCCGAGGAAGGTAAGAAGCTCTATGAAGCAAACAACTGTGGCAGCTGTCACGCGTTAGACAAAAAAGTTGTGGGGCCCGCACTGAGGGGCGTTACCGAAAGAAGGAGCGAGGAATGGCTCATTAAATGGGTTCGTAACAACGAAGCTTTTAGAAAAAGTGGTGATGCCGACGCCAATGCCCTGTTCAAGGAATATGGCGGCGCTGCCATGAATATTTTCGAAAATATTTCACCGGACCAGGTTAAGCACATCCTTGAGTACATCAAAACTGCGCCCAAACCCGTGGCAAAGGCTCCCGTGGCAGCTACTGCAGAAGGTGATTCAGCCAAGTCAGACTCAAATTCCTTGTACATACTGTTTGCGCTGATTGGAATATTCATTATTGTGCTTGTTATTCTTGGAAAGGTTCGCAATACCCTTCGCAGGCTTGCGGCTGAACAGGATGGAACTGCAGCAGAAGAATCCAAAGGGTCCTTCATTAAAGGTCTGCTGCCCGAAAAACTGGCCAAAATGAACCCAACCGTATTGACCGTGTTTACGGTTGTTATTCTGGGTGGAATTGGTTTCGTATCGTCTTACAAATTTGGTATCACAGAAGTTGGTGTTCAAAAGGGTTATGCTCCTAAACAACCCATAGCATTCAGTCACAAGTTGCACGCCGGTGATATGAAACTGGATTGTAAATATTGCCACATAGGCGTTGAAGAAAGTAAATCGGCAACCATTCCTTCTGTTAATATATGTATGAACTGCCACAAGGGTGTGCAGAAAGCATCTACAGCACAGGGTGACGAAATATCGCCGGAAATCGCTAAAATATACAAGGCCCTGGATTACAATCCGGAGAAAGCCGGCGCGGAAGCGTTTGGCGCCAATCCCAAACCAATCCGTTGGGTTCGCATACATAATCTGCCTGATCATGCCTATTTTAATCACAGTCAGCACGTGAAAGTAGCCGGATTAGCCTGTCAAACCTGTCACGGTCCCATTGAAAAGATGGAAGTGGTGCAGCAGTGGAGCTCCTTGCAGATGGGATGGTGTATTGATTGTCACAGAAACGCAGGTATTGATGCGGCAAACAACAATTATTACGCTGCACTTCACGAAAAAGCAGCCAAAGATTTGAAGAATAATAAGAATAAGAGTCAGTATTTCGGACCAGATGGCAAAGTGAAGATTACGCCTGCCATGAATGGTGGTCTGGAATGTGCCAAGTGTCACTATTAATAGCAAAGAACGAACATGTCCAATAACATAAAGTACTGGAAAGGTGAGGAGGAACTGGCCAAAGATCCGGCGTTCCTTGCAGCACGTAAAAATGAATTTCCCGATGCACTTCCTCTGGACGAAGTATTGGGTGAGGAAGGTGTGGAACTGAACTCAAACCGCAGGGATTTCCTTAAATTCTTCGGTTTTAGTGTCACTGCAGTTGCCCTGGCGGCCTGTTACAAGACCAAGGTTAGGCATGCTGTGCCCTATCTGGTTAAACCTGAAGATGTTACTCCCGGAGTAGCTTCTTATTATTCATCCACTTGCGGAGCCTGCAGCACCGGTTGTGGTATCGAGGTAAAAGTTCGTGAAGGACGACCCATCAAAGTTGATGGTAATCCTCGTTCCGGAATCAGCAAAGGCGGTCTCTGTGCTACCGGTCAGGCAAGCATTCTCTCACTATACGATACTGAACGCCTTGCCAATCCTTTGGCAAATGGCGCAGAAGCTGCAGACTGGACCAAAATTGACCAGTCCATTACAGCCAAACTAAAAGAGATAGATCAGGCCAAAGGTAAAATTGTTATTCTCAGCAATACCATTCACAGTCCTTCTACGTTGAAGGCAATAGCTGATTTTAAAACCAAATTCACGACTTCGGAGCACATCACCTATGATGCCATCTCTTACAGCGGTATCATTAATGCCAACAGTGAGGATTTTGGTAAAGCCGCAATTCCTACTTACAAATTTGACAACGCTGAACTGATAGTGAGTTTTGGTGCCGATTTCCTTGGTTCCTGGATTTCACCGGTTGAGTACACCAAAGGTTATGTTAGCAACCGTATTCCGGCTGCCGGCAAAACCATGAGCAAACATATTCAGTTTGAATCTAACCTGAGTATGACCGGAACAAACGCGGATGAGCGTTTTCCAATGAAGGCATCCAAAGAGCTCTTCTATCTTACAAGCCTCTATAATTATCTAGCTGCCAAAGCAGGTAGTAAGCAAATCCCTGTAGCTCAAAACGCTGAACTCGCAGGAAACAGCATAAAGAAAACTGCTGAATTGCTCTGGAACGCTAAAGGTAAATCACTGGTAATATCAGGCTCCAACGATACTGTTGCCCAGAAGCTGGTAAATGGAATTAATATGTTGCTTGAAAACTATGGTAAAACCATAGATCTTGTCAACTGCAGCAATCAGTACAAGGGTGTTGATGCAAATGCCGATAACCTGCTGAAAGAATTGTCAGCAGGAAAGGTGGCTGCCGTTATTTTTTACAATAGCAACCCGGTTTATAACCACAGTGTCGCATGGGCTGAAGCCATTAAAAAAGCTTCTCTCTCCGTGAGTTTTGCTTCAACCAAAGATGAAACTGCAAGTGTATGTCAATTCGTTTGCCCGGATAATCATTATTTGGAAAGTTGGGGAGATGCAGAACCCCGTGCCGGCGAGTTTCATTTTACTCAGCCAACCATCAGCAATGTATTCAATACCCGTCAGGCACAGCTAAGTCTGTTGGCCTGGGCAGAAGCTACTCCCAAAGCAGAGAATGATCCTTTTGCTTCGAAAACCATACTTTCTCAAAAACTAAGTGCTTCTCAATATTACATTTACATTAAAAGCAATTGGTCAGGCAAACTCACCAGCAATGAGGCATTCAACAAGGCCCTTCACGATGGTGTATGGTCTGAGCCTGTATCAGGTAATCCTTTATCGTATGCAGGTGATGTTTCAGCGCTGGCTGATGCCATTTCAAGCAGCGGTAAAATCAGTGGTACTGATTTAATTCTCTATTCTCAGGTATATGTAAGGGATGGTGCACACGGAAACAATCCTTGGTTGCATGAATTGCCAGATCCGGTTAGCAAGGTAACATGGGACAATTACGTTTCTCTGCCTAAATCTCTTGCACACAAACTGAGCCTGAGAGAAGGCGATACTGTTAACGTTAAAGTGGGTAATGTTACCCTTAGTAACGTTCCTGCTATGGTTCAGCCTGGTCAGGCCAATGAAACCGTTGGACTTGCACTGGGTTACGGCAGAACAGCTGCAGGAAAAGTAGGCGGTAGTAAGGAAAAAGGATTTGATACTGTGGGTGTTTCAGCCTGGCCATTGACTTCAGTTCAAAATGGTAACAGGGGCTGGGTAGTTAGTGGTGTGGAAATTTCCAAAGGAGATGAAACCTATGCCCTGGCACAAACCCAGACACATCATAGTATTGAAGGTCGCGATCTGGTTCGTGAAGCCTCATACGCCGATTGGAAAAAGAATCCCAAAGCCGGAAACGATAAGGAAAAAACCCACGTTTATACCATTTGGGAAAAACGTGAATACCGCAAAGATGGTTCCCCAAATCACCTTTGGGCTATGGCCATCGACCTCAACGCCTGCACAGGCTGCGGAAGTTGTGTGGTAAGCTGTTCTATCGAAAATAACGTTCCCGTTGTAGGCCGTGATGAAATTCGTCTGCGCCGTGAAATGACCTGGATTCGTATTGACCGTTATTACAGTTTTGCCAATACTTCCAAAGAAATTGACGGTAACTACGTAACACGCGAAAAAGAAATAGGCCAGATAGATAAAAGCGACAAAGGTGATTTTACCCACTGGGAAAACATCAAGGTTGTTCACCAGCCTATGATGTGCCAGCACTGCTCACAGGCCCCCTGCGAAACAGTTTGTCCTGTATTGGCCACCACCCACAGTACGGAAGGTTTAAACCAGATGACCTACAACCGTTGTATTGGTACCAAATATTGCGGCAACAACTGTCCTTATAAGGTTCGTCGATTCAACTGGTTCCGCTACAATGACAATGATAAGTTTGATTTCCATTTCAACAACCCCCTGGGTAAAATGGTAATAAACCCGGATGTTACTGTTCGTACACGCGGTGTCA
>CAYSIK010000062.1:5131-11714 GCA_964431045.1 uncultured Flavobacteriaceae bacterium
GTGTTCAAAGAATTCAGGAAGGCAAACTCAAAGCCAAGCGTGACGGCAAATCACCCAGTGAGGTTACGGTTGAAACTGCTTGTCAGCGTGCATGTCCTGCCAACGCCATTGTGTTTGGTGATTTGCACAATCCAAACAGCGAAATCAGCAAGTTGTACAAGAACGATCGCGCTTTCGGTGTGCTCGAAGAAATCAACGTGCAGAGCAGCGTGAAATACATGACCAAAATTCGTAACACTGAAACCATTTAAAAACCCCAAGCACCAACAAAATGATACATGATTCACTCATTAGGGAACGCCTGGTAACCGGAGGCAAAACCGCCTCGGATGTAACCCGTGATATAGCCAGGCCCATTTTGAATAAACCCTCTACCGCATGGAAAGTGGGTTTCACCCTGTCGGTAATCTTTTTGGGTATTTTCGTTGTAAGCCTTTTCTGGACGCTATGGACAGGAATTGGTACATGGAATATCAACAAATCCGTAATGTGGGGCTGGGACATTACCAACTTCGTATTTTGGGTAGGTATTGGTCACGCCGGTACGCTGATTTCTGCAATTCTGCTGCTGTTTAGACAGAAGTGGAGGATGAGTATCAACCGATCTGCGGAAGCGATGACCATTTTCGCGGTAATCTGCGCTGCCATGTTCCCTGTATTTCACATGGGACGTGTGTGGGTTGGTTACTGGGCTCTGCCTCTTCCAAACGCATTTGGTTCACTGTGGGTAAACTTTAACTCACCGCTTTTGTGGGACGTATTTGCGATTTCTACATACTTCAGCGTATCGCTATTGTTCTGGTACATTGGATTGATTCCTGATATTGCTACCATTCGTGACAAGGTTAAAACCAAAGCAGCCCAATACTGGTATCGCTTCTTCTCCATGGGTTGGACAGGAAGTACCCGCACCTGGGCCCGTTACGAATTGATATCATTGATTCTGGCCGGCTTGAGTACACCACTGGTACTTTCTGTGCACACTATTGTATCTACAGACTTTGCGACATCGGTAATCCCCGGATGGCATACTACCATCTTCCCTCCATACTTCGTTGCCGGTGCGATTTTCTCCGGTTTCGGTATGGTTGCCACACTTCTGGTAGTAGCGCGCAAAGTAATGAACTATGAAAATTACATTACCATCGGTCACCTTGAAGCCATGTGTAAAATCATTATGCTTACAGGAACACTGGTGGGTATTGCTTACTTAACGGAATTCTTTATTGCACAGTATTCCGGTGTTGAATACGAACAGTACGCGTTTCTTAACCGCGCCAGCGGACCTTACTGGTGGGCTTACTGGAGCATGATGTTCTGTAACCTGGTATCGCCACAGGTGTTTTGGTTCAAATGGGCTCGTACCACCCCATGGTTCATTTTCATCATGAGCATCGTTGTGAACGTGGGAATGTGGTTTGAGCGTTTTGTAATTATCGTTACATCTCTGCACCGAGATTACCTGCCCAGCAGCTGGGTTATGTATGCCGGTTCACTCACTGAAATCGGCCTGTTTTTGGGAACCTTCGGGATATTCTTTACTTGTTTCTTCCTGTTCGCCAAGTTCCTGCCCGTTATCAATATGTCAGAAATTAAAACCATTCTTCGCAACCGCGAATAATTAAATAGGAGATTACCATTCATGGGAATAATAGATAAAAACCTGAGCCTTCGCGACAGAAACAGAATGTTGCTGGGCATATGGGAAGATGAAGACAAACTGGTAGAAGCCACCAGCGAGCTGGTGCATGCCGGTGTGAAAATTCAGGATGTGTATACCCCTTATCCGGTTCACGGATTGGATAGAATCATGGGGGTGCGCCGCAGCTGGTTGTCTATTGTGGCATTTATGTGCGGAGCAACCGGTTTTTCACTGGCCTTTTGGATGATATATTATATGTATGTTCAGGATTGGCCACTGGATGTAGGTAACAAACCCGTTCGTTTCAGCCCAAGCTGGGTTCCCGTGTTGTTTGAAGCAACTGTATTGTGCACAGCATTTGGTATGGGGTTCTTCTTTTTCCTCAGAAACAGAATGATTTGGGGCATTAAACCCGAACTGCTGGATGAAAGGCAAACCGATGATCGCATGGTGATTGCAGTTGAAACCGGCGAAGGAGTAGATGAAAAAAAAGTATTACAAATCATGAAGGACCACGGTGCCGTGGAACTGCGTGAGAGAAACGGAGGGGTTCAAACCACCATTTAATTGAAATCATTCATGAAAAGCGTTTTGTATATCAGTGCCGGAGTAATAGCTTTAGCCGCTATTTCAACCGGTTGTGTGAGCCGTGGTAATGATACCGGCTGGGAATACGCTCCTGATATGGCCTATTCCAAAGGTTATGAGCCATACAATCAGGGCGATAGCAACACTGTTAATCCTTATGGTATGAGTATGCGTGAGCCCGTAGCTGGCACCGTTGCATTTGGCAAAGAAGCCACCCATTATCCGTATGATAACAGTGCTGATGGATATGAGGCCGCAAAGGCTTTCAATTATCCTTCAGATTTTGAAGATAAGAATCAAAGGGGTAAATACCTATTTGAAATCTATTGTACCCCATGTCATGGAGCTAATGGTGGTAATGATGGTGAAGTCTTCAAAAGAGGTTTGGGAAAACCAGCCTGGCCTAATTTCCAGGATAAATACATTAAGGAAATTCCCGTTGGACAGATTTATCATACTTTGACATATGGTAAAAACAATATGGGCAGCCATGCTTATGCGCTCAAACCCATGGACAGATGGAGGGTTATCAGGTATGTGAAACAATTGAGTGGTGCCGGCGCAGAACCTGCTGCAGCCAAGGATAGCACCGCTGTAAAACCCAACAACTAATTTAGATTACTCAATGGGACACGGACATCATAAAATTGAGATTGCACAGGAACAATTCACTGTTCCGGCAAAAGCCAAAAGGTTTGCAATAGGTTTGACCATAATCGGATTGATTCTGGCAGGCATCGGCATTGCTACCATAGACAGAAACGGTTCGCACGGACATGGTCACGAAACTGCTTCTGCTAAACATGAACACGCAGCTACTGCAGCTAAAGGTGGTGAAATAGCTGCCAATGAGCATGCAGCAGTAGCACATGAAACAGCAACTGAGCATCATGGCAATGTGGAAAATGAAAACTTTGGACCCAGAGCTGAGTTTCATACACAAAATAAGCCATGGACTACCCGCATTTGGTCAAACGTGTTGATTGTGGGTTATCTGCTGTTCATGGTTTCCTTGGCCGCACTGTTCTTTGTAGCCGTACAATATATTGCCAATGCAGGCTGGAGCGCAGCTATCAAAAGGGTTCCTGAAGCAATTTCTACCTTTTTCCCGGTAGGTTTTGCACTTGCCTTTATAGCAATTCTTGTTGCCAAGTCAGATTTATACCACTGGGTACACTACGAACACCAGCATTTAACCAAAGGACAGCCCGGTTTTGATGCCATATTAGATGGGAAATCATGGTTTTTGAACAGCAAGATGTTCCTGATTTTTCCGGTTGTTTTGGTAGCCATTTGGTGGTTGTTAGGCCGTAAACTCAGAAGCCTTTCTGTTGCAGAAGATGCAGCCCAACCAGGTGATGTAACCTTTTTCAAAAAGAGCATTCGCTATAGCGCCGGTTTTGCAGTTATTTACGGATTCACCATCGCAGTTGTTGCATGGTTGTGGATGATGAGTATTGATGCGCATTGGTTCAGCACAATTTTTGGCGTATACAATTTTGCGACCTCATGGGTTACTGCCCTTACCATAATTTGCCTGTTTGTGCTTTACCTCAAATCTCAGGGGCATTTGAAAATTGTTTCAGATGAGCATATTCATGACCTTGGTAAATTTATGTTTGCATTCTCTATCTTCTGGACATACATATGGCTAAGCCAGTATCTGCTGATTTGGTATGCACACATACCTGAAGAAATGTCATACTATCAGATTCGTTATGAAGAGTATAAATTCAACTTTCTGCTGAATGTTGTTTTAAACTTCCTTTGTCCATTCCTGATCCTTATGATGAGAAATGCAAAGAGAAATCCTGTAGTACTTACCGTGGTGGGTTGCATCCTTATTTTTGGACACTACCATGATGTATGGCTGATGGTAGTTCCAGGTGTGTATGGTCCCGGTCAGCAAATTGGTTTGCTTGAAATCGGAACACTTCTTACTTTTGGTGGTATCTTTATTTACTGGGTTCTGATTGCGCTTACCAAACGTGGACTTATCCCAGTAAATCATCCTTACATTGAAGAATCAGCAAACCACGATGTGGGTGTATAATTCATAAAAACAAGAAAGCCCCGGATAACCTCCGGGGCTTTTTATTTTATGGAGTTTGTAGGCTTCCTTCCCTTAAAATAAATTATTTTTGCACCCATGAATATTAGCAGTAAATATGACCCGTCCTTAATAGAAGATAAGTGGTATCAGTACTGGATGGAAAATGACTTTTTTCGTTCGGTACCCGATAATCGTGAGTCATATTGTATTGTCATTCCTCCGCCCAATGTAACCGGTGTGCTTCATATGGGGCATATGCTCAACAATACCATTCAGGATGTGCTGATTCGAAGGGCCCGTATGCTTGGTAAAAATGCCTGTTGGGTTCCGGGTACAGACCATGCAAGCATAGCGACTGAGGCCAAAGTGGTTAAAATGCTTGCAGAAAAGGGCATTGCCAAAAAAGATCTTAGCAGGGATGAGTTTCTCGAATACGCCTGGGAATGGACGCATAAATATGGTGGAATTATTCTCGAGCAGTTAAAAAAGCTGGGAGCCAGTTGTGATTGGAGCCGCACCCGTTTTACCATGGAGCCTTCCTTATATGATGCGGTAATTGATGTTTTTATCGATTTATACGGAAAAGGATTGATATATCGCGGTACTAAAATGGTAAACTGGGACCCGCAGGGTCGGACAACACTCAGTGACGAAGAAGTTATTTTTAAAGAGGTAAATGACAACTTATACTATGTTAAATACCTGTCAGCAGAAAATCCGGATGAATTTATAAGTGTGGCAACCGCGCGTCCTGAAACCATTGCAGGTGATGTAGCAGTTTGTGTACACCCGGATGATGAGCGATACAAATCATGGATAGGTAAACAAGTGATTGTGCCACTAATAAACCGCAAGGTACCTGTTATAGCCGATGAATATATTGCGATGGACTTTGGTACCGGCGTACTTAAGGTAACTCCAGCCCATGATATCAATGATTATAAAATAGGAGAGAAGTATAATCTACCGGTTTATGATACCCTCAATGAAGATGGCAGTATTTCGGAAGATGGTCTGTTGTTTGTTGGTAAAGATCGGTTTGACGCCAGAAAACTTTGGATCCGGGATTTGGATAAAAATGGGTTGTTGCAAAAAACAGAACCCTATAAACACAATGTGGGTTTCAGCGAAAGAACAGACGCTGTTGTAGAGCCCAGAATTAGTACACAGTGGTTTATGGATATGCAGGCTTTTATGAAGAAAAACCCTGCCGTACTTTCATCGGTTATGGACGATGAAATTAGCTTTCATCCTCCAAAATTTAAAAACACATACAACCATTGGATTTCCAATATTAAAGACTGGAACATCAGCAGGCAACTTTGGTGGGGACACAGAATTCCGGCATGGTATACAACAAATGGACAGTTTGTTGTTGCAAAAAATGCAAATGATGCAGTTGCTGAATTTGCAAAAAATAATATTAATGTCAAGCCGGAAGATTTAAAGCAAGATGAAGATGTGTTGGATACGTGGTTCAGCAGCTGGCTTTGGCCCATAAGCGTATTTGACGGTTTTACGGAAACAGGTAAAAAGGAACTTGATTATTATTATCCTACCAACGATTTGGTGACAGCGCCCGAAATTATCTTTTTCTGGGTTGCAAGAATGATTATGGCCGGATATGAATACGGCGGTGAAAAACCTTTTAAAAATGTCTATTTCACGGGTATTGTGCGCGACAAGCAAAGAAGAAAGATGAGTAAGAGTCTGGGAAACAGCCCGGATCCACTCGACTTGATTGCCCAATATGGTGCTGATGGCGTAAGAATGGGCATGTTGCTCTGTTCACCTGCCGGCAACGACATCCTTTTTGATGAGTCCCAGGTTGAACAGGGCAGAAACTTCTGCAATAAAATCTGGAATGCCTACAGGCTGGTTTCGGGTTGGGAAACAGATGAAAAAATAGAGGTAAGGCCAAATGAAATTCAGGCATTGCAATGGTTTGAAGCCAAGTCTAACTGTATCATTGCCGATATGGACAAGGCGTTTCAGGAATTCAGACTGAACGATGCTTTGATGTCTGTGTACAAGCTGGTTTGGGATGATTTCTGCAGTGTTTTACTGGAGGCTATCAAACCACCTCACGGAGAAAAACTACATCCTCAAACGCTGGAAAGGGTAAAAAATCAATTTGATGTTTTACTCAAGCTGCTTCACCCGTTCATGCCTTTTATAACGGAAGAACTGCATCACGCTTTGCACGGTTCTAATCCCGAAAAACCTTGCATTGTGGATACATATCCGGTTGCCGGTTTTTTGGACCAGCCTTCAGATTTGCCACTGGCATTGGTGGCGGA
>CAYSIK010000063.1:0-4231 GCA_964431045.1 uncultured Flavobacteriaceae bacterium
GCGTATATTTCAAAAAGTTAACATTTACTGGATGTTGCTGTCTGTTTTCTTTGCCGGCACCTTGTCCGCCCAGGGCATGAAATTCAGTGATGGTCAGTGGATTCGGGTGCGTGTGGTTAATGACGGTGTATACAAAGTTACCGGTCAGGATTTTAAAAATGCCGGAATCAGCCTCAATGGAAAAGATCCTAAAAACGTAGCGGTTTTTACCCATCAGGGTGCAATGCTGCCGGAGATGAGCCGCAGTTCTTTTCACGGAACCCGTGAAATACCGATTTTTGTTGAGGATGGTAATGATGGTGTTTTTGGGAATGATGATTATATCGTCTTTTACGCTTCAGCGCCCCATACATGGAATTACGCCTCGGGACAGTGGAGGCATCAGGTTCATTTTTATGATGATTACTGTTATTTATATGTAGGTTTTGGCAATTCTCCGGGAAAACGCATCACCAATACCTCATTTCAGGGTACTCCGGATGTGATAGTAGATAAAACAGAATGGATGATTTTTCATGAAAAAGACCTGGAAAATCCCATTCACATGGGTAGGACTTGGCTGGGAGAAAAACTGGGAAATGAAACACTGAACCGTTCAGTTGAACTTACGTTGCCTTCGCTGGCAGAAGACTCGGTGAATGTTAGAATTTCGATTGCAGGAGGTATTCAGGAAGGATCAGGGTCAATCAATTACTCGATAAACACTGAGAACGGGGTTATCCCTTTTACAGCTATAAATACGGAGTACGTGGCTTTTGATTTGCAGGAACGTTTTGTAAAGCTAACCGCACCTTCCAAAAAAATTCAGACACAGTTTACATTGAACAGACCGAATGCCAAAAGCAGCGGATGGATAAACTTTATTGAGGTTACAGGAAAAATGCCGGTTTATACTGCACAGGGGCCTGTTGTAGTTAGAAGTCGTGATTTTAAAGACAATAGCACAGCGGAAATCAGGATAACAACCGATTTGTTGAGCAAGCCACAGGCCGTGTGGAACGTTAGCAATCCGTTTGCACCGGTTGCCATGGATATCGTTCAGGAGGTAAATTACAAAAAAGCCGTATCGGGCCCGGGTGTGTCTAAAAAAATGTTTGTGGCATTTGAGTCAGCAAATATTCCAAAACCTGAAATTTTGGGAGTAATAACCGGTCCGGATATTGTACAGAATAATTCGGCAGAAATGCTGATTATTACCCACAAGAACTTTATAGCTGCTGCCAATCGCCTGGCGGATTTCCGCAGAAAAAACCAGGGTTATTCAGTGCAAGTGGTGGATATTCAGGATGTATACAGGCAGTTTAGCACTTCGCAGCAGGATCCGGTAGCAGTGCGTGATTTTATTCGTTGCACCTACCTGAAATCTTTGCCGTCAGGTAAGCCCCTGAAGTATGTATTGCTGATGGGAGCAGCCAGTTATGACATGAAGGACAGGGTTAAAGGCAACACGAACTTTATTCCAACTTACCAGTATGATGCGCACAACAAGGGTGTAACTTTTTGCCTGGATGACTTCTACGGATATCTCGATTCAACGGCAGGTGACCCGGCAAGAGGCCAAAATCAGTTGTGGGTGTCGGTTGGCAGAATTCCGTGCAGAACAGCTGCCGAGGCAGAGGGTATGGTAAGCAAACTTGACAGGTATGATGCACCCGGCAGTCTGGGAGATTGGCGTACCAACCTGACCTACGTTACCGATGATGTGGATATTTCCTGGGAAACAGTATTTACCAGCGAAAGTGAACGATACGCTCAAAATATTGATACTGTCCACCCGTATCTATCGGTCAATAAGCTCTTTTCAGATGCCTTTACCCAGGTTTCTACAGGCAATACCGAAAAATATCCGGATGTAAATCAGGCTATAGACCGGACCATGAAAGACGGTTGTCTGTTTATGAATTATCAGGGACACGGTGGTCCTGCCGGCTGGGCCCAGGAGGCAATACTGGATGTGCCTATGATAAAAGCATGGAA
Organism: uncultured Flavobacteriaceae bacterium; assembly: GCA_964431045.1. Taxonomy (GTDB): domain Bacteria; phylum Bacteroidota; class Bacteroidia; order NS11-12g; family UBA955; genus RGEC01. The sequence goes on from CAYSIK010000063.1 coordinate 1,978, forward strand.
CAACCGTTGGAAAATGCCTGTCATGTTCACAGCCACGTGTGAATTCAGCTTATATGATGATCCCGGAGAACAAAGTGCGGGAGAACTGGCATTGCTGAATCCCAATGGCGGACCGATTGCGCTGATGTCGACCACCCGACTGGTATTTGTTTCGGGTAATATGGCCATCAACAATGATTTCTGGACCAATTATGGATTTCCGAAGCCTAATGAGCCCATTCCCACGCTGGGAGATGTTTTCAGAAGATTAAAAAACAGACAGAATATAACGTCTGAAGATAATAAGTTTGCCTTGCTGGGAGATCCTTCCATGCCGTTGGCATTTCCCAAGCATACCATTGTGCTTGATTCACTTAATCACAAGGCTGCTGCGGGTTTTGATGATACCCTGAAAGCTTTTGGCGTGGTGGAAATTAAAGGTCATATTGAAGAAAGACTAAAAGGCAGGTTTACTGCTTTCAATGGCAATCTGTGGGTGAAGGTTCTCGATAAGCCTACAGTCAGAAAAACATTGGTCAATGATCAGCTGGGTGCACCCATCCCTTATGAGGATCAAAGCAGCTATATTTTTAAAGGCACGGTATCTGTAACCAATGGAGAATTCAAAATTGTTTTTGCTACACCCAAAGACATTGCCTATCAGGTAGATTATGGCAAAATACTGCTCTATGCACACAATGGAGAGACCGATGCCGCAGGTGGGTTCAGGGTGAAAATTGGTGGCAGCGAACCGGATGTTAAACCCGGAAGTGAGGGTCCTGCTGTTCGGGTTTACATGAATGATACCACATTTATTTCAGGGGGTGAGGTGCAGCCCGAAACAGAGTTACTTGTTAAGGTTTTTGATTCCGACGGTTTAAATGCAACAGGTGCAGGAATAGGAAGGGATATGCTGGCTATTATTGACAAGGGTACTCCGAACGAAAAAACATACCTGCTAAATGAATATTTTAGTTACGATTTAAATTCATACCGCTCGGGAAGTATTCGTATGCCTGTAATGAATTTGTCACCCGGAAAGCATACAATTTTGGTAAAGGTGTGGGATATATTTAATAATTCCGGACAGGGTAACACAGAATTTATTGTGGGTGAAGGTTCGCTTGAAGTTTTTGAACATGCGGCATTTCCCAATCCGTTCACCAGTGATGTATCATTGCGTTTTACGCACAATATGCCCGGGAAAGACCTGACGGCAGCGGTGGAGGTAATGGATATGTCGGGCAAGATTTTACACCAATACCAAAAAGAAATTCCCGCTGCCAGTGCAACTGAGGTACGATTAAACTGGGATGGATTTAGTATGCCGGAACCACGGCTTCGTACATCGGAACTACCAACCGGGGTATATCAGTACAGGGTGAAACTTAGCGCGGGTGAGGCATCCACTTACTTTTCCGGCAAAATGATAAAAATAATCCGATAGGCCTACAATAAACAGCCTGAAAATGCGTTATAGCGAGATTCTTGCCATGAATTCAAAATCAAACCACACAATTCAGAAACAAAACCCTATTTTTGCCAAACTTCCTTTTATGAAGAAAGTATCACTTCTAATATTGGTTGGTGCCGCAGCAAGCGCATCCACAGCGCAAATCAGCAAGAGCGATCTGGCCGGACAGCTGAACACCGTTACCACCATGGTCCCTTTTCTTACCATTACCCCCGACAGCCGCTCTGCCGGACTTGGGGATGCAGGTGTGGCCTTGTTTAGCCCGGATGCAAACAGTGTCTCATGGAATATGAGCAACCTGGTGAATGCCGATAAAAAATCAGGATTTTCACTTTCATATGCCCCTTGGCTTAGACAATTGGTATCTGATGTCGGATTCAGTTACCTGTCGGGCTATTCAAAATCCAAAAATGGTAACTCGGTGATAGGTGGAGCCATCCGCTATTTTTCTCTGGGTAATATCAATTTCACAGATTTTGAAGGCAATCCCATTGGTAACTTTAATCCCAACGAGTTTAGCATTGAAGGCGGTTATGGAACCCGCTTCAGCAAAAAATTCAGCATGGGTGTAAACCTTAGATTTATCTATTCAAACATTGCCGGAAACCGCGTCATCAACGGTGCTAACACCAAAGCAGGGGTATCGGGTGCGGGCGATGTGAATCTCCTTTATAAAACCAAGATTAAGATGCAGGGTGGGAAATCCTCAGATTTTAATTTTGGTGTAAATATTCAGAATATTGGTGCAAAGATGACCTACACTACCCGTGAACAAAGGGATTTTATTCCCACCAACCTCAA
>CAYSIK010000063.1:4241-11714 GCA_964431045.1 uncultured Flavobacteriaceae bacterium
TGGAAATATGAAATTGACCAATATAACAAGGTGGGTGTTTATGCTGATGTAAATAAATTGCTGGTCCCTACACGTCCTTTTTATCTGGTAGGTTATGACGGCAGTGACTCTGTAATAGGTGGCGTAAGGCAGTATATTGGAAACGATCCCAACGTGAGCGTAATACAGGGTATGATTCAAAGCTTTTATGACGCTCCCGGCGGTATGACCGAAGAACTGAACGAATGGACAGGATCTTTTGGTACCGAATACTGGTATGACAACAAATTTGCTGCCAGGGTAGGTGCGTTCTACGAGAATAAAAACAAAGGCGGCAGGCAATATGCTACATTTGGCCTGGGCTTAAAATACCAGAAAGTTTCCATTGACCTGGCCATGCTGGTTCCTTTCGCCCGCAGACATCCTTTGCAGAATCAGCTGAGATTCTCTCTGCTGTTTGATATGGGAGCGTTTTCAGATAAAGAATAAGAAATTACTCTTTTTTAGTACATTAAGCCCTGTGTTAAACGGGGCTTTTTTTATTTGAAGTTTATTTTCTTACGCACATTACCTATTTTAGCAAACCTTATGGCTAATTCTTCTGTATCAAAACACCCTAAAGCTTTGCCCTTCCTGTTTTTAACCGAAATGTGGGAACGATTCGGTTATTATTTAATGCTTGGTATTTTTTCCCTCTATATGCTGGACAGCGTACAAAACGGGGGAATGGGTTTCAGCCCTGAAAAGAAATCTGATATTTACGGTACCTATCTGGGACTGGTATATTTAACACCGTTTATCGGTGGTTTACTGGCAGACAGACTTTTGGGATATCGCAAGTCTATAATTATGGGTGGGCTTCTTATGGCAGCGGGCTATTTTGCCTTGTCATTTCATGGAGAAACGGCTTTTTATGCCGGCTTGCTTTGCATCATTCTGGGTAACGGTTTTTTTAAACCCAACATATCTGCACTGTTAGGCAATTTATACAATGTAGAACCCTACAAAGCAAATAAAGACAGTGGGTATAATATCTTCTACATGGGAATAAACATTGGTGCGTTTGTCTGCAATTTCGTGGCTGCATATTTACGTATCAATTATGGATGGGGATGGGCATTTGCTGCAGCCGGTGCGGGCATGCTGCTGGGTTTACTCATTTTTATGTTTGCATTGAAGCATGTTAAAGAAGCCGACGTTATCAGGCCTATGGAATCAGGGGATATGTCCAACGCAAGGATTTTGCTGTTTACCCTGTTACCCATGTTTATTTTTGGAATACTGGGTTACCTGATTCCCGGAAACTTGCTGGGAACAGATAGCAATGATGCATTTATTTTTGGTTGTATACCTGTTATTTCATTCTTTATTTACCTCTTTGTATCTGCTAGGCAGGAAGATAAGCGTCCCATAGGCGCATTACTCGCGGTTTACGGTTGCCTTGTCGTATTTTGGGCTGTTTTTCATCAAAACGGAGATGCTCTAACCATTTGGGCAGAGCAGCACACAGATAGGGTTCCGGGTGAAATTACTGGTAAAACCCTGAATGTATTAAACCTGAATCAAACGGTGACCAATGACAGTATCAGCAGACTCAACGACGCTGATTTTGCGAAGCATAAGCTTTCCATACAAAAACAGGATTCTGTACTTAAATCACAAAATAAATCTGATGAAAGGCTTGCATTGGCAAAGACTTTAAAGGCACAAACAGCCAGCAGAAAGTACTTTAAAAATTTACCTGCAGATCAAATTCCGCAGGAAGATAAAAGCCTAAAGCTGATTTCTACCGAGCTCTATCACAGTATAAATCCTTTTTGGGTAATCCTTCTTACACCTGTGGTAGTGGGTTTCTGGGGTTTTTTAAGGCGCAGGAAGAAAGAACCTACCACTGCTGCAAAGATTGCCATTGGCTTGGTCATTACTGCACTGAGTGCACTGGTAATGGTAGGGGCGGTTAAGTCTACAGATATTGAACATGATAAGGCAAGTTCTTTCTGGCTTATTGCTTCCTACGCAGTAATTACCTTGGGTGAGCTTTGCCTTTCACCCATGGGACTTTCGCTGGTTTCCAAACTTAGTCCGCCCAGAATTACGGCGTTGATGATGGGTGGATTTTTTCTGAGTACATCGGTTGGCAACAAGCTTTCCGGTATGCTGAGCGGCATGTGGGAGAAGTATGAAGACAAGTCCGATTTCTTTCTTTTAAATTGTATTTTGGCACTTTTGGCCGGGATGCTTATGTTTGCAATGCTTCGGTGGCTAAACCGGGTGATGAAAGAAAAAAATATTATTTAAACAAAAACTATGAATAACAACCTAAAACTTTTACTGGCCTTCATCGTCAGCCTGGCGGGAAGCATCTTTCTCATGAATGTCTTTGCTGGAATGAGCTTTGACAACGCTTCACAGGCATTTCAGATGTATATGTATTCATCTGTCATTGCCATTATTACAACCGTTATGGTATGGATCTTTAATCAAAAAGAACATCCGGCGGGACTGCGATTGCTTTTCTTTACGGAAATGTGGGAGCGATTCAGCTATTATGGTATGCGGGGCCTTCTTATATTATATCTGACAAAATCATACATTGAAGGTGGTCTCGGATTTTCTGATGATAATGCAGGTCTGATTTATGGTGTTTACACCGGCCTGGTGTACCTCACTCCAATTCTTGGCGGTTGGATTGCAGACAATTATATTGGCCAGCGAAAGGCGATTACTATCGGCGGAATTCTGATGGCACTGGGGCAATTTTCTCTGGCCTCACAGTTGGGTCTTGGAACCTTTTACGCAGGCCTTGGTTTGCTGATTATCGGAAATGGATTTTTCAAGCCCAATATTTCAATCATTGTTGGTCAGCTTTATGATAACTATGATACTCGCAAGGATGATGCATTCAATATATTTTACATGGGTATAAACCTTGGTGCTTTCTTGGCGCCACTGGTTTGCGGATTTTTGGCGGAAGACTTTATGGCCACGAAGGAAACCCTTGCCGATGGCACCGTTAAGATTTCAAAATATGCCTTTCAGTATGGGTTTTTGGCTGCCGGTATTGGCATGACCATTGGTCAAATTCTTTTTAATTTACTGGGTCAGAAATACCTGGGAGATAAAGGCTTACGCCCTCAAAACAAAAATGTGGAAGCCGGAGACATTGTGGATGATATGGGTAAAGTCGCATCATCCAATGGTTTAAACAAGGAAGAAAAAGACCGTACCTGGGTTATCATAATTCTGGTAGCATTTGTAACCTTCTTCTGGGCCGGATTTGAGCAGGCAGGCGGAGCATTCTCGCTTTACACCGATAAATTCATTGACAGGGAAGTGAGCGGTTATCTGATTCCAACTTCATTCTTTCAAAGTGTTAATCCTATTTTTATTGTCATGCTGGCACCATTGTTTACATTGCTATGGGCTTATCTGAACCGCAAGGGAAAAGAACCCAATACACCTATTAAAATGGGCTTGGGTATGATTCTGCTTGGACTTGGTTTTCTTTTGATGGTGGGAGCGGTAATGGAGCGTGGAAATGCCGGTAGCGATGAAGCAATTAAGGCCAACATTATGTGGATGCTTGGCACCTATCTCATACACACTTGTGGTGAACTGTGCTTGAGCCCAATTGGGTTGTCAATGGTTACCAAACTTGCACCGGTTAAGCTGGCTTCAATGCTTATGGGAGTTTGGTTCCTAAGTAGCTTTATTGCCAATAACCTCGCCGGATTAACAGTTGGTTTTGTTGAAAAACTTGGTCCCTACACCATTTTTGCAGGCATAGCCGGTTTTGTTATTGTTCTTGGATTGGTTTTAATCAGTTTGAATAAAGTGCTTCTGAAAATGATGCACGGCGTTCGCTAATATTCAGATATTTTGCAAACAAATAAAGGGGCCATGGTGCTCCTTTATTTGTTATTAGCAGAACCCCTTTAATGTTGTATTTTTGCATAATTCCCAATGGAAATGTTTAATCAGGTTTCTTCAGGCCAAAAAAGTATTTGCGTTATTGGCCTTGGCTATGTGGGTCTTCCCATAGCCCTCGAGTTTGCCCGAAAATTTCGGGTTGTGGGCTTTGATATCAATCACGAGCGCATAGAGCTCATGAAAAAAGGAATTGATCCCAGCAAAGAAATAGAGGCTTCTGAGTTTGAAGGCAGAAATATTATTTTCACTGCAAATCCCGAGGAAATAAAAGAGTGTGGTGTTTATATCGTAGCCGTTCCTACACCTATCAATGAATCCAATGAACCTGAATTAAAGCCGCTCATTGGCGCTAGCACTGCGGTGGGAAAGGCCATCAGCAAAGGTGATTACGTTATTTATGAAAGTACAACCTATCCCGGTTGCACTGAAGAAGACTGCGTGCCTGTAATTGAGCAAATCAGCGGATTGAAAATGGGTATTGATTTTAAGGTGGGTTACTCCCCTGAGCGCATCAATCCGGGTGACAAGGAACGCCCTCTCACTAAAATTCTTAAAATTGTGAGTGGCAGCGATGAAGAAGCATTACAAAATGTATCCAAGCTATACGCCAGTATTATTACTGCCGGGGTATACGAAGCCGCATCCATTAAAGTTGCCGAGGCTGCCAAAATTATAGAAAACACCCAGCGCGATGTGAATATTTCACTGATGAATGAGCTTTCCATGATATTCAATAAAATTGGAATCAGTACACACGATGTGATTGATGCCGCAGCAACCAAATGGAATTTTCACCGCTACCAGCCCGGTCTGGTTGGCGGTCACTGTATTGGTGTTGATCCATACTATTTGCTGCATAAAGCCGAAGCAATGGGATTACACCCAAGGGTTATCGCAGCAGGCCGCTTTACCAATGACAACATGCCTGCGCACATAGCACAAAAAGCAATTAAAAAACTCAATGCGCGCGGCAAAGTGGTAAAAGACTGCAGAATCCTGATAATGGGAGCCACATTCAAGGAAAATGTTGCCGATATACGCAACAGTAAAATTGTGGATGTGGTAAATGAGCTTATTTCATACTCGGTCAATGTAGATGTGGTGGATCCCTACGCGAGTTCAGAAGAACTAAAACACGAGTACGGATTTGGTCTTGCAGCCGAACCTTGCGGACAATATGATGGTATTATACTGGCCGTTTCACACGATCAGTATAAAAATCTTCCAACAGCCTGGTTTGAGCAGCACGCCACCGTAGATGCATTTTTCTTTGATATTAAGGCCTTGTTCAGAAAACCGGAAAGTCGCCCGGCATTAGATTACTGGAGTTTATAATACTTCGGCCACAACGAAAGTGCTGCCGCCAATATAAATGGTGTCGTTTTCAGCGGCCCTGCTTTTGGCAGATGTAAGAGCCTTATCCACACTGTCGTGAATTTCACCTTTCAAGCCGTAATTGAATGCTTCTTTGGCCAGAATTTCTTCATCAAGTCCCCTGAAAATATTGGGTTTGCAGAAATAGTAGCTGGCTGAAGGGGGAAGGAGTCCCAGAATTTTGGAAAGGTCTTTTTCTTTTACAACACCTAAAACCATATGCAGCTTTCCTTTCAGACCTTTTTGCAATTGTGACATGGTTTCTTTTAACCCGTCAGAATTGTGCGCAGTATCGGCAATTACCATTGGCCTTTCCTGTAAAATTTCCCAGCGGCCTTTTAGTCCGGTCAATACCTTTACTTCCTGAAGTGCTTCCAGAATGAGGTGTTCCGAAAAATGATAACCTTGTAGTTCAAGTGCTTCAATGGCCGCTTTCAGGGTTCCAAGGTTTTTCTTCTGGTATTCGCCTTTGAGAGCGCATTTTTCCACCCACCGTGCAGGCGCAGTGACCCCAAAAGTCAGATGGGCAGATTTTTTTTCGGCTGCATCCTCAAATACCGGAAGGGTTTCGGGCAAATATTCACCTACAACCGCAGGCGTGTTTGCTTTAATGATTCCTGCCTTCTCAGTCGCGATTTTGGATAGTGAATCTCCCAAAAACTCCATATGGTCCCACCCAATATTTGTGATGACGCTGAGTTCCGGTGCAATGATATTGGTGCTGTCCAGCCTGCCGCCCATGCCTACCTCAATAATGGCAATGTCTACTTCCGATTGTTTGAAATACTCAAATGCCATCCCCACAGTTAACTCAAAAAACGAGGGCGAAATAGAGTCAATTAGAGGCTTCATGTTTTCCGTAAATTCTGTGACAAATTCTTTGGGAATCATTTGGCCGTTAATGCGAATGCGCTCTCTAAAATCCAGCAGGTGAGGAGACGTATATAGGCCGGTTTTGTAACCGTGTTTGGTGAATATAGCAGCCAGCATGGAGCTGACAGAGCCTTTACCGTTGGTGCCACCCACATGGATGCTTTTAAACTGATGCTGCGGATTTTGCAAAGCATTGCACAATGCAATGGTGTTGCTGAGATCAGCCTTGTATGCCGCAGCTCCAATATGCTGAAAAACGGGCAGTCTGGAGTATAGAAATTCCAGGGTTTCCTCGTAGGTAGGCATGCACTTAAAGACTGGGGCGTATGGTAACAGAAACCTTGCCTGTTTCCGGGCAGGTTTCACCGGTTTTCTTGAATGTTGATCTGGAAAGAACGCTCATAAATACCGCTTTTGCATCACCGCCATTGTAGGTGGTGCCTGCAGCTTCTCCGCCCAATATTTTAAAATTTCCGTAGCAGTCAACCCTTACTTCGAATACAATGGTGCCGGTTCCCTGTGACTGAACCTGCTCCACGTCGGAAATCAGTTTGAAGTTTGTAAATCTCGCACTAACAAGGCCCTTGCCCTTGTTTCCGGGCTTGTCTCCGGTACCATCACCTTTGATACCACCATTATCTTCACCACCTCCCGTACCGGCAGTGCCTTTGCCATTTTTCCAGCCGTTTGGGGTGCCTTCCTGGCCTCCACCTTTTCTTTTACCAACCTGCAATCGTTTGGCAAGGTTTGGGTCAAGTTCGTCGCCGGTTTTTGGAGGATCAATGGGAGGGAGGTTTAGGTTTTCTTCTCCATCATTGGTTATCACCTTGCCTTCTCCACCGCTTTGTACCGGATTTCCTCCACCATCACCGCCATTATCTCCCTTAGCCGGTGGTGTTTGGGATGCACCGCCGTCATTGGGGTTGCCGAATCCCCCGTCTACAATGCCCATATCCAGCTCCAGCACACCTTCCTTTACTTCAAAAGGAGGGTTGGGCATGCTGATATGCATAAACCAAAGTAAACCAATCAGTAATGCGGATATGAACAGTGAAAGTACAGCACTTTTCGCTTTTTCGCCCGGGGTGCTGTCTAATTTTTCTTCAACTATGTAATGTGCCATAATTATTCAAATTGGAGTTGCGCACTCAGCATCCCTGCGTGATATCCGGAATTTATGGGAATGGATCCCAGAAAATCACTGGCAGCTTTTTCATTTTCAAATCTGCCCAAAATAACCTTTACCAGAGAACTGCCCTTTTTTTGGCCAATAACTGCAGGAATACCGGATTTTTTCCAGGTACTGCATTCTGTTTC
>CAYSIK010000064.1:0-11627 GCA_964431045.1 uncultured Flavobacteriaceae bacterium
CGCGTAATTGGCTACCGCGAGGCGATGGTTATGCCCAAACAGCCCAAGGAACTGCTGATCATTGGCAGTGGCGCAATAGGTATGGAGTTTGCCTATTTCTACCACACCATTGGCACCAAGGTAACGATCGTGGAATTCATGCCCCGTATTCTTCCCATCGAAGATGAGGAAGTAAGCAAGACCATGTCTATGACTTACAAAAAACGCGGTATCGAAATTTTGATCGAAAGCAGCGTGGAGAAAGTAGACATTAAGGGCGAGCGTTGTGTGGTAACGGTGAAAACCAAAACCGGCGAACAAACCTTTGAGGTTGATAACGTATTGAGCGCAGCCGGCGTACAAACCAACCTGGAAAACCTGGGACTGGAAGAAATGGGGGTTAAAACCGACAAAGGAAAAGTGGTTGTGGATGAATATTACCAGACCAGTGTACCCGGTGTTTACGCCATCGGCGATATCGTTCCCGGACCGGCCCTCGCTCACGTAGCCAGTGCCGAAGGTATTATCTGTATAGAGCACATGTGCGGCGTGCATACCGAGCCTCTTAATTACGGAAACATTCCCGGCTGCACCTACACACACCCCGAAGTGGCCAGCGTGGGATTAACCGAAGCTCAGGCCAAAGAAAAAGGCTATGATATCCGCGTGGGTAAATTCCCATTCAGCGCCAGTGGCAAAGCCAGTGCCGGCGGACATAAAGAAGGTTTTGTAAAGGTTATTTTTGACAAAAAATACGGCGAATGGCTGGGATGCCACATGGTAGGCGAAGGCGTTACCGACATGATTATTGAAGCGGTAGTGGCCAGAAACCTGGAAACCACAGGCCACGAGATTATCAAGAGCGTGCACCCCCACCCCACCATGAGCGAGGCAGTTATGGAAGCTGTAGCTCAGGCGTATGACGAGTGCATACACCTGTAATGGATAAAAAAAAATATAAAAAAAGCCCGGAAATCCGGGCTTTTTTTATGCTTAAAGCGGCCTGCCGGAATTTGTTATGCTGAGCCCGCTGAACACATGATCTCTTTAATAAAGCATGGACAGGTCGTGACCTGTCCCTACTTACCATATAACAAAATCAGGATTACTCGCTCTCAGGATCGCTCGTGAACCGAATGGGGGTGGTTCCACCATCTAAAGCCGGGCTATCCGCCCGTGTTTTTTTATGCCCTGCTTTCGCCTGCAAGCAAGCTTGCGCTCAGCAGGGCATAAAAAAACCCACACTTTCGTGTGGGCTTTAGATGGTGGTCGGGATGACTGGATTCGAACCAGCGACCCCTACGTCCCGAACGTAGTGCGCTACCGGACTGCGCTACATCCCGATTGGAGATGCAAATTTACAAAACCGGGGCGTTTCTTTCGGTTGAAAAGTGATTTTTTACGCCATTTGTGGCTCCAGCACAGGGGCTGAACCCATAAACTTAAGGTGTTTTACGTGCGATTTGATTGCATCCAAAAAGGTCTTGTGCTCCAAAAAGGGAATGCCGTATTCAACGCAGGTTTCTTTCACAATCTTGTTGATAGCAGGATAGTGAACATGGCTGATTCTTGGGAACAAATGATGCTCTACCTGGAAATTCAAACCACCCAGTGCCCAGGTCAAAAAGGCGCTGTCTGTAGCAAAATCAGACGTGGTCTTCACCTGGTGTATGGCCCATTCGTTCTCAATGATTTCTTTGTCTGTAGTGTAGGTGGGCGACACAAATTCGGTATGATCTACCACGTGTGCCATCTGAAACACCACTGAAAGAATCCAACCCAGCAAAAAACAGGCTATGAAGTAACCAAAGAATATCTGCAGATAGGAGTAATCGGTATGATTGGCTATGTAGTAGAAAGGCAATACAATGAAGAGGAACAAGTGTACAATCTTGCTGGTCCAGAAAAGGATGCGCTGCGTGTTGGTGAATTTAAATTTGGGACTGTGCTTAGAAATTTTCTGGTTGAAATATTTCTTAGTGTCTTTGCTGATAATCCACATAAAATAAAGTCCACCATACAGGAACACCCAGTAAATGTGCTGGAATTTGTGAATTCCGCGTTTTTTCTGTCCATGGTGAAAACGGAAAAACATGCCTGCATCCAGGTCATCATCCATTCCCTCCACGTTGGTATAGGTGTGGTGGTTTACTACATGCTTCTGTTTCCAGAAATAGGCATCACCACCCAGAAAATTGAGCGAATATGCCATAATGGTGTTTACTTTGGGGTTGCTGGAATAGCTGTCATGGCTGCCGTCGTGCATGATATTAAAGCCAATCAGCGCCATGCTGATGCCAAATAAACATGAGAGCAACAGTGCAAACCATGCTTGTGGTGGTGTAAAAAACACCAGCCATACGTATAGAGCCACAAACATAGAGATGATAACGACTGTTTTGCCGATCAATGCTGAGTTTCCGTAAGGAGTTGTGTTGTTTGCCTTAAAATAGGCGTCTGTTTTTTGTTTCAAGGCAGCCATAAAGCCGGTACCCTGATTTTGGAAAGTGATAGTTGCCATAAGTTTTACAAAGAGGAGTATTACTCCAATGGCAAAGATAATACCTTACAAGTGTAAGCACGACAATTTTCGGGTCCAGAACTGATAATGATTGTGCATTAATATATTACACAACGCTGTAAAGCAACAAAGACCGCATATAGCGGTCTTTGTCCTAAAATTTGTACTTGTTGGAATTATCCCTTCATTACGCTATCAAAGATTGCTTTGAAAGCGGCGGGATCGTTCATGGCGATATCGGCAAGCACCTTGCGGTTGATTTCCAGCTTGCTGTTGTTCAATTTACCCATGAACTGGCTGTAGCTGATACCGTTTTCGCGGCATGCGGCATTGATACGAACAATCCACAGAGAGCGGAACTCACGCTTCTTAACCTTACGGTCGCGGTAAGCGTAGCTCCAGCCTTTTTCTACGGCGTTCTTGGCTACGGTCCAAACATTGGAGCGACGACCAAAGTAACCTTTGGCGTGCTTCAGGATTTTCTTTCTGCGAGCCCTGCTCGCTACGTTGTTGACGGATCTTGGCATATTATTTTAGTTTATTGGCTTTAGCGACGTGCTTTCACACATACTTTGGGAGCTACGGCCAGAGTTTCTTTTTTATTTACCCAGGCGGAGCATGAATTTAACATTGCTCATGTCGGCATCCGTTACGATGGCGTCATTTCCGAGTGCACGCTTACGCTTTGTTGCCTTCTTGGTAAGAATGTGATTCTTGAAAGCCTTGGCGCGTTTTACTTTTCCGGTGCCGGTTACCTTGAACCTCTTTTTTGCACTGGAATTGGTTTTCATTTTAGGCATATCGTTGTTCTTTTTATTATTTTTTTCCTTTAGGGGCAAGCAGTATCGCTACTTTCTTGCCTTCTTCTTTGGGTTCCATTTCGAGCTTTGCAACGCCTTCTTCTATAAGTGCATTGGCAAATCGCATGAGCAAATCCACACCACGCTGTTTGTAAATGATGGTTCTACCTCTAAAAAAAACATAGGCGCGAACCTTGTTTCCTTCATTAAGAAAGGTACGTGCATGTTTTAGTTTGAAATCAACATCATGGTCATCGGTATTGGGCCCGAAACGAATTTCCTTTACCAGTTGCTTAACTGCATTGGCTTTGATTTCCTTTTGCTTCTTCTTTTGTTCGTAAAGAAACTTTTTATAATCAACGAGTTTGCAAACAGGAGGCGTGGCAGATCCTGAAATTTCCACCAGATCCACACCCAGCTCGTAAGCCATTTCGATGGCTTTTGCCGTGGGATACACACCTGCTTCAACGTTATCACCGACAAGACGCACCTCAGGTGCAACGATTTTTTCGTTGATACGGTGCAAATCTTCCTTTTTGCGTGGACCCCTGTGAAACTGGCCTGGTGTACTCAATTTTTTTATCAAATTTTTGTTTCGCTGAGAATCTGATCTGTGAAAACCTGAAGACTCAAACTTCCGAGGTCTCCGCCGCCGTGTTTTCTTACAGACACTTCACCGGCGGCGGCCTCTTTCTCGCCTACGATGAGCATGTAAGGTATTTTGGCGACTTCGGCATCCCGGATTTTTCTTCCAGCTTTCTCCGATCGTTCGTCAACGAAGGCGCGAATATCGGCCTTTTTTAGGAATTCTGCAACATGAATTGCATAATCCAGGAATTTATCGCTGATGGGAAGTATGGCAACCTGACGTGGAGCCAGCCAAACCGGGAAGTTTCCGGCATAGTGTTCCAGCAGGAAGCCCACAAAACGCTCATGGGTACTCAAAGGTGCGCGGTGTATGATAATGGGGCGTTCCTTTTCGTTTTTATCGTTGATAAAACTGAGGTCAAAACGCTCTGCCTGGGCAAAATCCACCTGGTTGGTTGCCAGTGTAAATTCACGTCCGATGGCGCTCCACACCTGAATATCAATTTTGGGTCCATAGAACGCAGCTTCATCTTCGACTTCTACGAAAGGAATTCCGCTGCGCACCAACACATCGCGAACCATATTTTCAGTTTTGGCCCAGAGTTCGGGATTGTTAATGTATTTCTGCCCCAGCTTGGCGGGATCGTGTTTGCTGAAACGCATTACATATTTCTCGATACCGAATACCTTAAAGTAACGGAGATACAGCTCATTCACGGAACGAAACTCCTGTTCAAACTGCGCCTCGGTGCAGTAAATATGGGCATCGTTCATTTGCAGGCTGCGCACACGCATTAAACCAAACAGCTCACCACTTTGTTCGTAGCGATAACAGGTACCGTATTCTGCGAGGCGGATAGGCAGCTCTTTATATGATCGAGGAAGTGCACCAAAAATCTTGTGGTGATGCGGACAGTTCATGGCTTTCAGATAGTACTTCTCACCATCGAGCTCCATGGCCGGAAACATGCTGTCTTTGTAATACGGTAGGTGTCCGCTTTTCAGGTACATGCTCTCACGGGCAATGTGTGGGGTTTTCACCCGCTGATATCCGTGTTCCTTTTCGGTTTGTTTGGCAAATGCTTCGAGCGTCTCTATAATTTGACCTCCATTGGGCAGCCACAGAGGCAGGCCGGGCCCAACATCATCGTCAAAAGTGAAAATTTCGAGTTCTTTACCCAATTTGCGGTGGTCGCGCTTTTTGGCTTCCTCCAGCATCATCAGATATTCATCCAGCTCTGATTTTTTGGGGAATGTAATGGCATATACCCTGGTAAGCTGCTTGTTTTTCTCGCTGCCCCGCCAGTAGGCACCGGCAGTTGAAATGAGTTTAATAGCTTTGATGAATCCTGTATGGGGAATATGGGGTCCACGGCACAAGTCGGTGAAAGCGCCCTGTTCGTAAAAGGTAATTTCACCATCGTTCAGGTCCTGCAGCAGTTCCAGTTTGTAGGGATCCTGCTTTTCAGTAAAATATGCGATGGCTTCCTGCTTGGGCATTTCACGGCGAACGAAGGCATTTTCCTGTTTTGCCAGCTCATTCATTTTGGCCTCTACTTTGGCAAAGTCTTCCGAAGAGAAGGTTTTATCACCAAAGTCAATGTCGTAGTAAAATCCGTTTTCAATGGGCGGACCTATACCGAGTTTTATTCCTGGAAAAAGCGCCTCCAGTGCTTCAGCCAGCAGGTGTGCCGAGCTGTGCCAGAATGTTTTTTTACCATCCGTATCGTTCCAGGTGAGCAGAGCGAGGGTTGCATCTTCATGAATGGGGCGTGTGGCATCCCACACGTTACCATTAATTTTGGCCGACAGCACATTTCTGGCCAGACCTTCGCTGATACTTTTGGCAATTTCCAGTGCGGTAATACCGGCAGGATATTCTCTGACGGCACCATCGGGGAAAGTGATACGGATTTGCATGGACACGGATAAATTGGGAGTGCAAAATTACTAATAATCGGCGGTGCAAACGAAGTTTGGCAAAAGATTGCTGTTTTTATTGACAAATGACATTGGAACCATGTATATTTGCACCCCGGTTTGGTGAGGTGGGTGAGAGGCTGAAACCACCAGTTTGCTAAACTGACGTACGGGGTAACTCGTACCGCGGGTTCGAATCCCGCCCTCACCGCAAACACTGAAAGACCCCGCGAATAGCGGGGTTTTTTGTTGGAAAGCCTGCGAATCTGCCGAGCCGGGGGCGAAGGCAAGAGAGCAAGGCTATTCAACAAAAAGCGGCCGACCGCAGGGAGGCCGTCTTTCAGTGTTTGCCGCTCCCCCACTTCGGGATCACGAGCGAACGAAGTGAGCGAGTAACTCGGCTAGTTGACAGTTTACAGTGGATAGTCTATAGTTAAAAATTTGTCTTTCAGTGTTTGCTGCTCCCCCAATTCGGAATCAAGAGCGAGCGCAGAGAGCGAGTAACTCGACTAGTTGACAGTTTATAGTGGATAGTCTATAGTTAAAAATTAGTCGATTCAGTGTTTGCCGCTCCGCAAGCTTCAATTAAAAAAGCGACTAAAAAGCCGCTTTTTTGTAATCGATTTGTTGATACAATTATAGTATCAGGCGCCACCTGACGCTATAATAATAACCAGAACAACAGCACCGCCAATAATCCACCCAAGTTTTAACTTTTTCTTCTCTGTTACCTGATTGGTATTTGCACCGGTTGCTTTTTCAATCTTATTCAAACTTCTCAGTTTTAATGCCATTGAATCGGCTGCAGTGTAATTCCTGAAATTTTTATAAACAGCCGGATAACCGGTCACTGCAACATTCACATCCAAACCATCTACCTCTACGGTAAAGTTGGGTTCCACCAGCACATCAGCTTTACTTTTCTTGAGTGCATCAGCTACTGCCTGTACTTTTACACCTTCCACAACAGGCGTATTGTCAGGGGCTCCGGGTGTCAGTCGTCCTGATGCCTTACCGGCAGCTTTTTCTTCTGTTACTTTTAAATCAGCAACCAAGGGAATTGAATAAACTCCGGGCTGATTAACCTCAAGGTACTTGGCAGATTTTTGTGTTCTGGTTTGCCTGGTCACAGAGCAGGCCGCAAGCAACAATGCGAAACTAAGAGTAATGAATGTTTTCATATTTTTAAGTATTGATTTTCAATGCAAACAAAACACATACACACCATTTATACAAAAAATATACGTTTTTTTTTGAAATACAACTACACAAATTAGAAATACGCACCAGCCACATTCACAATCAGGGCTTTGTCGGTTTGCTTCATGCTGAATTTATCAGTTTCTTTAGGGTAATTTTTTAGCATGACTTGTTCAATCTCTGATTATTCTTAAATTTGATATAGTGAACTACGCGGAGCACATTCATATTGATCCGAAATTTCGTTTTGGAAAACCATGTATTAAAGGAATCCGAATTACAGTCTATGATGTTTTGGGTTGGATGGCTTCAGGTATGAACATTCCGGTAAATTATAGAGGATTATCCGGAACTGAATGAAGAGCAAATTACGGCATGTATGAAATTCACCACTGAATAAATCATTACAATTTGAAAGATTTATAAATTTTAATGATTGTCTTATTTCTCAAAACTCCCCCGCAACCCCTCTAGCACATACAGCGCCTCAAACACATTCTCCACACCGGTCACATTCACAATCAAGGCTTTGTCGGTTTGCTTCATACTGAATTTACCTGGCTGCGTTGCAATCCTGTTCATCATCTCCACGAATACGTCGCTATGGTAAACCGCCGCATTTGGATCTCCGGGGAAATACAACCGCATCCTGCCGTCATTCAGGGTAATTTTCTCAAGCCCCATCTGCTTTCCGGCCCATTTCAACCGCACCGTGTCCAACAGCGCCACCACCGCGTCCGGCAACTTGCCAAAACGGTCGCGCAATTGCTCTGCAAACGCCTTCAGTTGCATTTCTGTGGCAATGGATGATAGTTCACTATACAGGGCCAGCCTTTCTGCCACCTGGGTCACGTAATGGCTCGGAATAAGCATTTCAAAGTCTGCCTCTACCTGGCAATCGCGGCTGCTAATATCTTCTGTGCCCTCTTCGTCAAACAAACCGGCAAACTCATCGTGTTTAAGTTCGCGCACCGCCTCATCCAGAATTTTGTGGTACATCTCAAAACCCATTTCCGAAATAAAGCCGCTTTGCTCGGCGCCGAGCAGGTTTCCTGCCCCACGAATGTCCAGATCGCGCATGGCCACCTGAAAACCACTGCCCAGATCTGTGTATTCCTCAATGGTTCGAAGGCGCTTTCGCGCATCTTCACTCAACACACTTAGGGGCGGTGAAAGCAAATAGCAAAAGGCCTTTACATTGCTGCGTCCTACCCTGCCCCGCATCTGGTGCAAATCGCTGAGGCCGAACATGTGCGCATTGTTAATGATGATGGTGTTTGCATTGGCAATATCCAGTCCGCTTTCGATGATGGAGGTGGCTACCAGCACATCATACTCGCCTTCAATAAAACGTACCATGGCATCTTCCAGGGCCGCACCTTCCATTTGTCCGTGCGCCACGCAAACCCGCGCCCCCGGTGCCACAACCTCAATCATAGCGGCAATGTCGTGAATATCTTTTACGCGGCTGTGTATGAAAAACACCTGTCCACCCCGCCCCAATTCATGCTGAACGGCTTCTGAAATAACCTCCCTGTTAAATGGATGTAATTCCGTATGGACAGGCTGCCGGTTGGGCGGCGCAGTATTGATAATGCTCAGGTCCCTTGCACCCATGAGCGAAAAATGTAGGGTCCTCGGAATAGGCGTGGCTGTGAGGGTTAGCGTATCCACATTCACCTTCAGCTCCTTGAGTTTTTCTTTGGCGGCTACGCCAAATTTCTGCTCTTCGTCAATAATCATCAGCCCCAGGTCTTTAAACTCCACGTCCTTGCCCAGCAATCGGTGCGTGCCGATGAGCACATCCACCTTGCCTTCTTTCACCTTGGCCAGCGTGGCGGTCTGTTCTTTGGTACTTTTAAACCGGTTCAGGTATTCCACATTCACCGGAAAACCGGAAAAACGCTTTTTAAATGTGCGGTAGTGCTGCTGAGCGAGAATGGTAGTTGGAACCAGCACCGCTACCTGTTTGCTGTCGCAAACCGCCTTGAAGGCCGCGCGCATACTCACTTCTGTCTTTCCAAAACCCACATCGCCGCATACCAGACGATCCATGGGCTGTTCGCTTTCCATATCGCGCTTCACATCCTCCGTGGCCTTACCCTGGTCTGGAGTATCTTCATAAAAAAATCCGGCCTCCAGCTCCAGCTGCAAATAATTATCTGGGGCAAACGCATATCCCTTTTGCGCCTTGCGGCGGGCATAAAGGCTGATGAGCTCGCGGGCTATGTCTTTTACCTTTTTCTTAGTAGCCTTCTTTTGTTTGTCCCATACCGGACTGCCCAGTTTGTGAAGCGACGGCGCCGTGCCGTCCTTGCCGGTGTATTTGGCAATTTTGTGCAGGCTGTTTACAGATACATACAGCAAGTCATTGTCGCGATACACCAGCCTCACCACTTCCTGCATCACCCCGTTCATGTCCATTTTTTCCAAACCCGCAAACCGCCCGATTCCATGGTCCATGTGGGTTACAAAGTCACCGGGTTTCAGACTGCGCAATTCACGCAACGTAAGCGATGTAGAGGCGCTGTAACGCTCACGGGATTTAGGCCGGTAATATTTATCAAACAGCTGATGCTCGGTGATGAAGGCCATTTTGGCATCGGCATCCACAAAGCCCTGACTAAGACCGGCATAGACAGGGGTGAATTCAACCTGCGCATTCAAATCAGTGAGAATGGTCTGCAAACGCTCAATCTGTCGGTTGTTTTCACTAAATAGCAGGCTTTCAAAACCTTCTTTCTTGCTTTCTTTCAACCAGTCAATGAGCAGGGTGAAATTCCGTTTAAAAATGGGCTGCGGCTGTTGCAGAAAGCCTATGCGCTTTGCTTTTGCGGAAGGATTGCCCAGATAATGCAAGACCGCAAAGGATTCGAGAATGCGTCCCAGTTGTCCCGGTGTTAGCAAGCGGTCTTTGGGATGCGGTGGCACATTTTCTGCGCCGGCATCGGTGGCAGTGGCATGGTCCTGTAAGGCTTTCTCCCAGCCCTTTCCCAAATTCTCTATCTGCAACGGCAATTCCGCACCAAAAATGAGGGTATCTTTTGCCAGGTAATCAAATACAGGAGTTCTGTTTTCTTCAAACCGCGAGTCATGCACATTGGGCACCAGGCTGAAGTGATCCATTTCCTTCAGGGAAAGCTGGGTGTTTACGTCAAAACTGCGGATGCTCTCAATCTCATCACCATCCAGCTCTATACGAAACGGATGCTCATGGGCAAATGAGAATAGATCCACAATGCCACCGCGTATGCTGAAGGTGCCGGGCTCAAACACAAAATCCACACGCTCGAAACCGTTTTCCTGCAGGAAATCCATCAGAAACTCCAGATTCAGTTGTTGCCTGCGGGCAATATCGAAGGTGTTTTGAGCAAGCACTTGCTGCTCAACCGCCATTTCAGCAATGGCCGCGGTATAGGTAACCAGAATGCGTCGGTTGTTTTTACGCAGCGCAGTAATGGTTTCTATGCGTTCCTGCGCCGAGATGGCATGTTCACTGCCCAGTTTATAAGGTTTGAGACAACTGTCTGGCAAAAACAAAATATTTTCACCGGGCAGCAAATGCTCCAGGTCTGATTGGATGTACCCCGCCTGATCTCTGTCGGGCATGATGATGAGCAAAGGCCTGGAATTAACCGAAAAAAGTGAAGCCAAAATAAGTCCCTGCCCGGATCCGCTCACGCCTTCCAGGTAAATTTGATCTCCGGCACTTGCCAGAGCGGCTTCCAGTTCCTGCATCGGGCCGGTTTGCCCGAAATGCCGGAGAATATCTCTGGTATTCAACTTACGGATGCAAAGTTACTGCCGAATATCCCGCTACTTACTTTTTTCATTATGAAATCATATTCAACTTCCAATTACCGCATTTTTTGCGGAGATTATATAACCATTATATTATTGTAATTCAATTTATTAACTGATAAAACGCGATTTAAACATCTATTTACCAATAACAAATCCCATGTAGAGAAGAATATTACTCCAAGCAATTTCCAAGTTTGGTTTGAAATTCACTTGGCTTTTCCATTGAAATCAACAGTCAATGGACCTGCTATCCGCTTAAGACCAATGTACTTTTTAGCCCCTTCAAGGGGAAGGTAATAGTAAGGATTATTTCCTGGCAATCGCTCTCTCTGCAGCCGCAACTACATCCGCCGAATCCAGGTGGTATTTGGTGAGGAGTTCTTCGGGCTTGCCGCTTTCGCCAAAGCTGTCCATCACCGCCACCATCTCAACCGGTGTTGGATAGTTACGTGCCAGCAACTGGGCGATGCTATCGCCCAGCCCGCCGTTAATCTGATGCTCTTCGGCTGTTACCACACAACGCGTCTTGCGCACGCTGTTCAGCACGGCTTCCGCGTCCAGTGGTTTGATGGTATGTATGTTGATAATTTCAGCGCTGATACCTTTTTCAGCCAGCGCCTCACCTGCCTGTATGGCTTTCCAAACCAGGTGACCGGTGGCAAAAATGCTCACATCCGTTCCTTCGTTCAGCATCAGTGCCTTTCCAATTTCAAAAACCTGATTTTCCGGAGTGAAAACAGGCCATTTGGGCCTGCCAAAGCGCAGATATACCGGCCCGTGATGCTTGGCAATGGCCAGGGTAGCAGCTTTGGTCT